>DAOUBX010000065.1:0-22137 GCA_034432445.1 Anaerolineales bacterium
GGCGGCTGCCAGTCGACCGCGGCCAGGTGGCGTTCGGCGCGCAACCGCGTGGCCGGAGTGCGCGCCTCGGCCGCCGGCCCGCGCCAGCGCACCACTAACCTTCCGATCTGATCGCGCGTCACCGGTTCCATGGTCACCGCCGTTGCCGAGCAAGAAAACCCGCTATCGGTCGGTCTGACCGTCCTGGTCTCTCGACGGACCCGAAAGGACTGTCATGCCATTCCCTCTTGCGATGTCAGCCATAGGTGCCGGGCACTTGCATCTGGTCAGTCGTAAGTGCCCGGCACCTGAGTAGCTACGAGATAATTTTGCAGGCTTCGTTGGCTGCCGCATCGGGCGGCAGGCCGTTGACCACGTCGACGATCAGTTTGTCGATGGCACCCACCCAGGTAAACAGGCCGGGGAAGGCGGGCAGGGCGTGCGCTGCGGTGGCCGCCTCGACATACACGGCCAGCAGCGGATCGTTCACCGGGACACTGGCGATCACAGGGACGCGGTTCGCATCCTTGGCCAGCGCCTTCTGCACCTCCTCCGCCGCCAACAGCTCCGCCACCTGAGCCGCCGCGGCCTTGTTCTGGCTGCCCTGCACCAGGTAGAACCCATGCACAAAGGCCAGCGGCCGCGCCGGGCCAGCCGGACCCGGCGGCAGAGGAGCGATCAGCAGGTTGTTTTCTAGGCTCTCCTCGTTCTGGGCCAGCGCCCACGAACCATCGATGGTCAACGGGCTCTTGCGACCGCGAAATGTCTGCGACGCCTGCTCATAGTCCACGAACAACGCGCCGTTGCGCACCAGCCGTTGCACCAGCTCGAAGCCGGCCATGAACGCCTTTAGGTCACATTGACCGGCTTCGTCCAGCAATGGGCCGCCCTCAGCCACGAAGAGCCCATACAAAAACACCAACGAGCCGGGCAACAGGGCACGGAAGTGGCCCGTTGAGAAGTGCTCCACCACGGCCACCAGCTCGTCGACCGTCTTGGGCGCGGTCAGACCAAACTCCTTGAGCAATTCCTCGTTCAGGTGTAGCGCCATGGTCTCCAAGATCAGGGGAATGCCGTAGAGCGCCTTGTCGTGCACCATGGCCTTCTGAGCCACCGGCAGCGTGTTGGGGTGCACGCTGGCCAGGCCGGTCAGCGGCTGCACCAGGCCGCCCTGAACCCACTCGGCCAAGAACTGGTCGCGCCACAGCACCAGATCAGGCGCGTTGCCGGCGGACACGGCGACCGCCAGTTGCTGGTTGAGGCTCTCGCCCGGCACGGCCTGCAGGGTGAGCTTGAGCCCTGGGTTGTCCTTTTGCACTTGGGCAGCAAAGGATTGCAGCACCTTGGCCTCGGCGCCCGCGGCGTCGAAGCCGTGCCAGACGGCGACGTTACCGGTGATGCCCGCCGGCGGCGCGGACGGCTTCTGCACCGGCACGGCCACCTTAGGCCGCGGCTGTTTGACGAACATGGCGTAGGGCACGTCGGCCACGCCCGGAATTGCCGGCGGCAGCAGAGCCGCCAACTGCACCTTGGCCGCCTGGCGCACGCTCGCGGTGCGTCCGGCCAGCACAGTGTCGATGGCCTGCAGCATCGCCGCGCCCACCAGCCGCAGCCACACCTCCTGCACCAGGTACACGTCGAAACGCGGGCTGGCCGTCAAGTCGATGGCCTCGTCGAACCACGACCGTTGCAGGTAGAAGTCCACGGACTCGCCGTCGATCAAGTAGATATTCTCCGGCATGGCCGCGCCGAAGAAGGTCAACAGCTCGAACCCGGCCTTGGGCAGCGCGGCCAGAGTTTGCTCGCGCAGCAGCTCCTCGACGGACGCCTTGGGCTGCGCGACGATGGCATCGGCTGCGGGCTGTAGCACGACGCCGGCCGCCAGTTGCGCCTCAAGCAGGACGTTCATCAACGGCTGCGTGTTGAACAGGGCGGCGTGCGCCTCGTTGCCCAGGGCCAAGGCCCACGAGTTGCTCAACTTTGCCGACTTGCTGACCTTTTGCCCCGCCTTGACAAAGTGGGAGCCGCCGGTGAGCTTGGTCTTCTTGAGCTGTTCCAGCAGTTGGTTCACCAGGTGATCCACCAGAAACTGGGGCGGCCGAATGGGCAGATAGCCCACGGGCGGCAGGTAGCGAAAGTGGTCAACGGCCTTGAGCGTGGCGACGCTGCCCGCGGCCAGCAAGCGGCTCACCTGATCCTGGAACTGTAAGAAGCGCGCCTCGGCGTCGGCGATGCGCGTCTCGGCCAGCAGGCCGCGCCAGTCCGCCGAGGGCAGGGGGTGGATCAGCCGGCGGCGCACCGCCCACGGCTCGACGAACGCAATGCCGGTCCCTTGCCAGTAGAAGACGGCCAGGGGCAGGTCGCAGTCGGTGAGGTCGACCGCCGCCACCGACGCCAAGCCGCCGTAGTCGTCGGCAAAGCGGAAGGGGTCAGGGGGCAGGCGGCGCAAGTTCTCGCTGCCAAAACACCAGTGGGCCAGCCGGTTGGGGCGGTTCTTGTCCGTGGCGCCCGCGCCGCCCACGCCGAACGCGGTGAGCCGGATGGCCTTGAACTGGACCCCTTCCACCTCCCAGGCTGCCGCGCAGCCCGCGGGCAAGGCGCTGCCGGCTGTCGATTTGAGTGGCGCCTGACCCTCCGTCTGCGCGGTCGGCACGGCCGTTAGCACGTAGGCGCCGTCGGCCAGGGAGCTGCCGCCGCCGTTGCCCACAGCAAACGCGCAGTCGCGGAACAGCCCCAGGTCGGACACGGACGCTGCGCCCCCCTCCGGCTTGAGAGGCAGGGTCACGGTGACCGGCAGCCGCAGCAGGTGGCCCGCGGGCACCACGCCCAGGCCGGCCGTGACCTGCACGCTGGCGGTGCCGGCTTGGGTCACCATCAGGCCCTCGACGACGCCGTGGCCGGTCGCCTTGCCCAGCCTTGCCAGCCGCGCCAGCGTCGCCGCCTGGTCAGCGCGCAGGTCCTCCGCGCTGAGTAGCCGGCCGTTCACGTAGTTCGGCATGCGCAGGCCGTCGGCGAAGGTCGTCTGCAAGAATTGACTGGTCATCCGATCCCTCCTGCGCCGGTCACGCGGCAGAAAGCGACGATGGCGTCTTCGCCATTGTGGCCCTCGAACTTGATGCGGGTCTCCTTGATGTAATCTGCCAGGGGCACATCACCGCCGCCGATGAGTAGGCGGGTGGCGTCGAACGGGAAGGCAAAGCGCAGGTAGTTGGATCCGAACTCTTTCCAGATGTCACTGAAGATAGTCAACTGATACACGTTCGACTGCACTGCGTTGACCAACATGCGGTCTTGCGGTATCTCGATCAGCTTTGGCGGCTGAGTGACGTCACCTGCTGGGTTGCTGCGACCGGCCAGCCTGTTGGAGCGCTCGCTGAAAACGTGAAATGGGGGTGGCTTCTGGTCATCCATAAAGATCACGGCCTCAGCAGCAGAAAAGCGCCGGTCGACGTGAAACCACAGCTCGATCAGCGTCTGGTCGGAGTTGATCAGGATCGGCGTGATGGTCACGAAAGGCTGCGTGGGCAGTTGCAGCGCCACGCGCTGGAACACCTCGTCCCAGGGTATCTCGACCGGCGGCGGGGGCGGGATCACGACCTCCTGGGGCAGCTCGATCTCGTAGTAGACCCAGATCGTCTGGCGGCCGTCGAAGCCCAGGAAGGAGAGATGCTCGGCTTCGATGACATCGGCCAGCGCCGTCCGGGCCTTGCCCACGGCGATACCGCGCGTGTCGAACGCCAGCAGCAGGCCCATGCCCGGCGTCAGCGCCACGTCGGCCGACGTTGCCAGCCGCCAACGGTAGGCCAACCGGCCATCCTCGTCTGCAGGTTGCGCCTCGAACGGCAGCGTGGGACCACCCTGACCCAGCGTCACCGGTATCGTCTTGGGCAGGCGCACCGGCGCGTCCGTGTGGAACCACAGGACGAGCTCGACGCCGGCCTCGGTGCGCTCCGCGCGCACCGTGACCAGGTCGCGGCTGGGCAGGATGCGCTCGACAGCGCCATACACGGTGAGCCTGTCGCCGTCCCGGCCCACGTAGTCGTAGGCCGCCGCGGCCAGCACGTCGAGCAGCCCTGCGCCACCCACCTCGCGCAGCGCGGTCAGATCCACCGTCAACGCCAGCCGGGCGGCCGGTTCCAGCTCGTGGGCGACGGCCGCGGCCGTGGTGATGACGGCCACGTTGTCGAACCCGGCCAGCGGCTCCACCTGGTCCAGCTTGAGCTCCTGGCCGTTGGCTGTCAAGGTGAGGGCCGCCAGTGGGTCGCCGGTGAACTCCAGCGCGGCCGGGTGGTGCAGCCAGGCCCACAGCTCGTGACTGCCGTGCACCTGGAGCGTTGCGAACTCGTGCAGCTCCTTGATCGCCTCCTGTTGCTGGCCACCCAGCAGCAAAAGCTCCTGGATCAACTGGGTGTGCAGCAGGAAGGGCCGGCCGCCGTCGTCGACGCTGGCAGCGTCGATCTTGGGCGCGCTCACGGCAAAGCCCGCTGCGGGCGTGAAGTCGATGCAGGCCAGCAGGATGCCGGCCTCCACGTCGGTATCGCTGCCGGGGTCGATCAAGTCAGCCTGACCCTGGATGGCCGGCCGCACCTCGGTGACCCAGACGGTGAAGACGCGGTCCAGCGCCTCGCGCGCGGTCTCCAGCGGCAACTGCAGCGTCACGGGGGGTGAGGCCACGGGGCCGGCGGCCGCCTGCGCGCAAGGGTCGAAAGCGGGCGGCTGGGTCAAGGTGCGCACCAGCGCGATGATCTCGTCCTCGTCCGAGTCGGCCTCTGCCAGGCCGGGCACAAAGCGGACGCCGTTCAGCAAGTCGGCGAAGGCGCGCACGGCGTTCCAGGCGGCCATGCGCGGCGCGTCCCAGCGCAGCTCCAGGGTAAAGGCGTCGCGGATGCGCGAGGGCGCCATGGTGCTCTCGCTGCTGCTGCACGGCTGGCCAGGGATGGGCACCAGCGCGTCCAGGCACTCGTCGTACCCTGCCACCACGTAACAGCGCTGGCCGCCGGCCTCGTCGGCCGGCGGCGCGGTGCCGTTCTGCACCTGCTTGGCGTACCAGGCGCCTAGCCGCGCACACTGCTCCTCGCGAATGACAATCGGCCGGCCAAATTGGTCGATGCCCATGCCGGGGCTGACGGTGATCAGCATCTCGTCGCTGCTGTCGGCCGGCCGGCCGGCCGTCACCTCCAGACCGAACACCGTGCCATAGCCGTGCAGCCCGCGGTTGTGCAGATAGTCCTTCTCCAGGAAATAGAGCTGCTCCTGGCGGAAGTCGTCAACCCCCAACACCAACCCGAACTCATAGTTCACCCGCTGATCCGGGCGCAGCGCGCCGTTGGCCAGGGATGCGCAGCGCTGCAGGGCGCCGTTGCCGTTGCTCGCTGCCGAAACGCCGGAAGCTTTTTTGCTGACAATCGCAGGCATATCGTACTCTCCTCGTGGTCACAAAGCCGGCAGGTCGCCGAGGCGATCTCGGGCGACGACGATCCGGTCCTCGATATCGAAGGGGTAAGGCGGCGGCAGGAAGCCGTCGGCTAGATAGGTATCTCCCAGAGTAAAGGGCTCGAAGCGGCTGCTGTAGCCCAGCGCGGTGTCCAGCCCCAGCCGGGCCTCACCGACGCGGAACAGCGCCCAATACACCTTCAAGTCGAACGCGGTGTGCGCCGGCCTCTCCAGCGTGACGATGCGCTCGACCATGGCGCGTTGCTCAACGGTCAGGTCGTGAGGCACGAGCACGGTGAAGCGGTGAGCGGCCTCGGCCACATCCTTGGCGGTCACGGGACGACGGCCACCAGGGCCGAGGTCGGTGGGATCGCCGAAGACCACACCGCCAACGTCGCGCGTGCGAAAGCGCTCCACCAGGCGCACCCGGCCGCGGGCCAGGCACGCAGGATCGAACAGTCCTTCGTCCACCGAATCGTCCAAGAAGAGCCGCAGGGCGGTCAACACGCCCGCCACCGTGCCCCGCCGACGGTAGAAGCGATCGGCGTGGCGGATGAAGAAACGGCGCTTGGGCTCCGTCCACAGAGGATCGAGCACCACACCGAGCCAACAGCCCAGCCAGTCCAGCGCATCGGCCGGCGCGGTGCGCGGGTCCAACAGAGTGGCCACGTGCTCGATTTGATCTTCGAGCTGGGTGTAGAAGCCCTCGACGTTGGCCAACCAACGCTCCAGAAACGAGGCCGGGCCCGGCTCCTCGCGATAGATGGCGGGCAGGTAGTTGTCCAGGTATGAAAAGCGTGGGAACCAGGCGCGCAGGCTGCGCAGGGCCGGCGTCGACCGCCCGGTGCCCTGAAGGGTCAGCTCGAGTTGCAGGTAGCGGCCCTTGACGCCCTGGAAGAGGAGCTCCCAGGTGCCGGTGCGCTCGCCGGGCAAGGGATCTGCGGCCCACGGGTCGAAGAAGGGCAGCTCCGCGCCGCCGCTGCGCAGGTACGGCGTGGGCTGCGGCAGCCAGGTCATCTGCGTCAGCAGGTCCGGCTCATCGGCCGCGCGCGCCCGCACAGAGACGGCAGCGCCGGCTGGAACCTGGGCGTCCAGCATCAGCCGGTGCCAGGTACAGCCCACCATGCCGCTGTCGAACGGCGCACCCACCACGCCGGACGTTGTGGGCACAGGCGTCGTCAGCACGGCCCGACCGGCGTACTCGCACTCGGCAAAGGGCTGCAAAGGCACCCAACGATCGGCGAAGTCGTAGTAAATGCCGTCGCCGGCCGCCGCCAGCGCCTTGGCCTCCCACCGCCGCAACGGGAAAAGGTCGGGCTGATCGACCAACTGCCCCTCGCCCCGGTCCACCGCGAACGCCACCACCTGATTGCCCTCGCGCTCGGCCAGATAGAGCACCTCCGGCGCGTCGGCGGCCTCGCCGCCTGCTCCCAGCAGCCCACGGCGGCGCACAAAGTCGTGGGCGGCCAGCGAAACCTGCGTCACCGCGCCCTCGCCTTGCGCCGGGTCCACGGCCGTGACCGCGTTCTCCAGGGAATAGGCAGCTAACTGCACGCTGCCGCGATACTCGTACACGATCGAGTAGGGCCGATTGGGGTCGGTGTCCAGGATCCACACGCGGTCGTCGTCGCCCGGCTCGATGCTCACGGGCGATTGCGGCGCGGGCATTGGCCCGGGCAACAAGGCATAGCCATGGGGAAGCGCCGGCGCGTGGTCCCGCTGCCGCGGGGAGGCGTTCGCGCTGGGTTGGAAGAGCGCGTCCTCGGCTGGCGAGCGGTCGACCAACAGCCGGAAGTCGGCGTCCAGCCGCCAATAGCGGCGGAAGTCGTGGTCCAGCACCAGCAAGCCGCCGTCGGCCGTGGCGGCCATGTCCCACGGCGCAAAGGGTTCGTCTTCCGGCCACTGCAGCAGCAGCGGCGCGCCGCCGCCGTGCAGGTCGAACACCCACAGTCCGTGGGCCAGCCAGTCCCCCACCACCAAAAAGTGGCGAGTGGTGACGGCCAGCCCGCGCAAGAGGCCTGACCGCGGCTTGACCGGCGCCTTGGGCGCAAAGGCGCCGGCGTCTTCCGGAGCGCAAGAACGATCGAGGTCGGTCACGCTCCACCACGCCTGGGAGTGGCGCTGGCCGAACGGCAACCGGCGGATGCCCGTCTCGCTCGCGTCGATCCAGTACCAGTGGCCGTAGCGGTCGGCCGCGGCGCCGCGGCGCCGCGCCAGGTCCAGGGGCGGCGACCGCCGGCCGCGCACGCTGCGCCACAGCGACAGAACGCGCGTCAACTGCAGCGTGTGGGTCTCACCGCGCCACTCCAGCGGCGGGTCCTTGTGCTCGCGCCACAGCTCGGCCAGGGACTGCTGGCTGCCGTTCACGTGACAGGCGCCCCAATCGTCCGGGCCATAGAGCAGGTGAAATCGGGTCTGATTGACGTCCACGAAAAGACCTCTTGCGATTCCCAACGACTACAGTCGTTCGCCCACTAGCACGTCTTCGGCAACACCGGCACGGGCACCAGGGTGGGCGGGACGGTGGTGGACGGCTGCAAGCCCAGCAGGCTGGCCAGGTCCTCGGCCGCGCCCTCGGCCACACTCAGACCTTCCAGCCGCGGTAGTTGCAGGCCGGCCAACTTGACCGTCTCCACGTCGGTCAGCGCGGCGCCGGTGGGACCCAGCACGCCCAGCTTGACATCGTTGACAAAGCGCACGCCCGTCACGCGGGTGGCCACGGCAGCCAAGTCCTGGCGACGCACCTCGGTCGCCAGCGGCCAGCCGATGCCGCGGCCGGGCGGGCAGACACTGCTCGTCCCGTCGGCCGTGGAACCTGGACAGACCGGGTCTAGGTCGGCAGCGCCCGCCACGGGCGGCCCGCCGATCAAAGGCGACAAGTAATCGCGCAGGGCCGCGCGCACGTCGCGGCGCACCTGCTCCCGGCTGTAGCCGGCCATGGTGGTGATGCCCACCGACACCCAGATCGGCACGTACACCGGCCCGCGCACGAAGATCTCCGTAGTCACCAGCCGCCGCGGGTCCAGCCACTGGCAGACCGCGTTGAGAAACAGGATGTCAGGCTCAGGCGCGTCGGGATGCACCGGGTGGTGCTTCGGGATCACCATCATAGTCACTGCGCCGGGCCAGGGCTGATTGGGGTGGTCCGGGTTGTACAGCGGCAACACCTCCACCCGGCCCATGTCCACGCCCGGCGTGCGCAAAGCCAGGTCGCGGAAGTCGCTGGCGGTCACCAGGCGATCGCGATGCTTGAGATAGCGCGGGATGTTGCGCTCGCCGTCGGCTGCGGTCTCGCCGCTCTCGGCGCCCCAGGTCGGCAGTGGGTTGTCGAGCTTGAAACCGCCGGGCAACACGGCGCACTTGTTGATGGCGCCGATGGCCACCAGCCCGTCCGGGCCGCCGCCGTACTCGTAGCTGGCGCGGATGGCTCGGCCCAGCGGCGGCCGCTTGCCCCGCAGCCCATCGCCGAAGGTCACCACACCAGACTCCGGATCCAACGCAAAGACCTGGTCATCTGGGCCGGCGGCAAAGAGGTCGTCCGTGAGCTGCCAGTTGTCCCAGCCGCCGTCGGCGTTTTGCACTTCGAGGATGAAGGTGGCGCCCTCGCCTGCCAATTCCCCGGAAACTGGGAGTTTCCGGGGAACTGGAGAGCCGACGATCACCGGCGTGTTGGCCACCTTGAAGGACTGGTCAGGCGCGCCGGTGGCTGTGCCCAGCCGCTCGTGGGTCACGGGCACAGCTTGCAGCACGCGCGCCGCGTTCACACCGACCCAGCTCAGGCGAGCCGCCTGCAATGGCTTGCTG
This sequence comes from Anaerolineales bacterium, assembly GCA_034432445.1. Classification (GTDB taxonomy): domain Bacteria; phylum Chloroflexota; class Anaerolineae; order JAAEKA01; family JAAEKA01; genus JANWYQ01. Next base: position 9,217 of record DAOUBX010000065.1, read on the forward strand.
TCCACGTCGGTGCTGGCGTCGGGCAGACGGATGCGGATCCAGGTGACGATGCGCGCTGCCAGCGCCTTATCCTCGACCAGCGGCGGATAGTCCCCGGCGCCCTCCTCCTGGGGGTCAAAGTCCCACACCAGGAGCTTCTCGTATTCCGGCAGGGTCACGCGCACGATGCCGGGCTGCTCCAGCACGTTCTCGGCATATTCCACGTCCAGGCGCACATAGCGCGGCGCGCCGACCCCAACGCCCGGGGTGCCGGACGGCTCCGGCGCGGCGATCTCGAACACCAGGCCGGGGTCCGGCACCCGTTGCGGCTCGAAAGCCTGCGGCTCCAGCGTGAGCCCCTCGCACGCCAGCGCCGGGTAGAGGCCCAGGGTCAGGGTCTGGCCGCCGATGGCCGCGCGCACGGCGTCCACCGACACGTTGCGCGGCCCGACCAGCGCCACCCACAGCGAGCGGTCGATGACGCCGTTGACGCTGTCGGCCAGGTCCACCACGGGCAACGGCTTGCCGGTCTCGGGGGCCTCCAGCGGGGAGGACTTGTAGAACTTCAGTTGATCGCTGTCGGTCTCCAAGAAAGAGTCGTACAACAAGCGGTACTGGGCCAGGGTGGCCTCGTCTAGGTCGCTCACCGGTCGCTTGTAGAACACCGCTGCCGTCACAGGCAGGATACAGACGGCCGTGCGGGTGCGGAAAGGCACCTTGCCGGCCCGCACCTCGATCCCGGCCTCCAACGGATACGCCTGGGTCGGCCCCCGCTCGTTGCGAAAGACCACCAATCCCTGGCCAGGTGTGGCCGGCTGCAAGGGCACGCCGAGGAGGGTCAGGAACTTGAGCCGATTCGCCTCCGGGATGCGGTTGCTGCGATAGAGCAGGTTCTCCGTCATGAACGCAAAAAGCTGCAGCAGCGTGATGCCGGGGTCGCTGTCGTTGAAGTTGGTCCACTCCGGCGTGTGCACCGGAATGCGGGCCTTGGCCTCCGCGAAAAGCTGCTCGAAAGTGCGATCATCCAGTGGGGGGATGGTGATTGGCATCGCCGGTGCTCCTATGCTTGCAACGCCACGGTCATGCTCAGCCGCTCGCGCTGTTGGGTTGCGATCAGTGTGTAGACCACGGTGATGTCGACGGCGCGCGGGTCGGTGGGATGGGTGGCCACGATGACGTCATCTAGGGTCACGCGCGGTTCCCAGCGCTGCAGCGCTGTCTTGACCTCTTCCTGGATCAAGCGCAAGGTGCTCACGGTGGCAGGCTCGAACAGATAGCGGTCCAGCCCGCAGCCGAAGTCGGGCCGCATCAGCCGCTCGTTGCGCCGTGTTCGTAGGATGATACAGATCGACTCGCGCACATTGAGCTCGCCCACCGACCACACCATCTGGCCGTTCGGAGCGATGCGCGGTGGAAAGCCGATACCCTGCCCGTACAGGTCTGCCGTGTTTGCCATGCCACGCCTCGTCATGCTTCGTTGAGCTGGTCTCGTCGGTCGGTGCCCGGCACTTGCAACGAACGGTCAAGTGCCGTGGTCTAGCGCCGAAAGTGTCGAGCACGTAAAGTCGTTGTGCACCGCGCCTTGCCGTCACTTCTTCTTCGGGATCGGGAAACAGATCTTCAAGAACGGCAACCACCAAAAGATGAAGTTGAAGGCGATCAAGAAAATGAACATCACGATGAAGGCCACCAGGAAGATGATCTGCAACGAGAAGGAGCAGATCATGCCTAGTTCCCAGCCGCCAGCCGAGCCGACCAGCCCGTCGCCGTCCAACATGCTCTTCTGCACCCGCTTCATCACATCCCGCAGTTCGGGGGTCATCTGCATACCCACCCCGCGCTTGTAGCGGCGCAGGTCCTTCATGGCAATGCTGGGCAGCTCGATGCGGATGTGCCGCGCGGGCGCGTCCGGGTCGAAGAAGCGCGCAAAAGTGAGCGCGGGCGTCGGCTGGCTAACGACGGGTGGGCAGCCGGGCCGCTCGTAGACCAGCCGCAAGACGTACACCCCGCCGTCGGCCGCGGCCCCCGGCTCCGCCTCGGCCGGCACCACCTGATCCTGCAACAAGTCGACAACCGCCGGCGGCACGTCGGGCGGCGACGAGCTTTCGGCCAGGGCTTCCTGGAAGGCCCGGTGTAGCGACGCAGCCGGCGCTGGCCGGTTAATGAAGTATGCGGGGTCATTGCGCAGGTCAAAGGCCGGGCCAGGGGCCATACGCCGGGCATCGCGCACGTTGTACTGCGCTGCCGGCTCCTCGCCCTGCCCGCGCACCAAGTCCAGGTGAGGCGCCAGGTCGTCGATGGCCTGCGCCAGCGTCCTTTCGTAGCCGTTGACCTTCACGCGCAGCTGCTGCAGCTCGGCCACCAACGCCGCCCGCTTGGAGCCAGCCGGCAAAGCCGTGCCCTGCGTGATGCGCAGGAACACCTCAGGCAGGTTGCGCTGTAGCCAATCGGCCATGTCCAGGATCAGGTACAGCGAGAACTCGCCAAGCTTCTCATCGAAGGGCGCCTCCAGCCGGTCGGCCTTGTTTAGGGCGGTGTAGATGCCGCGCCACGGCTCGAGAACCCGATCGGTCAGCTCATCCATCCGGAAGTCGTAGTCGCCGTCGACGGTAGAGGAGCTGCGCACGTCCAGCTCGAACCGGTGCAGCGCCTCGGCCGGGTCGTCCTCGGTCACGGGGCGGCGCTCTTGATACTTCTCGCGGTTGCCAACCGCCACATAGCCGTAGAACACCTTGCGCGGGCCGGCACCATTGCCGTTGGCCACGCTCGCCGGGTGCAGCGGAAAGCGCTCCTCGTCGGGCCGCACGGCCACCGGCTGGCCCTTGTCGTCCACCAGGTCGCGCCAGCCGCGCTGCGGGCCCTCGTCCACCCAGGCTTGCTCCACTTGGACCGTGGCGACCGCCGCGGCCAAGAGAGCTCCCTGGGCCACACCCAATTCGGCCTGAGCGGCAAAGCCTGCGGCCACGCCCATGGGCGCCAGAGCCAGGGTGCTGGCGCTGGCCACGGCCGCCGGCCGCTCGACCAGCCTGCGCACCACGAAAGACACGCGCTCCCCGTCGGCCAAGGCCACCAGGCGGTCGGGCAGGCCGAGCTGCCGGCAGACCAGGGAACCGGTCACCAGGTGAAAGCGGCCGTGGGCCGGGTGGTACAACTTGAGGTTGCCCTGCGCGTCGTGGTCTTCCGGGTCGGCAAAGCCATGCTCAGGGTCCTCGAGGAAATCGGCCGGCGTGACGCCCGGCATCTTGCCCTCCATGGCCGTCAAAAAATCAGGCAGAAACTGATCGCCTGTCAGCTTCAGCACTTGCGGCTGGCGCAGGGTTCCGTTCGCAGTAGTCCATCTTGGCGCCGGCGTAACCCATTCGATGCTTGGCATGTCATACCTCTGGTGTTCCCTTCAGTTCCCCCTCAGTTCCCCGGAAACTTAAAGTTTCCGGGGAACTGAGGGGACTGAGGACTACCCTCACCACACGTTGCCCGCGCCGGGGGTGTAGCTGGCGCTCACCACGGCGTTGCTGATCAGCGTGTCGCACTGCACCACGCCGCTGAACTTCGAGAACCCGGCGTTCACCGTGACCATGCCGGCATTCACCTCCACCGTGCTGGCGTTCACCGTGACCTTGGCCGCGGCGGTGATGGTGATGCCGCTCGGCTCTAATTTGACCGAGTTGCCGGTGCTGTCGCTGATCTCGATCGAGGGCGGCGTGTCCTTGAGCACCACCTTTTGGCCGCCCGGCGTCTCCAGGCGCAGCTTGACGTCGCCGTCGGTGTCGTCCAGGGTGACGCGCACACCCTGCCGCGAGAGGATGGTCTTGAGATAGTTGTTGCCCGCGCCGTCCATCTGCTCCGGCGGCGCGTCCTGGCCGTTCCACAGCGCACCCACCACCACCGGATGGCTGGGATCGCCGGCCTCGAAGGCGACCAGCACCTCGTCGTTGACATCCGGGATGAACCAGGTGCCGCGATTGCCGCCCGCCATCAGGGTGGCCAGCCGCGCCCAGGTCTCATAGCCGGCGGCCGAGTCTGCCAGGGCGGGGAGACGCACCCGCACGCGGCCCTGCTGGTCCGGATCGACCACGTCGGTGACCAGGGCCGGATACACGCCGATGAGGCGGTTCAGTGGGGTGCTGCCGGGCACCAACCCGGTCAGATTGGTCAAGCTCATGACGATGTGCTTTCTACTGTGAAAACTTCGGAGTATGTCCGCCGACCCCGCCACCACTCAACCGGTGGCAAAGCCGTTCCAAATCGCCGTTGTCGGTTCCGCAGTCGTCGAAATCCTTGGCTCAAGCCTCGGCCGGCCCCAAGCCAGGACGCTCTACATCGAACTCGCTGCGGAATCCGTTGGCCAGGTCATAGGTGTGGCGCACCTGCACGATCACGTATTGGCCGTCGAACAGGCTGCCCAGGCCGCTCAACTTGACCAGAGCACCCACGCGGAGGCGGGCGTCGCCGTCGGCCAGACCGGAGCCGGTCACGAAGCGTCGCGCCCGCTCGCGGTACAGGGCCTCGGCCCAGGCGCGGGCTTGAGCGGTCGTGGCGGCTGCGGCGGCGGTCACGCGCTCTCGCCGCTCAGCCAGAGCGCTGCTCAACACGGCGCTGCCACTGACGCCGCCGTCCAGCTCGGACGAGATGGCCGCTTCGCCGGCCATCTCGTCGACGGCCTCCTTGGCCTGCACGTCCCAGCCGGTCACGCCCACCTCGGTGCACTGGTGAGCCAGGTCCGCGCGCACGACGAACGAGAGCAGGTTGGCGCCGTAGCGCAGCTCCACGGCTTGGCCGGATCGCTCGCCGCGCGGCTTGACCCGCAGGCGGTCTCCTTCGATCCACACCTCGGCGCCCACGCTGCGCGCCCGTTCACGGATAAAGGCCAGGTCGCTCTGGTTGGCCTGGATCACGGCGCGGTGGGTGGGGCCGCTCAGGCTGAGGTCAGGCTGCAGGCTGTGCTCTTGGGCGATCTGGCGCACAATGTCCTCGTCGCTGACATCCTCAAAGGTGCGGGTGTGGCGTTGCATGCGCAGCCGCTGGAGCCGGTCCTCGGCCAACACCACGATCTGCGAGCCACCGCCCTGGGGATACTCGGCCTCCAGCGCTGTGATCTGGCCGTCGAACACCTGGCCGCCGCCCTGTCCGGAGCCCATGGTCACGCTGAACGTCTTGCCGAACTCGAGCACATCGCGGCCGAAATACAGGTAGCCGAACCGACCGTTGCGCTGGCCCCAGTTGTCGAAGCGGGCCTCGCAGCGGTACAGGCCGTCGCCGGTCTCCTCCACCAGCACGGACCGGACGCGCGACCCCAGATCGGCGTTGGTCTGGCCGTCGATGGCAAAGGTCGGTTGCGAAAAATAAGCGGTCACATCGGCCGGCATGGTCACAGCTCACAATCCATAGCGCACCACCGGATGCGGCGCTGGCGGCGCCATCAGTCGGCATGAACGCGCAAGCGGCGCGCCTGCATGTGCACCACAATGCGTTCGAGGTCCATCGGCCGCAGCTGGCCCGTCGCGCCATCACCAGCCGAGGTCTGGGCCGCCGGGACAGTCGGCGCCGACGGTGGCTCGCTCACGATTTCCATCTCATTGATAATGACCGGCATAGCACCCTTCCGCACGTCGTCGAGGCGACGTCACCTTCAAGCCAAGCCCACGGCTAAGAGGTCTTCACGTTCAGGTTGAGCACGGCGCCGGCCTGCAAGCGGCGGGGATTGTCCACGCCGTTGGCCGAGGCCACCGCTTTCCAGTCGACGCCGGCGCGGCCGGCCAGGCTCTGCAGCGTGTCGCCGGACTGCGCCAGCGTGAGAGGCTGGGTGCCGATGGCCGCGCCGGCGCTGAAGCCGGCCCCGGCCGACACACCGGCGCTGAAGCCCGCGCTCACACCGGCCGAGAAGCCGGCGCTCAACCCGACGCCGGCGCCGATCCCCGCGCCCGCTCCCGCAGCGCTGCTGCTGCGCGGCTCCGACGAGATCTGACCCTGCGACAGACTGAGGCCGACCGTGGAGCGCAGGGGCACGCCGCTCTCCGAGAACAGATCGACCGTCTCGTCCATGGAATCGATCACGCCGACAAAAATGAAGGAGCCCCACTGGAAGCGCACCCGGTTGGCGGTCGTGCTGCCCGTCTCGCTGCTGCCCAGCATGGCCGCGATCTTGCCTGTGGTCACCAGCACATCGACGTTGTCCTCCTGGCTGGTGTCGAACAGCAGCTCGACCGACATGGTGGCGCCGTGGCCGGTGATCTGTTGGCTGCTCGCTTGGCGGGCCTTGTCGGGATTGGAGCCTTGCATGCCGCTCGAACCGAACCGTCGCCGGCTGATGCGCAGCGTCTCCGGGTTGAACTGCACCGTGAGCGCTCGGTCGGTGTCCTCGCTGTTATCTTCCTTCAGAGGCGTCAGTTTTGCCTTCTCAATGGCCATGCTTCGTCTCCGCGGTGATCAACCAACCGAAAAGCCGGCGCTGGCGCTGGCACTGGCGCTCAAGCCGACGCCGCCGCTGACGCTGAGCCCGGCGCCCGCGCCAAAACTGGCCCCTGCACCGGCGCTGAAACCCACGCTGCCGCCCACACTGAAGCCGGCGCTGATGCCCAGCCCTGCGCCGTCGCCGGCCGGCCGCACTTCCAGGCTGCGATAGGCCAATTGCAGCTCCTCGATGGCCACCTGGCCGTCCTTGGCGTTCAGCGCTGGCCCGCGCAGCCGGGTGGGAAAGCACTCCCGCAGCACGAAGGTCACGCGGGGCGTGCCGTCCGCGTCCCACATCGTCACCCGCCCCTCGGCGTGGGACACGCGACCAGGCTGGGCAGCCGCGGCCATCCACGTCCACAGTTGCAAGTTGGCCGTCATGCCGCGCTTCAGGGTCAACTGGCCGTAGCTGACCTTGCCCACCAGGTGGATTTGCTCGCGGTTGTTGCCGCCCTCGCGCACCGTTTTCGGCTCGATGGACATCTCCAGCCCGTCGCACTCGGCGAAGGCCGCGTCGCACACGGGATTCGTAACCCCAGGCGGCGCGTGGTCACCGAGGTCGAGCACAACCTCGAAGCGAAAGGCAGTGTAGGGTGGGTCAACGGTCTCGAACGCCGGGTTGGGCATGGGTTACACCTCCACCGCTCGCAGCAGCCCCTCGCCGGAGCGCAGCAGCATCACGGTGATGAATTCGATGGGCAGCGCCGGGGCCACCTTGAGCGCAATCAAAAAGCGGCCGTTGTCGATGTCGTTGGCCGTGTTCAGCCCCTCGCCCGTGACCACCTGAAAAGCTGTCAGCGCGCCTTGCGCCGCCAGCGTGGTCAGCGTGCGCTCGAAGGCGATCTCGACCCGACGGCGAAACCGCTCGTTGTTAGACTCGAACACGTACTGCATGCCCCGGCGCAGCGCCAGCTTGCGCAGAAAGATCAGCAGCCGGCGCACGGATAACTGCACCAGGGTGGGGTCACGGCTCAACGTGTGCGCGGAGATGGCCACAAAGCGGCCGGGCTGCTGCCGCAGCAGATTGGCCTGGGCGTCGAACAAGGCCACGGCGTCGGCGTCGGTCAGCGCCTGGCTGAGGCCAACCACGCCCAGGAGCGGCATGTTGGCGGCTGCGACCCACGGCCCGCGGGCCAGTTCTCGCCTGGCGATGCTGCCACCGACGGCGCCGTCAGGCGGCACGCTGCGCAGCAAGGCCAGTTGCGGTGTCACGGGCTCCGGCACCTGCAACCAGGGGTGGTACATCGCGGCGTAGCTCAGCGCGTTGCCCTCCATCAGGTTGCCCGAGCTCGTCAGGTGCTGCGCCCATGCCAGCGCGTCCCGCCGCTCGAAGTGCTCCGGCAGGCTGAGCAGGGCCACCACATCCCCGCGGCCGGCGGCAAAGGTCGCCATCGCCTCGTGCACGGCCAGCAGCGGCGCCAAGTCGTACTCTCCGGGCGACTGCACGGCCGGCAGCAGGGCCAAGGTGCGCAGGGGATCGGCGCCGGCCTGCGACGCTGTCTGCGCTGCGACGACATGGATGCGCCACCCGTCGGTCTGGTGAACCAGAGTGAAGACGTGGGCCACATCGGCCTCGCCGACCAGGTGCACCACGCCCCGCACGCGCACGGGGATGCCGGGGCCGGCCTGGCAGGCCGGTCCGTCCACCGTGAAAGAATCGGGACGGCGCTCCACCTCCAGCAGCTCGGCCAACGGCCGGCCTGCCAACTGGTCGATCAACCCCTGGGTCAAATAGGCCAAGGCCGCCTCGTCACCCAAGCGCTGAAATGCGGTGTAGAACTGTGCCACAACCTCGACCGGCGACAGCTCCACGTCCGGCGGCGGTTCCGGGCAATCCTGAAACTGCGACCAGTCGGGCGGCTCAGGCGGCGGCAGCGGCGGCAGCGGTGGCAACGCCGGCGGTGCGATGAACGCCGGCCAGGCCCGGTGGGCGGCATCGGGGATCGCGATCAGCGCCACCTCATCAACGGGCAACACACTGTGCAAGCCGCGCAGCGCCCCGGTCGGGTCGAGCAGAGTTAGGCGGTCGCCCTCATTGACCAAATCGCGCACACCGCGGTTGGCCAGACGACCATCCAGGAACAGCGAGACGGGGTCGAACCGATCTAAGCCGTCTTTGCCGGAGATGTCTGCATCGACCAGCGGTCCCACGAAGCTGCTGGCGTCGAGCAGAGGATCCATGCCCAGCGGCAGATAGAAAACCGGATCGGTGCCCGCGTCGCTCGCGGGCGCGGCCAGGCGCAAAGACCGCTGACCGGTGATCAAGCTCTTTGCCTCCGCCGGCTGGGTGAGCGCAGGAGCCAGGGCGTCGATCCAATAGCCCGGTCCACCGTTGAACCGCCGCTCCAGCCACGCTTCAATGTCCTCACCCTCCCGCACATGCAGGTCAAAGGTCAGCAATTCCACCTGAGCCAGGTCGAGGGTGTCTGCCGGCGGCGAGGCCAGCTCGTCCAGCGCTGTCAGCCACTGCACGCGGTCACTCAGCGCGGCAAGGGCCGGCTCGCCGGGCGGCGATAGGCTCCCCTCGGCCAACGCCACCTCGGTCACCGGGAAGAAGGCCACCGAGCCCAGCATCGTCGTCAGCCGCAACAGGTCGCCGCGCGCGACGCCGACGTCCCCTGGCAACGTCAACCGCCACACGCCGGTCACGGCGTCGTGCTCCAGCGCCAGCGCCATCGGGTCATCGACCACAAGCTGCCAGCCCTGTTCATCCAGTCGCTCGACCGCGCGCGGCTGGGGGGAGGTTTCGGCCGGGGCGATGGCCAAGCCCAGCAACGCCGATCGCATCGCGTGCACCCGCACCGGCGTCCCACGGCCGGTTGCAGCAGGTGTCCCCAGCGACTGAACCAGCGCCACCGGCATGACCACCTGCAGGTCCAGCAGCCCGGCGACCAACCGCGCGGCCACCACGTCGCCGGCGATCAAGCTCACGTCGGTGGGCAGCTCGACCGTGAACGCTACCTCCTGTGCGGTCACGATCAGCGGCCCCTGGAACGGCAACGGGCGGCGCCGCAGCTGCGTGGCCACGGTCACCCCGTCCGACCAGCGCCCTACCCAAGCGGCCGGCGCCACCACGCTGCGAAAGCCTTGCGCCTGGCTCCAGCTAACCAGCCCGGGCAGGGGGAAGCGGTTGGGACGCGCGCCGTCGCCGGCCACGCGCACAGCGTAGCAACGACGGCCGCCGTTGTCGAAGAAGGCTTGGACAGCTTGGGGCAGGTGGGCATATACCGGCCGGCCGCCGTCGCGCGCCAGCTGCAGGTCGCCGCCGAACAGCGCCCGGTACTGGCCCAGGTCCTCCAGGGCCACCGGCGTGTGCAGCGGGCCGCGTTCGGCGAAACCGATGAACGCGGCCACGTCCAGCCGCAGCGGCTCCTCGCCGGCCGGCGGCAGCGCGGTCTGGCAAACCACGCCCGGCAACCGTCCGTTGAAAGTCAACGTCGCCATCTTTGCCTCGGGGTCGGTTTTCGGTGAACGGTGATCGGTGATCGGTAAACGGTGATCGGTGATCGGTGGCTCCTCTCCCTCTCCCTCAGGGAGAGGGCCGGGGTGAGGCCGGGGTGAGGGCCCAGCGCCGCTCGCTCCTCACCCTCTCCCACTGGAAGAGGGCCGGGGTGAGGGCGAGGTGAGGGCCCAGTGGCGGCCAACCTCGGCCAACAACCGATCACGGGTCACTGGTTACGGGTCACTGATCACTCCACCGCCAGGTCTTCACATGACAGCACGAGCTCCTCGATGGCCACATCGGTGCCGCCCTTGGCGTTGAGGCTAGGCGCGGTGTAGCGCATGGGTCGCGCGTTGGTCAGCCGCCAGGTCATCACCGTGTTGGCGCCCGACTCGTCGCGCAGTTGGATGGTGATGTTGCGCCGCGCGGCTTGGTCGCCCTCGCGCACCTGTTTGATCCACTCGAACAGATCCGTGGCGCCCATGAGCCCGCGCTTCAGGGTGACATCGCCGACCTTGTAGATGCCATTGATCTTGCGTACGTGGTTGACCGCTTCGTTGCCGTTGCGGTACTCGGCGCTGGTGACCTCGACATTCAGACCGCTGACCTCCTGAAAGCCAGCCCGGATGCTGCCGGTGTCACCCGTGCCCAGGTCGACCAAGAAGTTGAAGGTACCGTAGGGATTGGTTCGTTCTGTGGCCATGATTGTTCTCCTTGTCACGCTAGGCTGGCCCAGCCTGCAGCCTGGAAGGCGGGGCCGGTGGTCAAGTCAGGCTGGGCCAGCCTCATCTCCGCCACGCTAGACTGGCCCAGCCTGCAGCCTGGAAGGCGGGGCCGGTGGTCAGGTCAAGCTGGGCCAGCCTCATCTCCACCACGCTAGACCGGCCCAGCCTGGGCTGAAGGCTGGGCCAGTCTCCGGTCCAAGCTCACCGCGTGGCGTCGGCCGTCCACTGCCCGATGCGGAAGATCACGAACTCGGCCGGGCGCACAGGCGCCACGCCGATCAGACACACCAGCCGGCCGTTGTCGAGGTCGTTCTGGGTCATGGTCGAACGGTCGCAGCGCACGAAATAGGCCTTCTCCGGCTTATCGCCCATCAACCCGCCCATCTTCCACTCGTTGAACAGGAAATCCTCGACCGTCCGCCGCACGTTGTCCCACAACTGCTGACTGTTGTTCTCGAACACCACCCACTGCGTACCGCGGTCGATCGTGTGTTCCAGATAAGCAAAATAGCGGCGCAGGTTGACGTACTTCCACTCTGGGTCGTCACTGATGGTGCGCGCGCCCCAGACGCGGAAGCCGCGGCCAGGGAAGAAACGCAGGCAGTTGACCCCCTGTGGGTTCAACAGCTCTTGCTGTGCCTTGTTTAGCCGTAACTCGAAGTCGATGGCCGAGCGCACGATCTCGTTGGCCGGGGCCTTGAACACGGCGTGCTCAATGTCGTTGCGGGCGTAGATGCCGGCGATGAAGCCGCTGGGCGGCAGGTTGAGCCGTCCATCGCTCAGCGGATCGGCCACGGTGACCCAGGGGTAATACATGGCCGCGTACTTGGACGAGCGCAGGTTGCGATAGTTCAACGCCTCGGTGGGCAGAAAGTTGGGCGGCGTGTCCAGCACGGCGATCCGGTAGCGCATCGCTTCGCAGTGGTTGATCACCTCGTTCTGGATCGCCAGCACCCGGTCTGCGTCGTCCACGTAGCCAAAGGAGTAGCCTGGCGCAGCCACAATGGAGATGTCTTCCACGCCCTCGAAGGCCAGCAAGCCGTTCTTGGGCTCTAGGAGTGGATCATGGATGTAGTCGGTAAGGTCCTCCCGGCCAGCATAGGTCTCCTCGTCGGGCTGCAAGCCGTCGTCGCCGCCGGTCAGCGTAAACACGGCGCGGCGGTCGTCGATGGGCGTGCGGTCGTTGGTGAAGGTGCCGATGATGCCCGGTCCCAACAGCTCCCGCGCCAGGGCCAGCGCCCAGTTGTCAGCAGCCGCGCTCTCCGGGTCGCCGTCGGGGTCGACCAGCTCCGCCGGCACCTCCAGCGCGAAGGGCACCGTAAGGAACAGGAAGCGGGTGGCCGGCGAGCGGGTGAAGGTGTTGGTCAGCCCGCGCGCGACCCGTGGATCGAAGCCGAACTCGCCCAAGGACTGCGCACTGCCGAAACCGCTGGGCGTGTTGTCGTCCGGGAACTCCACGTCCACCGTCACGGTCACCGGCCGCACGCGGGTGTTGAGGCTCAAACTGCTAAGCAGCCGCGTCGCGCCGTCGGCTCGCAGCTCCCAGCGCCGTTGCGCCGCGTTCCAGCGCACCAGGTGCAGGCCATCGTTGCCGGTGACTGTAGAGCCGTTGTGCACGAAGACCAGGTCGTGGTCCTGCACCCGCGCCAGGGTGGGTTCGCCGGGCGGTGAAAGCCTCAACGGTGCGTCGTTAAACGCGTTGGCGCCCAGCCGGGCCGTCAAGGTCACACGCATGTTGCCGGCTCGACCGGGGAAGCGAGCGCGCAGGGTGATCTGGGGGGTAGGTGGGGAGACTGCAGCGGTGTCGGCATGGCCGTAGTGGCGGTTCGGCACACCGCTGGTGTTGATGGCGAAGTCGTCAGCAAAGCGAAAAGCCCGGCTGACGAACAGCCGCCGGCCACCCTCCTCGAAAAAGGCCCGCACCGCGTGGGCCAGATAATTGGCCTGGGCCGGCGCCGTGTCAAAGCGCAGGTCGTCCAGCCCGCCGTAGATGCGCTGGAAGTCGAGAAAACTCGTGACCAGCTCAGGGTCGCCGCTCACCGGCCCATAGCGGGTGGGGCCGACGAAGCCCGCCGTGCTGGTGCTGACCCCCTCCAGCGACTTAGACCGAAAGCTGGTCTCTTCAACATAGACACCGGGTGCAAGATACTCGGGCATCAGAACGCCTCCTTTGACATATCCCACAGGGCTGGCCAGGACCGTAGGTCCAACGATCCTGATCGACAAACAAGGTGACTACTCAGCCATAGGTGCCGGGCATTTGGATTCTGGTTTGCAACCGTGTCTGCGAAGCCAACCTAGGTCGCAAATCGCCTACAAATGCCC
>DAOUBX010000066.1:0-14268 GCA_034432445.1 Anaerolineales bacterium
CGCTACGCATGCAGAGAGCACCAGGCTCAAGACGACGACAAGAGAGAGAAAAACAAACACAGGTCAAGTTAGCTTTGCGGGCATACGTTGCCTCCTTGTGGCAAAGGTACCACGATGTACACAATCGAGCAATGCGCAACAACGACGAAGCGGGGAACTAGCGATTGGTTGTCCGAAGCACATCACCTCCTGATCACCGAACAGCAAGGCTTGCGACGCCTGCTGCACGCAGAGGAAATGGGACTTGGCAGGGGAGAGAAACGAGTCGGTCTAGAGCTTCGCAGCCAGAGTAGAGGGTGACAAGGGGCTGAGGATCATCGGCGTAACCGACAGATGAAGCCAAGGAGTAGAGTTAATGGCAGCGAACGCAGCAGACCTGTTCGTAAGCCGGTGCCGCAAACGTTTGCTGTAGGCCGAAGACTATTTTACCTGATCCGGCGCAAACGGTCAAGTCGCATGAAATCGATCACATGCAAGAGCAGAGATCGACACAACCTCGCATCCTAGACAGGTTGTGTTATCATCATGGTGCTTGCTCGGATGCCGGGTGCTCGGCCATGAGTGCCAGACGTAAGGGTCTGCGCTGACAGCGATAGCCTCGCTGTCGGCTCAGGCCCTACATCGGGCGCAGGCACCCGGCGCCCGTAAAGTTGCATTCCTCTGGAGCTACTACCATGGACAAACTCTACGGCGGCATAGAAGCCGGCGGCACCAAGTTCGTCTGCGCTGTCGGCAGCGGACCGGATGACCTGCGCGCCGAGATCCGCTTTCCCACCACTACACCCGACGAGACCATCGGTCAAGCCATCGCTTTCTTGCGCCAGTATGACCTGGCAGCCGTCGGCATCGCCTCCTTCGGTCCGGTGGGCGTGGACCCGACCGCGCCCGGTTACGGCCGCGTCTTCGATACGACCAAGCCTAGCTGGTCCGACGTCGATTTCCTCGGTCGCGTGCAAGCGGCGCTGGGTCTGCCGGTGGCCATCGACACGGATGTCAACGGCGCGGCGCTGGGTGAACAACGCTGGGGCGCAGCGCAGGGCCTGCGCACCTTTGTCTACGTAACCGTGGGCACGGGCATCGGCGGCGGCGGCATGGTGGGTGGCCAGCTCATCCACGGCCTGCTGCACCCGGAGATGGGCCACATGCGCGTGCCGCATGACCGTCTGGCGGACCCTTACCCCGGTTGGTGCGGTTTTCACGGCGACTGCTGGGAGGGGCTGGCCTGCGGGCCGGCCATTGCTGGCCGCTGGGGGCAGCCGGCACACGCGCTGCCACCCGATCACCCGGCCTGGGAACTCGAAGCGCACTACCTGGCCTTGGGCCTGTGCAATCTCATCTGTGCGATCTCGCCCCAGCGCGTCGTTCTCGGCGGCGGGGTCATGGCGCAACACCATCTCTTCCCCCGCGTACGGCGACAGGTGCAAACGCTGCTCGCCGGCTACCTGCAAGTGCCCGCCATCCTGCACGACATCGACCACTACATCACGCCGCCTGCGTTAGGCCCGCGCGCCGGCGTGCTGGGGGCGATCGCCCTGGCGCAGGAGGCGGAATGGCGCAGCGGAGGCGCGCTGTTGTGAATGGCGGCCGGGCCTGCGGGCCGGCTCGGCTCAGGTAAGGCTCAGCGCTGGCGACCGGGCATTGACGCAACACGGGTGGGCGTAGAAGAGCGGCAGCACGCCAGGCATGGACGACCTGAGCCGTCATCCACCGCTTGGTCGCTGCGCAGCCGCAGGTCGCCGTGGCTGCGCAGCGGGGGCTGTTGGGGGAGTGCTAATCGCATGTGACAAGTACGCCAGGTTGTGATACACTAATGCCGAAAAATCAACCGTTGCCAATTGGCGCAGTAGATCGGTTTGCGATCGTCAAGTTGTGCGGACGAGATGACCTCAGACACCACTTCGGATATCGTTTCTGGGGGAACGCACCCAGAGCTACAGCCGGCCGACAAGCTCGAAGATGTCATCTTCCTGTTCAACCCGCAACGGCCGCTGGACGACGCGTATCTCCGTTTCTACGTCGACCGCGGCAGCCCGGCGCGCAAGGATATCGCAACGCTGCTGGACGCCAACGACTTGAGGTTTGGGCAGCCGCTCACGCTGCTGTTTACCGGCCATGCCGGCAGCGGCAAGTCCACCGAGCTGAACCGGCTGTGCGTGGACTTGAACGACAGGTATTTCGTCGTCAAGGTGTCCACCAGCTCGATCGTGCAGCCGACGGACTTGACCGCCGTCGACGTGGTGCTCATTGCCGCCATGGCCCTGTTCCGCGCGGCCACCGACCAATAAGTGGTGAGTCGGGCACCGGCCGAGCGACTGAGCGACCTGTGGCAGGGGATCTCGGAGTTCGTGCGCCAGCGCATCTTCGGCAAGCTGCCCTATCGCGAGCCGAGCGAAGGGCTGGAGCTGGGCGCCAAGGTCAGCGCGTTGATTTTCGAGTTCGAGACCAAGTACAAGACGGAGATTGCCAGCCGCGATCAGATTCGCCAGCGCATGCAAGATCGCCTGTCTGAGGTCTTCGAGCGCGTCAACGAATTGGCGGCCTTCGTGCGCGTTACCACAGGACGGCCTGTGGTGCTGGTGTTCGACGACACCGACAAGCCCGACCGGGAGCGCGCCCGCCGACTCTTCTTCGACAACGCCACAACGTTGCGCTCCTTCGCGTCCTCGGCGATCTACACCTTCAGCATTGCGTTGTGGTATGAGCGTGAGTTCACTCGCCACCGGGAGCAGTACGGTCAGCGCATCCTGCTGCCCAACATCAGCCTGCGTCACCGCAACGGCGACCGCAACGAGGCCGGTTGGGCGTTGATGCGCGAGATCTTGCACCGGCGTATGAAGCCAGAGCTGGCTGCCGAGGATGCCACCGAAGCGTTGATCGCAGCCAGCGGTGGGCTGGTGCGCACGTTGATCGGCCTGACCCAGTTCGCTGCGGTCAACGCCGTCGGCCGCGGCGCACAGCGCATCGAGGCGCGAGATGTGCAGCGGGCGGTGGTCGAGCTGCGCAACGATTTCATTGCCGCGCTGTCTACTGCCGACTACGAGCTATTGGCGGCGCGCCATGCCGACAAACGCCTGAGCAACAACTCGGGCGTGCAGGACCTGCTGCAATCGCTGGCCTTGCTGCAATACGAAGAAGAGGGGCAGGCCTGGTGCGACGTGCATCCGATTGTGGCGGAGCTGCTGCAGGAACGCGTGCCATGACCATTGCCGCTGCGCAGGCTGCGACGGCTGCCGCCGCCCCTGTCGCCGAACGTGAGTGGGCCGCGGAGAGCGAGACGCCGCCGGGCGTGTTGTCCGACGTCACCGCGCGCGACGACTTCACCAACCTGCTGGTGCTGTTGCGCTATGCGCGGCAGGGGTGTTGGGCATTTGCGCTCTATAACAACACCGCGGTGCGCGAACAGGTGGTGGCAGCGTTGACGAAGCTGCTGGCGCCGCTGCCGGTTTACCAGTGGACTTATTCGCCGCACGATCCTTACCCCTATGCTTATTTGGAGCGTATGCCAGAGGCAGCCCGCGCCCAGCGCGCCGTTGTCTTTTTGTTCGACTTCGAGCGCGCCGGCGAGGCGATCTGGAAGGCGCTGGATTATAACCGCGAGCTGTTCTCGGCGCATCCCCACGGCCTGGTCTTCTGGGTGACGCCGCCGGGACGGGGTCGCGCCGCACGCCAAGCGCCCCACTTCTGGGCGCAGCGCAGCGGCGTGTTCGATTTCACGGTGGATAGGCGGCCGCCCGTGGAGCAAATCCGCCCGCTGGTCGGCATGGGGGTAAGCATCGACAATCTGGATGAGACCTTGCGCCAGTTGCGGCTCTACCAAGGGCTGTTGGAGGATCTGGACGGCCAGCCCGATGCGCCGCCGCGTTTCCTGGCCGACTTGCACCTCCAGGTGGCGCGCCTGGCCTACTACGTCGATCAAGTTCCACTGGCTCGACAACACGCGCAGGCAGCGCTGCCGCTCTATCGGGCCATCGGCGCCCGGCTGGGCGAAGCCAACTGCATAAGAGCGCTGGGCGATGTGCATGTGATGTTGGCGGAGTACCCGGCGGCGCGGGCGCGCTACGAGGCAGCGCTGCCGCTCTATCGGGCCATCAGCGACCGGCTGGGCGAAGCCAACTGCATAAGAGCGCTGGGCGATGTCAGCCTTGAACAAGGCGACGAAGACGCTGCGCTGGCAGCCTATCAAGAAGCTTTTGAGCGCTTCATGGCTCTTGGTCTGCCCAACGACGCTGCCAGCGTGCTGACATCCCAGACTGGCATCTACGACCGGCGCAAAGAGTACGACCGCAGCTTGCCTCTGCACTCCCAGGCCATCGATCTGGCTCCCGCCAACCCCATGTGGTACCGCAACCGCGCCTTGTGCTACATCAACCTGAAGGACGCGGCCCATGCGCTTGCAGACCTGGAGACGGCGGCCCGTCTGCAACCGGATCACCCCTACCTCGCCTTGCGCAGGGGCGATGTGGCGCTGCTGCAGAAGGACTACGTAGCAGCCGCCGGTCATTACCAGGCGTTTATAGCCGCCCTGCCGCGCAACAACGCCGGTCACTTCGGCTTGGCCCGCGCCCTCTTCGGCCAGCGACGGCCTGAGCATGCCTTGGCTGCCCTGCAACAGGCGCTGGCGTTGACCTACTCCCGCCAGGATGTAGTGAAAGCTATCGATGAGTTGGTCGAGCTGCAAACCGACAGCCCTGACTTGCCGGGCATCGACCAGGGGGTGGCGCTGCTGCGCGATTGGCTGGCGCAGCGCAAGCCTTGAGGCCGGTCAGACCGCATCGCGCTGCTTGGCTTGTTGGGGGAGATCAGTGGGGTGGGCGAGAAGGCCCGATTGCGCAGCCGCTTGCCACAGCTTCAGATCAAAAGTGGCCATAGTCACCAGCTCTCCCAGCGCGTCCTGCCAGAGAACTGCCGCGGCCAGATGCATGGCGTCGTAGCTGCGCAGTTGAAACTGCCAGGCCAATTGATCGGCGCGCTACGGTAGCCTCGGTGACGCGGGTGCGAACCAGCTGAGGCCAGTCTCGCCGGAACCGCTCCAGGCAGGTCTGCGCTTCGTCCTGAGTCAACGCGGCCATGCGCACTGCTTTGGCAAAGGCGGCAGCCACCTCGGCCCGCGTGATGACGACGGTACCTGCGATATCTGCCTGGGCTATGGCTTCGACAACTTCCTGTGAGCCAATCTCAACGACGTATCGTTTCATCAGCGCGCTGGAGTCGAGATAGAGGATCACTCGCGATCCTCCACCAGCAATTCAGCTACGGTCTTGTCGCCGCGCGTGGCAATCTCGGGTGTGAATGGTGACAGGCGCTGCCCGCTCCATTCCACCAGTCCCACCTCAACCAACTCGTCCAGCCGCTGTTCGATGGTTGGTCGGATGGGCGTGAGCTTTGCTACTGGCTGCCCTCGTTCGGTGATTATGACGATGTTGCCAGCTTTTGCTTCTTGAACATAGCTGCTCAACTGAGCCTTCAGGTCACGAATACCGATCGTTGTGAGCGCCGTCGTTGCACCTCCTGCGGTTGTGTGACTACATGATAGTTCAAGTGACTACAAGCGTCAAGCTCCGTCTGATGACAAGCAGCAAAAGCGATTTGCGCTGTTCGGCATGTGCGCGTAAAATGTCGTCATGTTATTCTCACGTATAATACCCCTCCCATCCCCTCTCCGCCCCCCGGCCGCGTGACGCCACGCCGTCGCCGCCAGGGGGGCCACCGCACGCGCAATTCGGTGAACGGTAGCCGGTGGCCGGTAAACGGTGACCGGTAGGCGGTAGACAAGGACCGTTCACCGTTGACCGTTCACCGTTTACCGATTACCGTTCACCAATCCAAAGGAAACCGAACATGGCATCGAAAATCACCCCGCGCCGCGAGGACTATTCCCGTTGGTATTTGGACGTCATCCGCGAGGCCCAGTTGGCCGAGAACGCGCCCGTGCGCGGCTGCATGGTCATCAAGCCCTACGGCTACACCCTGTGGGAGGCCGTGCAGTCCGGCCTGGACCGCCGCTTCAAGGCCACCGGCCACGTCAACGCCTACTTCCCGCTCTTCATCCCCAAGAGTTTCCTGGAGAAAGAGAAGGAGCACGTCGAGGGCTTCTCGCCGGAGCTGGCCGTGGTCACCATCGGCGGCGGCGAGGAGCTAACCGAGCCGCTGGTCGTCCGCCCCACCAGCGAGACCATCATCGGCTACATGTACTCGCAGTGGGTGCAGAGCTACCGCGACCTGCCGATCCTGATCAACCAGTGGGCCAACGTGGTGCGCTGGGAGATGCGCACGCGGCCTTTCCTGCGCACGCTGGAGTTCCTGTGGCAGGAGGGCCACACCGCCCACGCCACGGCCGAGGAGGCGCTGGCCGAGACGCTGCAAATGCTGGACGTTTACGCCGACTTCGCCATCAACGACGCAGCCATACCCGTGATCAAGGGCAAGAAGAGCGAGCGCGAGAAGTTCGCCGGCGCGGTGGATAGCTATACCATCGAGGCCATGATGGGCAACGGCTGGGCCCTGCAGAGCGGCACCAGCCACTTCCTGGGCCAGAACTTCGCCAAGGCCTTCGACATCAAGTTCCTCGACCAGAACAACGCCATGCAGTACGCCTGGACCACCAGTTGGGGCCTGAGCACGCGCATGGTGGGCGCGGTGATCATGACCCACGGCGACGACCAGGGCCTGCGCCTGCCGCCGGTGATGGCGCCGATTCAGGCCGTGATCGTGCCGATCTACAAGAAGGAGGAGGAGCGAGCAGCCGTCATGGACTTCGCGCGCGGCGTCGAGGCGCAGCTCAAGGCGGCCGGCGTGCGCGTGCACTTCGACGGCCGCGAGGAGCTGACCCCCGGCTTCAAGTTCAACGACTGGGAGATGCGCGGCGTGCCGGTGCGGGTCGAGATCGGCCCCAAGGACGTGGCCAACAACGCCGTGGTGCTGGCCCGCCGCGACAGCTCACGCGCGATCGAGGCCGCCGGCGGCCCCAAGGCCAAGCAGTTCGGCGTGCCGGCCGACGGTGTAGGGGCGGCCGTGCAGGCGTTGCTGGGCGAGATCCAGGCCAGCCTGTTGGCGCAGGCCACCGCGCACCGCGACGCCAACACGCACAGCGGTATCCGCTCCTACGACGAGTTCAAGCAGGTGTTGGAGAGCGAAGGCGGCTTCCTGCGCGTGCACTGGGCCGGCAGCAGCGAGGACGAGGACCAGATCAAGGCCGACACCAAGGCCACCATCCGCTGCTATCCTTTCGACACGCCGGAGGGCGAGGGCGTCTGTTTCTACACGGGCAAGCGCACCGATCGCATCGCGATCTTTGCCCGGGCGTATTGATCGCCGCCGCACGGACGACTGAAGTCGTCACTACGAAGACCTCACCAGCCACGTATGACAACCAGGAGCACGTCAGACCGGCGAGCCTGGTTTGTTAGGTGCTTGGCGGAAGGCGAATTGACGCCGTGACACTTGACGCGCCATCCTCTGCTCATTCTCCCTCCTTCGCCCACCCAGCGGAAGAGGAATTCGCCCGCCTGCTGGACTTCTACGGCATTCCGTGGCAGTACGAGCCGCGGACGTTCGTGCTGCGCGTCGACCAGCAAGGCCGGCCCGCCGTCGCCTTCACGCCCGATTTCTACCTGCCTGAGCAGGACCTGTACGTGGAGATCACCACGATCCGGCCCAAGCAGGTGCGGCGCAAGAACCGCAAGATCCGCTGGCTGCTCGAACACTACCCCGAGATCAACATCAAGCTCTTCAAGCGCAGCGACTTTCGCCAGCTACTGGCCAAATATGGGCGCGACGACTCCGCTGTCGCCGCCTGGATCGGTCTGGACGGCCAGGACGAAGACGAGGACGACGATTAGGACGTCCTGCCGGCGATTGGGCGCCTCCCTGCGGCTGCCGGCCGATCAGGCCAACGCCTCCAAGAGCTCGCGGCCGGCCCGCCCCGGCTGGAGAGCAGTCTCCTTGACGATCTGGCCGTCGCGCAGGCTGAGCACGCGATCGGCCTGGCTGGCCATGCGCAGATCATGGGTGGCCAGGATCACGCCGTGCTGGCCGCTATCCGCCAGCGCCCGCAGCCGCGCCACGATCTGGCGCGCCATGCTGGTGTCGACGTTGGCCGTCGGCTCATCCGCCAGGATCAGGGGGGGATTGGTGGCCAAGGCGCGGGCGATAGCCGCCAATTGCTGTTGGCCGCCGGACAGCTCAGCCGGATAGCGCTCGGCCAGCTCGGGCAGGCCGAAGTCGGCCAACAGTTGGTTGGTGCGTTGGGCGGCGTCGAACGGGGGACGCCGCGTCATGAGCTGGAGAGGTAGCCGCACGTTCTGACGTACCGTGAAGCCGGAGAAGAGGTTGTAGCTCTGGTAGATCATGCCCACGGCGCGCAGCCGCAAGTCCGCCAGCGCATCCTCGTCCAATTGATCCAGCGGCTGGCCGAGCAGCCAGACTGCGCCCGCGTCGGCCGGCTCCAGGCCCGCCAGCAGGCTGAGCAGAGTGGTCTTGCCGCTGCCGGTAGGACCCACTACAGCCACGAACTCCCCGGCGCCCACCGCCACGTCGACGCCGTCCAGCGCCTGCACTCGGCCGGTTTGGGTGTGATAGGCTTTGCGCAAGCCTTTGGCTTCCACCAAGGTTGTACCGTTTACCATCGTTGCTTCCTCGCACTTAGAACTTCAACCAGGGCCGATCACGCAGGGACTCGCCCGGGGGCTGCCGCGCAATCAGCCACAACACAGGGATAGCACCCAGCCAGGCCGTTAGGACTGCGGCCACGACGTCGACCGCAGCGACGGCCAGTGCCAACAGCCAACGATTGCCCAGGCCCGAGAGCCACCAGGCCCACAGCGCCAGCAGCGCGCCCAGGGAACCGCCGCCCACGGCCACAATGCCGTACTCCAACAGGATCAAGCGACGCACACGGCCCGGCCGTGCGCCCAGCGCGGCCAGCAGGCCCAGCTCTGGGCGCCGCTCCAGGGCCGCCAGCGCCGCCGTGGTCATGACGAGGCTGGCGCACGTTGCCAGCAGAACCGCCGCTACCCACACCGGAAAGATCACCTGGCTGCGTGGGGCCTGGCCGACCGAGCCCAACGCCGCCAGCCCGACACCCAGCGCGCCAGCAGTCATGGCCAGGGTCATGCCGGCCGTCTGGCGGCGATGGCGCGCCAGCCCTTGCACCGCCAGCGCCCAGAGCGGCCTGCTCTCAGGCGTGGGCAGCCGCCAGTAGAAGCGCGTCAACAGCCAGCTACCGGTGTTGAGCAACAGGGCCAGTCCCAGCGCCAATAGGGTCAACACGGCCGTCGTGTGCCAGCCTAGAATGGGCAAGCCGACCGCGCAGGTCAGCAGGACGGTGAACAAGGTGCCCATGGTCGAAAAACGCCAGTGACCCCAGTCGCGCATCCAGTGGCGCGGCCGCAGGTCAGACGCGCCGACGCGCGGGGAATGCAATCCGGTGACCACGCCCGTGACGCCGACGAAGAGCAGCGCGGCCAGGATAGCCGCCAGCGTCGCAATCCACAGCGGCGCCGCCTCCAACGCAAAGCCGGGCGCCAAGCCCAGATAATCGCGCGCCGGCAACCAGCTTAGTACACTCAGCGCTATGCCCAGAACGAGGCCGGCGCCGGCGCCCAGCGCGCCCAAGCCCAGTGCTTCGATCAGCAGCAGGCCCATCAGCTCTAGCCGGCTTAGCCCAAGGTTCAGCAACAGCGATAGATCGCCCAACCGCCGCTCGACGCTGGTCAGGTAGGCGTTGCTGAGGCCGAGACAGCCAACCAGCAGGGTCACCAAGCCACAGCCCACCAGCACGCCGGCCGGCGTGATCGTCGCCATCAGCGATGGCGGCAACAGCCAGCCGAATTGGGCGGAGTGCGGCGGCGTTTGCGCCACGCGCCAAGCCAGTTGGAGCCACGCCACTAGCGCAGCCACGCTCGGCGCCAGACACAGCAGGGCCAACACTGCCAACGGCCATTCACGACGGACGCCGGCAGCCAGCAGCGCGGGCAGAAGGCGGCCAAAACGCAACACCCTGCTCATGTCTTCCCTCGCACCAGCGCGCCGCGCGCGCCCAGCAAGCGCTCTTCGCACCGATCCAGCCAGACCAGGTCAGCTTCGGCGTGCAAGATGGCGCCCTCCAACAAGCTGGCGGTCACCGCGTCGCCTTGCGCCTCGGCCTCGGCCAACGCCTGCTCCAGCTCGCGCAGGTACTGCAAGTTGACCGTGCGCTGCTGCCACAACAGGTCGGAGAGCTTTTGCGGTTGGCGCAGCACCGACGCCAGGACGTTGAGCTTGAGGTAAAAATCGTCCTTGAGCTTGCGGGCGGTCTGCACCGGCTCGTTCACCCACGCTGCCAGCTCTTGGGCGCCCGCGTCGGTCAGCCGATAGCGTTTCTGGTCGGGCAAATTGGCCTGAGCGACACGCGCCTCAAGCTCGACCAGGCCCGCCTCTTGCAGGGCGCGCAAGTTGTTGTACACCTGGGCCTGCTGCAAGGGCCACAGCGGGCCGATGGCCTCGTCGAAACGTCGCTTCAGCTCGTAGCCGTGGCTGGGCCCCTCGGCCAGCAGCGCGAGCAGGGCGTGCTTGATGCTCATGTCAGTACCAACCGGCCTTTCTACTAACCATGGTTAGTATAGCTAAAAGCCCCGTAACGTCAAAGACCGCAGGGCGCAAAAGCGCCCGAACGGATTGGAGTCTAGCCGCTTGACCGTTGGCCGGCTTTGGCATACACTCCCGATCAACAACAAACGCTCGCTTTCGCAGCAGCCCAAAAAAGAGGAAGACCACCCATGCATCTCTACTTCGTTCGCCACGGCCAAAGCTTTGTCAACTTGGCCGACTGGACTGACGGCAACCAGGATGCCGGATT
This sequence comes from Anaerolineales bacterium, assembly GCA_034432445.1. Lineage (GTDB taxonomy): Bacteria > Chloroflexota > Anaerolineae > JAAEKA01 > JAAEKA01 > JANWYQ01. The sequence continues at coordinate 10,835 of DAOUBX010000066.1, forward strand.
GACCGAGCTGGGTCAACGCCAGGCCGCCGCCTTGGCCGCCTGGCTGCCCACCGTCCTGCCCCACATCGACGCCCTCTACGCCAGCACCATGCAGCGCGCGCGTGAGACGGCCGCGCCGCTGGCCGCAGCCTATGGCTGCGGCATACGCTGGGACGACCGTCTGCGCGAGATCGGCAACAACCGCTGGGATCATTCTGCCTTCCCGCCCGATGAGCTGCCGCGCAACTACCCCGACTACTGGGCCAGCGAGCGCCCTTTCGCCACGATGACCCCCTTCGTGCCGGGCGGCGAGACGTTCATGCACTTTCGCACGCGCGTGGGCCTCTTTATCGAAGAGCTGGTGGAGTGCTGTCGCGGCAAGAACATCGTAGCCGTCTGCCACGGCGGCGTCGTGGAAGCAGCCTTTGACCACATCTTCAACATCGGCCCCTGGCGCCGCTGCGAAATCTGGGACCACAACACCGGCATCACCCACTTCGAATACGTGGAGCACCCCCGTCGTGAGACCTGGCGGCTGCACTATCACAACCGCATGGAGCACTTGCGCGACATGGCAAGGCCCTGACCACAGCTTTTGGTGTCAGGCGCGTGCCGCGCTGTCCGCACAGCCGACTCTGGCCGCAGATCGGCCGCAAGCGCCCGGCCCTCGCGCCACTAGGTCGTCGTGATCTACGATGCAAGCCTTCTACTCTGACATCTTCGTCCTGCCGCTGCCTGAAGGTCACCGCTTTCCCATGGCCAAATACGCCATGCTGCGCGATCGTGTGCTGGCAACCGGTGTACTGTCGCCTGAAGACCTGCGCCTGCCGCCGCCAGCTACCGACGCCGAGCTTACGCGCGCACACGACCCGGTGTACGTGCAGCGCGCGCTGACCGGCGCGCTGAGCGAGAAAGAACTGCGCCGCATCGGTTTCCCTTGGTCCACTGCGCTGGCCGAGCGCTCACGGCAGACGGTAGGCGGCACGGTCGCCGCCTGCCGCGCCGCGTTGGCCGAGGGCGTGGCTGTCAACCTGGCTGGCGGCACGCATCACGCCCATCGCGATTTTGGCCAAGGCTTCTGCGTGTTCAACGACGCTGTCGTGGCGGCCCAGGCGATGCAGGCCGAGCAACGCGCGCACACGGTGCTGATCATCGACCTGGACGTCCACCAGGGCAACGGTAGCGCCGCAATCACCGCCGACGACCCCACGATCTTCACTTTTTCGATGCACGGCGCCAAGAACTTCCCCTTCCACAAAGCGCACAGCGACCTCGACATCGCGCTGGACGACGCCACCGGCGACGACGAGTATCTGGCTGCCCTGCGCTGGGGGCTGAGCCGCCTGCCCTGGACCGAGGCCGATCTCGTGATCTACCTGGCCGGCGCCGACCCCTACGTAGGGGACACCTTGGGCCGGCTGGCGCTGACCAAGGAGGGGCTGGCCCGCCGCGATGAGCTGGTCTTCGCCACCTGCGCCGCGGCCGGCGTGCCTGTGGCGGTCGCCATGGCCGGCGGCTACGCCCGCGCGGTGGCGGACACGGTGGCGATCCACGTACAAACCGTGCGCCTCGCCGCCCAGCTGCAGCCGCGGCTGGCGCCCAGGTGATCGCCGTCGGAGAGACTCTGCCCATGCCTCCTGTTCACATCACCAGCCGCCACAACCCGCGCATCGTCAAGGCGCGCCAGCTCAGCGAGCGCAAACAGCGTCGCCAACAAGGCCGCTTCCTGGTGGAAGGCGTCAAGCTGCTGCAGATGGCGTTGGCTGCCGGCGCCCGGCCACGCGAGGTCTTTCTCTGTCCGCAGCAGGCCAGCGCCACCGTCAGCCGCTTGGCCGACGAATTACAGGCCGCGGGCGGCGAGCTGGCCACCGTTGAGCCGGGCGTGCTGCAGGCGCTGGCTGAACGGGAGGCCACCGAAGGGCTTGTGGCCACCTTCGACCTGTTCGAGGCCAGCCTGGCGACGCTGACGCTGTCCAACCGCGACCTGGTTCTGGTGCTCGACCGCCTGCAGGATCCCGGCAACTTGGGCACGCTGATCCGCACGGCCGATGCTGTGGCAACCGCGGCTGTGGTGTTGATCGAGCCGTGCGTCGACCCGTTCGACCCCAAGGTGGTGCGCGGCAGCATGGGATCGCTGTTCAACGTGCCGCTGGTGCGAGTCGGCGCGCTTGATGCCCTGTGTGATCGTCTGCAAGCAGCCGGGCTGCGCATCGTCGGCGCCAGTGCGCACGAGGGCATTCCTTGGGGCGAGGGCCTGTGGACAGGTGGCGTGGCTCTGGCGCTCGGCAATGAGGCGCGCGGCCTGACAGCCGACGTGGCGCAGCGGGTTGACGCTTGGGCTCGCCTGCCGATCCGCGGCCGCGCCGAGTCGCTGAACGTGGCCGTAGCCGGCGGCGTGTTGATGTACGCCTGGCTGCGCGCACAAGAGCAGCGGCCATGACCGACTTGCTGGTCATCGGCGGCGCATCGCTCGACATCCTGCACCTTCCCGGCCGCGATCAGCCGGTCACAGCCCCCGGCGGCGCCGCCCTCTACACCGCGGCCGCAGCCCAACGCGCTGGGGCTTCCGTTCTGATGCTGGCTCCGCGCCCGGACCCTGCGCCGGCAGCTTTGCAACCGGCCATCGCAGCCATCCCCTGGATTGGCCCGACCATTGCACCTGAGCAGTTGCCGCGCCTGGAAATTGCCCACTTTGGCGGCGGCCGGGCCGCGCTCCTGGGGGCCGCCTGGGGTGCTGAGGCGCTCTTGACCGCCGACCACTTGCCCGACGAACTTTCCCCGTTTCGTTTTGTCCACATCGCTGCCCTGCGCTCGGCCCAACGTCAGCTCGACTTCCTCCACGCATGCCGACAGCGGGGGGCTGCCACCATCTCGGCCGGCACCTACAGCCATGTGGTGCGCGATGAGCCTGCCGTCGTCAAGGCTTTGCTCGAACAGGCAGACCTGTTCTTCCTCAACGAACACGAGGCGCGGGGGCTGTTCGGCGCAGTTGATGCTGCCAGCACCGCCGCCGGCAAGCTGCTCCTGGTGACGCTAGGCGCGCGCGGCGCGCTGGTGATCGCGGGCGACCGGCGCACCCACGTGCCGGGTCAACCAGCCGTCGAGGTGGACCCCACCGGCGCCGGCGACACCTTCTGCGGCGCGTTGCTGGCCGGCCTGGCCCGCAGGGAGCCCGCCCTCATGGCTGCGCGCCAGGCAGTCGCCCTGGCGGCGCAGACCATCGGCGCCATTGGCCCGGCCGCGCTGTGGCGCACGGCGTAGGTCTCTCCTGGTCAAACAACCCGAGGCTATTGACTATGTTTTGTATAGATTTATTGTATCATAAACTTGACAAGTTGTCGTCGCCGGCTATAATGCAAAGAAAAAAGTAACTGCTCAGGTGCCGGGCATTTGTAGGCGATTTGCGACCTAGGTTGGCTTCGCAGACACGTTTGCAAACCAGAATCCAAATGCCC
>DAOUBX010000067.1:0-2550 GCA_034432445.1 Anaerolineales bacterium
AAAGTACGAAGCGGCCTCAGCCGCTGGAATCCAGGCCCTGAGGGGCCTTTGTGCTGTCAGCCGGTGGGTTTCCAACCACCGGTCCGGGGCTCAAGATCCGCAGGGTTTGCCAATGTGAAACACACCCTACCGCAGGGCGGATTTGGCCACGCCGGTCAAGCGTGATATGATCTTGACACCGGCCGAGCAACGTGTCACGCCTGCACGTCACTGCGGCGCAATTCTACCTCACACGGCACCACTTGGCCATGGCGCCATGACCACCGTCCTTTTGCTCCTCATCGTCTTCACGGCCGCACTGCTGCAGACCACCTCGGGCTTTGGCTTTGCCCTGATGGCGATGCCGCTGGTGTCGTTGGTGATCGGCGTCAAAGCTGCGGCGCCGCTGGTGGCCCTGGTGGGCTTCACGCTCTACGCGGTCAACCTGTTGCGCTACCGGCGGAGCTTCGACCCGCACGTGGTAGCGCCGCTGGCTGTGGCTGCCGCGCTGGGCATCCCCCTGGGCGTGTGGATGCTCAGCAGCCTCGACGAAAGACTGGTCAAGTCGACGCTGGGGGTTGTGCTGGTCGGCTATGCGCTCTACACGCTTTGGCGACCGCAAACAGCTCCCCTGCGCGCCGACTTCTGGGCCTATCCGGCCGGCTTCCTGGCCGGCTGTCTGGGCGGCGCCTTCAACACACCTGGTCCGCCCGTGATCGTCTATGGCAACTTGAAGCAGTGGCCGCGTGATCTCTTCCGCTCGACCTTGCAGGCCCTGTTCCTGGTCAGCAGCGCCCTCGTCATCCTCTCCCACGCCGTAGCCGGCAACTTCAGCCGACCTGTCCTGGCCACCTATGCGCTGCTGGCCCCGGCCTTGCTCCTGGGCGTGTGGGCCGGCTCGCGCGTCGACCGTCGTTTGAACAACGAGCGTTTTCGCACCCTCGTGGCCGGGTTGATCTTGGCCACCGGTGTGCTGTTGTTGGTCTAGTCGTCCCCCTCAGCCTCTAGCGAAAGGAGCTCATCATGACCGCAGAAGCCGCCCCCCTGCGCACGGCCCGGCGCGAACGCTGGGCCTGGTACCTGTACGATTTCGGCAACTCGGCCTACGCCTCGGTAGTCTACCTGGCCGTCTTCTCGACGTACTTCAAAAACGTCGTGGTAGGCGGCGCCGAGGGGTCCCGCCTCTGGGGCCTGGCCATCGGCATCGCGCTCTTCATCGTAGCTGTCATTGCCCCTGTGTTGGGCGCCCTGGCCGACTTCTCCGGCGCCAAAAAGCGTTTTCTCTTGTCGTTCACGGCACAAGCTCTCATCTTCACCGGCCTGCTCTTCTTCGTGCAGAAGGGCGACGTCCTGCTGGGCATGCTCTTCTTCATCCTCGCCGAGATCGGCTACCGCTGCAGCCAGGTCTTCTACGATGCCTTCCTACCGGAGCTGGCCGCGCCGGAGGAGATGGGCAAGGTCTCGGGCACCGGTTGGGCGGTGGGCTCGGCCGGCGGCGTGATTGCGCTGCTGATCATCCTGCCCCTGGTGGTCGCGATCGGCGGCGCCTTCATCGTGCGCCTGTCCATGGTCATCACGGCCCTGTTCTGGGCGTTGTCAACCGTCCCGCTGATCCTCTACCTGCCGGAGCGAGCTCAACGCAAGCCCTTGCCCGCAGGCGACACCTACGTCAGCGTGGCTTTCAAGGAGGTCGTTCACACCGTCAGCACGGCCGGACGCTACCGCGAGATGGTCAAGTTCATGCTGGCGTTTCTGATCTACGGCAGCGGTGTAGCGATTGCGCTGGAGTTCGCCGCGATCATCGGCTCCACCTTGTTCGGCCTGCAAGAGCAGATGATCATCGTCTTTGCCATCATCGTCCAAGTCACCAACGTGATCGGCGCCTACGCTTTCGGTCGACTGGTGAACCGCTACGGGGCCAAACCCAGCCTGATCGCCTCGCTGCTGCTGATGATCGGCGTGGTAGCCTGGCTCTACTTCAACCAGGGTGCGCTCGGCTTCATCTTGATCGGCGCGGCCGCGGGCGTGGCGATGGCCGGCGTGCAGTCGGTGAGCCGCACAACCGTCGGCCTCTTCGCTCCCCCCGGGAAAAGCGCCGAGTTCTTCGGTTTCTTCACCCTGGTGGGCCGCCTCTCGTTCTGGCTTGGCCCGTTGATCTTCGGCTTTCTGGCCCATGCGGCTGCGCAGATGTACGAGCGGCAAGGCGTGCCTGTGGAGCCGGCCGAGCAACAGGGCCTGCGCCTGGCGATTCTGGCCATTGCGTTGTTCCTCGGCATCGGCCTGCTGATCTTCCTGACCGTCGACGAGAAACGTGCGCGCGCCGCGGCCGAGGCCGAGCCGGCGCTCGACTGGTTGGCGCCCGTGGCGGTGCCGGTCGAAGTGGTGGAGGAATAGCGGCTCTAGCCGCCCGCCAGGGGCGTTGCGCGCGGCCATGTCGGCAGATCGCGCTGCAGGCTGACAGCACAACGATTCCTTCTTGGAAAGTAACTGCTCAGGTGCCGGGCATTTGTAGGCGATTTGCGACCTAGGTTGGCTTCGCAGACACGTTTGCAAACCAGAATCCAAATGCCC
>DAOUBX010000068.1:0-11416 GCA_034432445.1 Anaerolineales bacterium
GGCTGGGCGCTCGCCGGAAGGCCGCTGGCCCGCAGGGCGCTCGCCGGAAGGCCGCTGGCCCGCAGGACGCTCGCCGGAAGGCCGCTGGCCCGCAGGACGCTCGCCTACCGGCGGCTGATCGGACGCTCGCTCATCTGTCGGCCTAGCGGCCGTAGGTCGATCAACAGGGGGTCTTTCTGCCGGCGGCTTGGCGGCTGGCGACGCAGCAGGTGGCCGTTGCGCCTTAGGCGGCTGCGCAGCAGGTGGTTGGGTCTTTTCTAAGGTTTTTTCTGTCATTTGGCACCTCCCAGGGTTCCACGAGCCTACCGTCATGGACATTCGGCCGTGCTCACGCCAGCACTGACCACATGACTATCCGTCGGGCAGGGAGATCTTGCTGATGCCACCAAGTCAATGACTGCTCAGCTTCAGCAATGCGCACCATGGCACGCAGCGGCGCAGTCTGCGCAGACTTGATCGGCGGAAACGATGCTAACCCAAGGCAAGACTCGACCCACAAGGTCGTGCCACGCCATGGGCTGGCGGATGAAGTCAGGAGTTGTGGAACGGCAGGGATGCCGCAGCAACAAGAGAGGGAGGAAGAGGGGCTAAGCCTTGCCCGGGTGTTGCATGTGTGCTGTCCCTCACACGCCAGGCAAAGCCGGGGGAGAAGTGGGATGGAGGTTATTTACCGGCCATAACCACTCCTTGTCCCTGCTGTCGTCTTCCTGCCATCACTGTCGGCAACAAACCTGCGCACCAGTGCGGCTCCGCATCCATGAGTCTGTTTTTCCTGTCCGCCAGACTGCACCCGATCAAAGTTGGTCAGCGGTTTCCGGTTCTGCCGTTGCCAGCAGGCCCTCGACCGTGGGCGGCAGGCTGGCGGCAAATGCCGCCAGCGCTGCCGTTTCATCATCCGTTAGTGTCGTCTTCAAAGCACGGTTCAAAGCAGCGCTGCGCAAAGCCTTGTCCCAGCAGGGCTTGGCCCGACACAAGTATGCGCCGCGCCCATTCCGTTTGCCAGTCAAGTCCACCAAGACACCGGCGTCACTTGTCCGCACCACACGCACCAGGTCGCGCTTGCCGCCGATGCGACGGCAAGCGATGCATGTGCGTTGCGGCACGTGGCGCCGGGAACCCGGTTGCTTAACCTTCGCCACAACTCGCTCCTCTGCCAGGCTTACTCGTCGTCCGAGTACCAGCTGCTACGATCGCGCTTGCGCCGACGCACCGAGACCATCTGGCCCAAGCTCTCGTCGTAGATCAAGGTGCGCTTCTTGTCCTTGGTCTTGCCGCGATCGCCTTGTTTCTTACCTTTTTGAGGCCGGCTGGGCTGATAACGACTAGACTGCGGCGGTCGCACCTCTTGCGATGGCGCTGCGGCTTTGGCTGGCTTACTCGGTTCTTCGATCTCGCCTTCGTCGTAGTAATCGTCGTACTCGGCGTACTCGTCATACTCATCGTACTCTTCGTAGGCTCCGTACTCGTCGACGGCGTATTCGTCGTACTCGCCTGCGGCGTACATATCGTATTCGCCCTCGACATCGGGCTGTTCAACCTTGCCGGCCTCGGCCACCTCACCGTACTCACCATACTCGGCATACTCGTCGTACTCGCCGTACTCCTCGTAGGCCGCTTCAGCCTCTGCCGTAGCCTCCGGATGAGCCGCTAGAGCCTCCTCTGCTGTAGTCTCCGACAAAGCGGCCAGAGCCTCCTCGGACGTCGGTTCTTCCGCCAGAGTCTCGATCTCGTCGGTGTACTCCTCAAACTCAGCGAGCTCAGACGGCGCAGCCAGGGCATCATCGCGCAGCAGTTGCTCGGCAACCGACAGAATGTCACCAGAGTCGGCCCGTGCACGGGCCATTGCCATGCGCGTCCGCCGCGCGCTCACCTCGCGTGCGTACTCATCCAGGTTCTCTTCCAACGCCTCGGTCTCGCTCTTGATGTCGATGCGCCAACCGGTCAACTTGGCGCTCAGGCGGGCGTTTTGGCCCTCTTTGCCGATGGCCAAAGACTGCTGCTTGTCCGGCACCACTACGATCGCCGTCTTGTTGTCTGTCGTGTCGTCCAGAATCACCTGGCTGACCTTGGCCGGGCTGAGCGCATTGGCAATAAAGATCGCCGGGTCCGGACTCCACTCCACGACATCGATCTTCTCGCCGTTGAGCTCATTCACAATCGCCTGGATCCGCACGCCGCGCATGCCCACGCAGGACCCGACCGGATCCACGCCAGGCTGAATGGCAGCTACGGCAACCTTCGAGCGCTGGCCTGGCTCACGGGCAATGCTCTTGATCTCCACGCTGCCGTTGTAAATCTCGGGAACTTCCTGTTCCAGCAGCCGGCGCAGCAAGGCGCGGTGGGTGCGCGAGAGCCTGATGCCGGCCCCGCGCGGGCCCTTTGTTACTTCTACCAGATAGCAGCGCAGCTTGTTGTTAGGACGATACCGTTCGGTGGGAATCTGATCTTCTTTGGCCAGCACGCCCTCGGCCTTGCCGTCCAGGGCTACCGTGACCGCACCCGTGCTGTGGTCGATGCTGCGGATCGTGCAGTGAACGATCTCACCCACGCGGCTCTGGTAGCGCAGGTACACGGCATCGCGCTCAGCCTCGCGGATGCGCTGCAAGATCACCTGCTTGGCAGTCTGCGCAGCAATGCGACCAAAGTTGTCGGGCGTGCTCTCTACCAACACAACGCCGCCGATGTCGGCTGTCGTGTCAATGGCGCGCGCTTTGGCCAAAGATATCTGCGTTCGCTCGTCCTCAACCTCGGCCACGACTTCTTTCTCGATGAAGATCTTCATCTCGCCGGTTTTGGGGTCCACTCTGGCCCGGACATTAGCCGGTGAACCAAAACGCCGGCGATGCGCAGACACAAGCGCGGCCTCAATGGCCTCGAACACGACCTGTGGCTCGAGCTCACGCTCCACACAGATGTTGTTGATGGCCATGATCAGTTCATTCTTCATACCTTCTGCCTACTCCTGGTGTCCTACCTCGCGCCCTGAGCTGACATCGTTCGATCAGGCGCTGCTCCACTGGATTTTTGCTGCTATGACCTATGCTCCCGAAGAAAAGTCCCTTACAGCAAGAAAAGTGGGGGATGCCCACTTTTCTGAAAGAACATTTTCCGGCTGCAGCAATTGTACCACAGGTAGCGGCTGGCTGCAAATCATCGGGGGGCTTGCTGAGCTAAGCAGCCGCTGGCAGCCAGACGGCGCGCGCCTGCTTGCACCTCAGCCGCGCTGAAATACCAGTCGAACTCGCAGGTGCGCACGGCTTGGGAAGGCAACCAGGCAGCCAACGCAGCGAAATCCAGCTCGCCCGTGCCCGGGAGCAGATGATCGCGCAGGCCGATCACGTCGTGGAAATGTATCCCCACGATGCGCGAGGCGAAGGCCGCCAGCCAGTCCTCGTGCACATGCAAGCCCAGGTTATGCAGCACCTGCACGTGCCCCATGTCGTACCAGAAGCCGACCACGGCCGGATCGGTTTGGCGCAGCAGCCAATCCAACTCGCTCCACGCGGGTATCTCGTGGTAGTGAAAGCGCGACTCAACTCCTAGGCGCACTCCACGTGGCCCGGCATAGGCTGCCAGCTCCTCCAAACTACGCAACGCAGCCGTCAACGCCGGCCCGGCGGCGTCGGCGCGCGCAGCCTGCAGCGCAGCCAGAGCCTCGCCGTAGACGGTAGTCGCACGCTGCCCACCCAGATAGCGCTGGCGTAACGCCCATTCCAGGTGGCTGGGCAGCGTTACCTCGCCCAGGTGTAGGCAGACAGCCGCTGCGCCCGCGCGCACAGCGAAATCGATGGATGCATAGCCCTGAGCCACCGCCCACCTGCGCGCAGTCTCATCGGACGCAGACAGCAAGGCGTCGGCTGGCCGGCCAAACGGCGAAGGCACGGTCGGCGCCGGAAAATGCACCGAACGTATTGCCAGCGTGGCCAGGTCCGTGTTGCCAATCATCTCCGGCGTGACGATATGGCTAACCTCGATGCCGCCAAAACCCAGCGCCTGCGCCGCTTCAGCAAAATCCGCCAAACGCTGAAAGCGGTGTTGCATCCACATCGTGGAAAGTGCTGCGCCGGCGATGGCCCCGCCGTCTGGCCCCGCCGAATCGAACGACGTGGCTGTCGGATGGCTCATTGGAGGACCCTCCCAAAGCGCTGTTGCACGATGCTCTGGCCGGCCGGGCCGTGAGCCCAGGCAACAAACTCAGCGGCGGCCGGGTTCACGTCCGCTGGCATCAAGATGTAAACCGGAAGCCGCAGCGGATAGCCGTTGGCTGTTACAGGGTCGGCCGGCAACCCATCGATGGCTAACGCGCGCGCCTGGTTGCGCTGCGCGGGAGGGAGAGCTGCCAACCACGCCGCAGATACGTAGCCAATTGCGCCTTGCGTCCGCGCCACGTAATCCAGCATGGCCTCCTCGCCCGGCAGAATCAGGGCCAGCGGCGTTAGCTGAGCTTCCGACAGCACGGCTGCGTCGAACACGCTCCTGGCTCCAGCGCCGTCTTCGCGTACAGCGGGCTGAATGGTCTGCGACGCGCCGCCCAACTCAGCCCAGTTGCGCACCTTGCCGGTGAAAATCCGCCGCGCCTGGTCCAGCGTCAGCACAGTCAGCGGCGAGCTACTAGGAACGATCAACGCTACGGCATCCCACGCCAGCAGCGTTGTTGTCAGAAGCTGCTGCGCTGCAAGCTGCGGCCGCTGCGCGGCGAGGGCCACATCCGCCCGCCCTTGCGTCAAGCGGGCCTCGGCAGCGAATGAGTTGGCCACGGGCTCGATGCGCATGGTCACATGAGGACGGTGAGCCTGATATGCGTCAGCCAGTTCATGGGCGAGGAGCACCAGGTTGTCAGGCGCAACGATCGTAAGGGCAACCGGCTCAGGCGTGGCCAAGTGGGTGCCACAGCCGGTCAGCGCCCACGCCAGGCACAGCGTAATGACAAGCAGCAAAACGCGCCGAACTCCATCGATCGGGCCGCTCTTGGCCCAGCCAGCCAAAAGGGGGTGACTGCGCCCGCGGTGCATCCTGCCCATCAGTCTACCCCCTGCCCTGCCCAGCAGCCGCTGCCACCCGCTGCTCCCGGCGCGCAGCGCGGTTGCGCGCCCGCGCCTCTTGATCGCTCACGCGGTAGTCGGCCAAGAAGGCCTCTTTGAAGGCTAGAAATGAGCCGGCGGCAATCGCCGCGCGGATCTGCTCCATCAAGCGCAGCATGAAGTGGATGTTGTGGAGGGTGGCCAGGTGCAACCCCAGGGTCTCGCCGGCCTTGAACAAATGGCGCAGGTAGGCCAGTGTGAAATGGCGACAGGTGTAGCAGGTGCATCCCGGCTCGATCGGCTCGGTTGAGGCCGTGTACTGTGCGTTACGGATGTTGAGCCGGCCAAAACGTGTCAACAGACCGCCGTTGCGCGCCAGCCGGGTCGGCAGCACGCAGTCGAACATGTCGATGCCGTGCGTCACCCCTTCCAAGATATCCTCCGGCGCGCCGACGCCCATCAGGTAGCGCGGCTTGTCAGCCGGCAAGAGGGGACACGTGAAGGCCAGGGTAGCGCTCATCTGCTCCTTGGTCTCGCCGACGGCCAGGCCGCCTACAGCGTAGCCGGGAAAGTTCAACGCCGTGAGGTAGCGCGCCGACTCACGCCGCAGATCGGGGAACACGCCGCCCTGGACGATGCCGAAGAGCGCCTGATCCGGTCGTCGGTGCGCGGCCTGGCAGCGCGCGGCCCAGGCATGCGTGCGCGCCAGGGCCTCTTCGTTGTAGCCGCGGTGCAAGGGATCGGGGCACTCATCCAGCACCATGATGATGTCGGCCCCTAGCTTCTCCTCGGTGGCAATCACGGATTCGGGCGTAAAGCGCTGCAAGCTGCCGTCGATGTGCGAACGAAAGGTCACGCCATCGGCATCCACCTTGCGCATATGGGCCAGGCTGAAGACCTGGTAACCGCCGGAGTCGGTGAGGATCGGCCCATCCCAGGCCATGAAGCGATGCAGTCCGCCTAGCTGCGCCACCAGATCGGCCCCAGGGCGCAGGAAGAGATGGTAGGTGTTCGCCAACACCAGCCCCACGCCCAGCTCGCGCAGATCGCGCGGGGAGAGGGTCTTGACCGTCGCTTGCGTGCCCACGGGCGCAAAGAGCGGCGTTGGCGCAGCGCCGTGAGGCGTGGTCAGCCAGCCCACCCGAGCAGCGCAGTCTGGGTCTTGTGCCTGAAGTTCGAAGTGAATCGCCATGGCAGTGATTATAACCAGTGGTCGCGCGAATGACCAATCACCGCGACCGACCCGCTGCAATCGGCGAAGCGGCGGCCAAACGTTGCGTAAGCGTGTGGTTGCTGCCGGCCGGACGGCTTGTCTGGCCCCTTTCGCTGTGCTATAATCGGGCCATGCACTTCCTCGACCCTTCGGGTTCGGGCTGGCCGCCATGGCAGGACTCGGCCGGCACATACTAGCCGAGCGACGCCTGAACTCCGAAGGGTCTTGCTTGTAGAAGCCGCAGGGTAACTGCTCAGGTGCCGGGCATTTGTAGGCGATTTGCAACCTAGGTTGGCTTCGCAGACACGTTTGCAAACCACAATCCAAATGCCCGGCACCTATGGCTGAGTAGTTACGCCGCAGGTTTGTATCGACTTCTGCCAGGCTGTGTGGTGCGCAACAGCTCTGGCGTGAACCCAAGCCCGCCGCGACAACGTGTAAAGGCGTGTTGCACGCGGGTGCAAAACTACCAGGTACCGAGCACTTGCAACCGCAAGCTTAAGTGCCCGGCACCTCTGACTGAAGAGTTGTCCCAAAACTATCCACCCACAGGAGGCAGTTCTATGCGACGTTTGACTTGGGGCTTGCTGATAGCCGTGCTGATCGCAGCAGCGCTCCCCGCAGCCAGCCCAGCGACTAACCAATTAGCGCCTGCGGCCTATGCCCAGGCCGCCCGCGACGATGAAATCGTGCTCTTGAACGCCGATGGCCGCATTGTGATCGCAGACCCGACCGTACCGACCGGCATTCGTCCGGTGCAATGGCAGTCGGACAGCACCGGCTGGCAGAAAGTAGCAACCGGTGACTTCAACGGCGACGGTGACGCCGAAATCATCGCCTTGCGCGGCGGTGAAGCGCGCGTGTTCGACCCCGTTGTGCAGCCGGGACGGCAACCGGTCGTGTTCAACCAGACGGTGGCCGGCCAGGTCTGGGAGCTGGTGGTCACCGGCGACATCGACGGCGACGGCCAAGACGAGATCATCCTGACGCGCACGACCTCTGAGGGCACCACGGTCTCGCGCATGCAGGCCTTCGATCCCAATCCCACAGCCACATCCTGGAGCCTGGTCTTCAACGAGGGCTATGGGTTGCCCTGGGCGGCGATGGCCACAGGAGACGTCGACGGCGATCGCAAGGCTGAGGTAGCCGCGATTCGCCACCGCTCCACGCCCACGCCCGACAAGCGCATCACGATTTGGGACCCCTCGAACAACTGGCAACTCCTGCACGATCGCGGGGACTATGACTTCCGCTGGCTGACCATCGCCATCGGCAACGTGGACCCCGATCCCAGCGGCAAAGATGAGCTTCTGCTGACGCGCGAGGGCGTGCTTGGCACCCTCGACTCCTACCTGGTGTTCCGCTGCTGCAACGGCAATGCGCTGATCGACGTTGCCGGCGGCCGCTTCTTCCCCTACTTCTTCGACATCACCACCGGCGACGTCAACGCCAGCGGCGACGACGAGGTGTTCTTGCTGCGCAACACCGCCGGCACTTCCAGCGTGGCGTTGATCATGCTCAACTACGGGCCGGATCCGGTGGCTCCCTTCGAGGTGCTGCCTGGCCAAGGCCAATGGCGCAAGATCCTGGCCGGCGATACCGACGGCGACGGCCGCGCCGAGCTCGTCGTGATGTCGCCCAACCAATACCTCATCTTCACCCAGCCGGGGTCCAATCAGAACTCCGTGCCCTACTCGGGTAACTTCATCGCCAGCGGCGAGTTTGCCGTGGGCAACATCGATGGCCCCGGCGTCCCCACCGGCCCTGTGCTCACCCTGTCCACCTACACCATCGAGCTGAATCTGGAAGCGGGACAAGGGGCGACACAAAACGTCTCAGTGACCAACACCGGTGAAGGCAGCCCGATCAACTGGACGGCTACCGTCACCGACGGCGCAGAGTGGCTGTCCGTGTCCCCCACGTCCGGCACCACACCGAGCACGATGGTGGTGATTGTCAACACGAGCAACCTGGTGGCCGGTGTCTACACGGGCAAGGTGCGCGTGACGGGCGACACCGCTACCAATGGCCCGCAAGTGCTGACCGTCCAGCTTACAACCACGGCGCCGCAGTTCTCGGCGTTCCCCGCAGTGCTCTCCTGGTTCCACCAACAGGGCACACCTGGACGCACGCAAACGGTATCGGTGCGCGGTCCGGGCGTGCCGTGGGCCGCCGGCGTTGTGCCGATCAGCCAGGCCCAAGCGCTGCAAGAAGCCTTGCAAGCCGGCGCAACCGCCTCGGTCGTCGATGGCCAGATCGTTGTGCAGGGTGGAGCGACGCCGTTGACCGTTCCCGCCGTGGACTGGGTGGATGTGACGCCGCAGCAGGGGTCGGCGACTCCGGACGGCGCGCCGGTGCTGGTGGGCCTGGTGCCCAACCGCGTGCCTTGGGGCTACAGCGAGGTGGCGCTCGTGTTCGTGGCCCTGCGCACAGCGTCGCCGCCGGCCGTGGTCGTGCGGCTGCGTGTGCAGTCTTACAACAACCGCAGCGAGCTGAACTTCATCCCGTCGGTTGAATAGCCTGGCGCCGGGCGCCCCTCGGTGACAGATACAAAAAAGGACAGCCGTCCGCAAGCAGCTTGCGGACGGCTGTTTCTGTAACGACGCTGCAACTGGTCAGGTGCCGGGCGTTGGGAACCATGGGCGTTGTGCGGCCTGAGTTAGCTTCTCGGGCTCGTTTGCAGCCGAGGCCCGACCCCTATGGCTGAGAAGTTCCGCGGCGCTATAGGCTGCCGGCCATCTGGCGAAACCGCGAGGTCTGCACCAGGTTGTCTACCATCTCAGCGTGCAACCGAGGGATAACCACAGCGTTGAGCAAGCGGCCGCCGTCGGCGATCGCGTCGCAGCCGATGCTGACGGCGGCTTCGACGTCGGTGACAGAGCCGATGAAGAAGGCCAACCCCTTGCCCCCTAGGCCGTCGGCTAGCCGCAGCTCCAACAGGGTCACCTGCGCGCCCTTGAGGCCAGCATCCGCCGCCTGGATGGCTGCAGCTACGCTGGCCGTTTCCACAATGCCCAACGCCTCGACCGGGCCGGGCCGACGTGCAGCGGCAATGCTGGCCGGCACATCGGGATGGACGCCGGGCAGGTAGACGTGGTCCACCACAGCCCCGCTGCCGGCAGCAAGCCCGGCCGCCAGGGCCTCCTGCACCGGTCCCACCTCGCCGCTGATCAGCACGAGATACTTGCCAGGGTGCACGGTGCCTCCTGTGATGCGCGCCACAGGGGCCTTCTTAACCATGGCATCGCCGGCCAGGATGCCGGTGGCGATACTGTCGAACTCGATGAGAGCAAGCGCGGGGTCGGTCATGTCACCTAAACGATGCGAAAATGGTCCACCAGCGTGCAACGGCGGATGCGGGTGAAGGTCAAGGCGGAGGTCAGCCCCTCGCCGGTGGGACTGGCGATGCTGAAGCTGGTAAAGCCCTCGCCGTGGTAGCCCAGCCCGGCCAGCGTCGGCCCGTTCTTGACGAAAATCGAACAGTCAATCTCCCGCGCCATGCGGCTGAGCTTGTCGATATTGCGGCTCCACATGCTGGCGGTGTGGCCGAAGCCGTGCTCCGCCTTGACCGCCAGGTCGATCGCCTCGTCGCAGGAGCGTACCCGCACGAGCGGCAGCACCGGCATGAGCTGCTCCGTCCACACCAGAGGGTGCTCGAGCGGCACTTCTACCAAGGCCACGCGCACCTCCTTACCGGCCGGGATGCCGATCTCGCGCAAGATGTCGCCGGCGTATTTGCCGACCCACTGCTTGTTGGTGACACCCGGCTGGCGCGGCGCGCCCAGCTCACTGAAGATCACGCGCTCCAGCGCGCGCAACCGGTGCGACGGCACCTCGACCGCGCCGTGCGCTAACATCGCCGCCTTCAGCTGGTCGGCCACGCGATCGACGACAAAGACCTCCTTTTCGTCGGTGCAGATCACGTTGTTGTCGAAGCCCGCGCCGAAGACGATGTCGCGGCCGGCCTTGTCGATGTCAGCGGTCTCGTCCACCACCACCGGCGGGTTGCCCGGCCCGGCGCAGATGGCGCGCTTGCCGCTCTTCATTGCCTCGCGCACGACCGCCGGCCCACCGGTCACCAGCAACACCCGCACGCCGGGATGGCGCATCAACTCTTGTGCGCTCTCGACGGTCGGCTCGACGCAAGCTGTCACCAGGTTAGCCGGCCCCCCGGCGGCAACAATGGCCCGGTTGATGAGCTGAATCTGATAGGAGCACACCCGCTTGGCGCTGGGATGAACGTTGAACACCACGGCGTTGCCGGCCGAGAGAATGCTGATCGTGTTGTTGATGATCGTCGAAGTGGGGTTCGTGACGGGCGTGATGGCGCCGACCACGCCGTAGGGCGCGCGCTCCACCAGCGTCAGTCCACCGTCGCCGCTCCAGGCCAGCGGCTGCAAGATCTCCGGCCCCGGCGTTTTTTCGACCACCAGCAGGTTCTTCTGCAGCTTGTCCTCGGGCCGGCCGAGGCCGGTCTCTTCGTGGGCCATGCGCGCTAGCAGCTCGGCGTTGGCGCGCATGGTCGCGCGCACGGCGACGATGATCTCATGGCGCTTGGCCAGGCTCATCTGTTCCAGGGTGCGGAACCCGGCGCGCGCGGCAGCCACGGCGGCATCGATCGTGGCAAAGATGCCGTCTTGGCCCGGCGCAGCCGGTGCCGCATCGGCGCGGCCGGCGCGTCCCACATGCGAGAGGTGGGACGCAGGGCCGGCCGCAGGTGACCGGCCCAGCTCGCGCAGCACGCGTTGCACCACAGCCTGGATGTGGGCTTCGTCAGGGGTCTGGGTCGCCATGCTCACTCCTTGCGATAACGCACGTCGCCGCCCACTTCCCAGGTGTCGACGATGGCCATAATCACTGCGTCGCACGGTCGTTTGTCGGTGATCATCGTCTGACGCGCCGACGAGCCGGTGGCATACAGTACATACTCGCCGACACCGGAACCGACGGCGTCCACCGCCACCACGTAGCTGTTGGTGTCGGCGCCGTCGACGTCGACCTGCCTGACGACCATGAAACGCAGGTTGTTTAGCTTTTCGTCTTTGCGAGTGGCAACAACGGTGCCGATGACTTTGCCGATGAGCAAGATACACCTCCCAGGTAGCTTGGGCCGGTCTTCAGGCCAGGTGCGAGACCGGCCCAAGCTTGAAGTAGACCGGCCCAAGCTTGAGTTAAACGGTCG
>DAOUBX010000069.1:0-2439 GCA_034432445.1 Anaerolineales bacterium
GTTACTGAGCATCCTCTCCTTGCCGGTCGCCATCGCCGTCGCTATCCTGCGCTACCGGCTGTACGACATCGACGTCGTCATCCGCAAGACGCTGCTCTACTCGGCCTTGACCGTGCTGTTGGCCCTGGTCTACTTCGGCAGCGTGATCTTGTTGCAGCGTGTTGTCACCGCGCTGACGGGCATCGAGCAGTCAACGCTGGCCGTGGTGGTCTCGACGCTGGTCATCGCCGCGCTGTTCACGCCGTTGCGCCGCCGCATCCAGGACGCCATCGATCGCCGTTTCTACCGCAAGAAATATAACGCCCAGCAAGTGCTGGCGAAGTTCGCCATCACCGCGCGCAACGAGACCGACCTGGATGCGCTGCTGGCGGAGCTGGTTCGAGTGGTCGATGAGACGTTGCAGCCGGAGCATGTGAGCGTGTGGCTGCGCAAGCAGTAGCGTCTCGCCGAACTACTGCGGATGAAATGGATTGGAACTACGTTGACGCAGCGGCGTCCAGCAGTTGAATCAGGGTTGCACCTGTGGTAACGGCAATCCCCATTTGCCCCAAAACAGCTTCGACCTCAGGAGCTACAAGATCCTTGTCAACGGTGAGGATGAAGTCGACCAAGCCATAGATGGCTGCCGCTATCACCTTGTCGTCGTCAGGATCGCGACAGACACGAGGCGTCTCAGGAGGTTCCACCAACTCAATGTCGTGTAACAAGTGGCTCTGGAATGCCCGCAGGAGCTCAGGATAGATCAGCGAGGCGATCTCCGGATATGCAAGCACATGGAGGTATTCATCGATCAGTTCTGGAGATGCGACGACCGTGAAGCGCGCCGACTCCCACGCCATCACAAACGTTGCCAGTTCAGGTGGTCGCAGCAGCGCCGCTACCAATTGGTTCGTGTCGAGGACGACGCGCATCGGCGGCTAATCTGCGCGAGACGACTCCCGGGCGCGGTGAACCAGACCCACAATGGCTTCATCAGACAAGGTCGGAGCATCTGTCCCGGCCTGCATGGCCTCACGGATGGCTCGGCGCGTCGTCGCGAAGCGAGCGCGTCGGGCAGCATCGTGAAACAACTCTTCCATCGAGGGCATCGGCACGACCAGAACCCGCGCACCTATTGCGACGCCTGGTGGCGCCTTGACCGTGCGGTCCGGATCGACAACAGAGACAAATGTTGGTGAAGACACGGGAATCTCGGTTGATACCTCCAATCGTTTCGTCCTGTGGATATTGTAGCAGCGCCTGGTAATATCTGCAAACATGCCGAGAAACAGTCGGGTAGCGCCGCGCCAGCCGGTGGGCGTAATCCAATAACGGCCGACGGCCGACTGGGACACGCGTGATGGCCGGCAGCATACAGTTTGACACCTTCGTAACGCTTTTCGTAACGTTTCTTGGACGGTAGGCTGCTATGCTTGGGTCAAGCGGCAAACGCTGCTGGCGCCTCAGCCCAAGCTCGACATATCGCCAAGGAGAACCCCATGAGCACGTTACCCACAACCTCTGCCGCCGGCTGGGCCAAGCCGGTGGACACCCTCGAGGTCGGCGCCATCTCGTCCGAGGCCATCAACCTCAACGTTCAGGGGCGGCATCTGTCCGGCCTGACGCACGGCTTTGGCCAACTGTGGCGCAAGACCTACCTCGTCCGGTTGAGCGGCGCTGCCGGCAATTGCACGCCTGAGCAGGTGATCGCGGCATGGAAGGCCCGCTTTCCCGAGTTCTGGCCGCCGGGCAACCGGCTCTACGTGCCGCTGACCGGCATCCAGCCGGGCGAGGTAGGCGTGATCAACCTGGCCGCGCCGGGCGGGATGAAGCTCTCGACTGGCATTCTGGTCATCTACGCCGACGACACCTCGTTCTCGTTCATGACTCCCGAAGGGCACATGTTCGCCGGGATGATCACCTTTAGCGCGCGCGAGGACGCGGGCGTCACCATCGCGCAGGTGGAGGCGCTTATCCGTGCTAACGACCCGCTCTACGAGGCGAGCTTTCGCCTGGGTGTCGGCCACAAGGCTGAGGACGAGTTCTGGCGCGCGACCCTGGTCAACCTGTCCCGCCATTTCGGCGTGGCCGATCCCCAGCCCACGCAAGAGCGAGAGCTGATCGATCCGCGCGTGCAGTGGCCGGAGTGGCGCAACCTCTGGCATAACGCGGGCATCCGGTCGGCGCTGTACATGCCGGCGGCGCTGGCGCGCAAAGCCCGCCGGGCAGTTCGCAATGAGAACAAGCAATGAGCAGATGGTTGGCCAGACTTGCGCTGATTGGCGCGTTGCTGGTGACAGGCGCCAGCTTTCTTCTGACGCTCGTTGTTTGGCTGGGCGTGATTCTTGGCCGGTTGCCCCCAGAGTTGTCAGGTGGCGCGGCGCAGATCGATCTGTCGTCGGTGCTTGATGCCTGCACGGCCCTGGCAATCACGGTCGTTGCGGCCTTGATCATCATCAA
>DAOUBX010000070.1:0-6104 GCA_034432445.1 Anaerolineales bacterium
GAATACACAAGGCGCCGTCGGGCAAGACACGGCTGGCCAGGCCGGCCAGCCGGCGGCCATCGCTTGCCTGGGCGACCACGGGCCGGCCCAGGGTGACCAGCCGCGCGGCCCAGGCCGCCACCGGGCTGACCCCGCGGCGCATGGCCAGGTAGCGCGCCTCCACGCAGTTCAAGACCTCTGCCAGGAGCGCGTTGGGGTCCACCGCGTAGCCCAGGGCTTGTTGCAGGCTGGTAGCCACAGCGCGCAGCTCAGGCTGGCTGTCGAAGTCGATGTTGGCGTTCAGGCCTAAACCGACAACAACGTAGTCCAGCCGGTCGCCGCTGAACGCTCCTTCGGCCAGGATGCCGGCAAGCTTGCGCCCCTCTAGCTCCAGGTCGTTGGGCCATTTGATGTCAGGGCGCAAGCCGCAGGTGGCGGCCACGGCGTCGGCTGCGCCCAAGGTCATGCACATCGTCAGCCAGGGCACCTGCTCGCCGGGCAAGTCAGGTCGTAGCAGCACCGACAGGTAGATGCCGCCGGTCGGCGGTGACCACCAAGTGCGGCCGGCGCGGCCGCGGCCGGCCGTTTGCTCCCCTGCGGCCACGGCCAGCCCTTCCGCCGCGCCGGCGTTGGCTGCCGCGCGCACAAGGTCCTGCGTGGAGGTGACACTGGCGAAGTACTGCAGCGGCCGGCCCAGCAGACGAGTCTTCAGCAAAGCTTCGACAGCGGCGAGTTTGAGCGTTTCCATGGGCGGATGCGGGTGCGTGCGCAGGGTTGACGGGCTGCCCAAGCCGGAGGAGAGCGGTCGACCGATGCCTGGTGCTGAGCGTGCATGGTACACCGGGCGCTTTTCTCTGTCAAACCGGCCTGGCGCCTTTGCGCTTGCGCGACATCCCGTCGCCGAGCGTGCTTTGACGTCCCTAGAGCTTACAGGTAGAATTCAGCATAGACAGTTCGAGACGAGTTGAAGTCCTCGTTAGATGGCCTTCCTATTGCCAGCGATAGCCAGTGACAGGATGTGCAATCCGTGGCACAAGCGTCCGCGCCCAAGACATTGACACGCAACGAGTTCTACAAGTTAGCCCATGAGTGCCGCGATTTGGCGCAGCGCCTGGCGACGCACGATCAGGACACCGTGAACCGCGCCATGTGTGGGGAGTACAATCTCTTCTTGCGCCGCGTGCGCAGCTACGATCGCTTGCAAGCCCCCCTGGCGCAGCTACGGCCGGCCCGCCCGATCTCCCGCCCCATGCTGCTCATCTGGCTGATGGCCGGCTGGATGATCTTCGCGCTGCTTGGCCGGCAGTTGCCTCCGCTGTGGTACATTGTGATCATGAGCGCCGTGCCGTTTCTTCTGATCTCGCTGTTTCTCGTGCCACAGAGCCTATATGGCACCACGATCGAGCAAATCGAAGGCAGGGTGTTGGTCGTCGTGCAAGCCCTGCAGCAGCTTCTGACCAGCGGGGAGATGAACTTCACCGAAGCCGTGTATTTCGTCCTGCGCGACGTGTTGCAGGAGACGGCCGACGACCTGCGCCAGCAGGTGTACTTGAGCCGCGTTGGCTGGCCATAAGGCGGCCAGTTGGAGCAACGGCGGCGGCTTCAGGACGAGGCAGCCGGCGCAGCGGCGCGGGCCACAACGGTCATGTTCCAGTCGCGCGGCGTTAGGCTGCGTCCGGGGGCCATGAAGGGGCAAAGCTCCTGCAGGCGAAAACCGGCGCGCGCCAGCAAACAGGCGATTTCCTGGGGGAAGAAGAAGCGCAAGGTGTGAGTTTCCCGGTACTCGCGCGCCAGCCGCGTATCATGCAGCTCTAGGACATGATAGTGCACCCGCACGGTTTGCGATAGCAGATCGGTTTCAGGGTGCACCATGCGCACAATGCGGCCTTGGGCGGTCATGATCGTCTTAACCCGGTCGGTAGGCGGGTCGGTCAGCACGCCTGGGCCGAACCAGGCGTCGAAGATCAGCAGTCCGTCCGGCGCCAGATGGCGTCGGGCGCTGTCGAGCGCTGCCGTCACGTCGTCGTTGGTCACCATGTAGCTCATCACGGCAAACATGGCGATGACTACGTCGAAGGTGCGATGTAGCGTCAAGGTGCGGATGTCGCTTTGCTGAAAGCTGGGCCGGCTGGCGAAACTGCCGGCCGCTGCCTTGGCGCGCGCGATGGCCAGCATTGCTGCCGAGCGGTCGACGCCGGTCACCTGGTAGCCACGCTGCGCAAGGATCAGGGCATGGCCGCCCGTGCCGCAGCCCATGTCCAGCACGGCGCGCACCGGCTTTGCCGCGTGGCGCCGCATGATTTCTTCTAAGAAGTTGCACTCTCCGGCGTAGTCCTTGTCGGCGTAGAAGTGATCGTAGAAGCTGGCATGGCCGGGGCCAAACACGGTGGTTGCGCTCATCGCACATGCTCCCTGACCGCCTGCGCCGTCTGCTCGATCTGTTGATCGGTGAGGGCCAGGCCAGAGGGCAGGTAGAAGCCGCGGCGGGCCAGCCGCTCGGCCACAGGATGCTGCTCTCCGCCGAAGAGCCCCATGCGGCGAAACACCGGCTGCTCGTGCATCGGCCAGAAGAAGGGCCGTGTGCCCACGCCGGCCCGTCGCAGCCGCGCCATGGCCTCTGCGGCGTCGCAGGGCAGCGCATCGTCCAACACCACGCCGTACACCCAGTAGATGTTTTCGGCGTAGTCGGTGGCCGGCAAGGGGAGCTGCAGGCCCGGCGTGTCCGCCAGCAGCTCGGTGTAGAGCCGCCCCATGTGCCGCTTGCGGGCCACGAACTCTTCCAGCCGCTCTAGCTGCGCCACGCCCACCGCGGCCTGCAGGTTGCTCATGCGCAGGTTCCACCCCAGCTCCTCGTGCACGAAGCGCCGCTGCGGTTGGAAACAGAGGTTGCGCAAGCTGCGGCAACGCTCGGCCAGGGTTGCGTCATCGGTGAGGATCATGCCCCCCTCGCCGGTGGTGACGTGCTTGTTGGGGTAGAAGCTGAACACGCTCAGGTCGCCGAAGCTGCCGCAGGGCCGGCCGCGGTAGGTCTGACCGTGCATCTCGGCCGCGTCCTCGATCACCCGCAAGCCATGCCGCTCGGCCAAGGTCAGCAAAGGGTCCATGTCCACCGGCAGGCCGTAGATGTGCACGGCCATGATGGCCCGGGTGCGGGGGGTGATGGCCGCCGCCACCCGCGCCACGTCCATGTTCCATGTGCGGGGGTCGCAGTCCACCACGACGGGGGTCGCGCCGGCGCGCACGACTGCCGCCGCGCAGGAGATGATGGTGAAGGTGGGCAGGATCACCTCGTCGCCGGGGCCGAGGCCCAGGGCCACCACCGCGGCCTCCAGCGCCGCCGAGCCGTTGGTCACAGCCACGCCGTAGCGCCGGCCGACGCGCGCAGCCATTTCTGCCTCGAAGCGCTCCACGAAGGGCCCTTCGGAGGAAATCCAACCGGTCGCAATGCACTCCTGCAGGTAGCGCGCCTCGTTGCCGTCCAGCAACGGTTCGTTGACGGGGATCATCGGCTAGAAGTGCTCCTTCTCGTCTAGGCCGGTGTACGGTCCTTGTTTGATTTCCAGCAGCACCGTGTCCTCGAGCATGCGGAAGCCGTGGCCGCCGCCGACCATGAGCATGACGTCGCCCGGGAGGAGCTCGCGGGTGGCCACCAGCTCTCGGTCGTCGTTGTAGATGTCGATCAGGCAGCGGCCTTGTTTGACTACCAGCACCTCGGAGGTGCCCACCAGATGGCGTTGCAGCGGACGGTGGACATGCCGCTTGATCTCGCCGCCGGCCGGGTAAACCACGAAGCCCACCTGCTGCTTGAACTCCGGCGGGGTAACGAAGGTTGTGCGATCAGGCAGAAAGTGGGCGCGGATAATGTAACACAGCGGCACATGGTTCCAAACGATCTGCTCCACGGCGTCGGTGGTGTTCATGACAAAGCCTTTCTGGCACGCGGCAGAGGGCCTGCGGCAGTGCGTCTGGTTTGGCTGACGGATTGCCGGCCTGCGCCACGGCGATGCACGACGCGCCGGCAGGTCTGTGCGCAACCATCGGGCCGGTCGTTTTCCGGCACGAGTCGGTAACACTCATCGGCGCAGTTGCCCCTAACTTTACAGATGAAACTCTGAATTGCCAAGTCTCGCGTCGGACGCCGCGCTGGGCGATGCCCGGCGCGGCGATGCACGCCGATCAACGAAAAGCGACGGGCTCGGTCGCCCACTTTGGGGTGTTGCGCGAAGACCGGCCCGAGCGATGGATAGTCAATATCTAGACAGTGCGCGGCGTTCGCATCAAGATGACCGAACGCCGCGCACTGGCAGGGAGTCGGATCGATTGCCGGCGTACCGGCTATGCTGCCGGCAGGGCAGCCTGGACGCCGGCGCGCGTCTATGGCGTCAACGGCGTCTGCGCCGGCTCTTTCAGGATCATAGGGATGAAGCTGCAATGGCACGCCGCCTGCGGCGTCGGTGTGGCTGTCGGCGGCACATAGACGGTGTGAGGGATGTAGAAGGCCAAGTCATCGCCGGCCACTACCCGGAACGACACAACATTGCTGTTGATGGCGAATCCCGCCGGGGCAGTCTCTTCCCCCAAAGTGTATTGTCCCGGCTCTACGTCGAGAAAGACAAACGTGCCATCCGCTGCCGACGTGGCCGTGTAGCGCATGAGTGGGCCCTGTTTGAGCGTCAAGACAGCGCCTGCCAGATGCGGCTCATCCTCGTTGTAGAGCAGGTCCATGTTCAGATCCTCGAACGCAAGGCCCGTAATGGTGCCAAAGCGCGGCAAGGGGGTGGCCGTCGGTGTGGGGCTGGGGGTTGCTGTTGGGGTATGGGTGGCCGTTGGCGAGGGCGTGTTGGTTGGCGTGGGCGTCGGCGGCACCGAGCTGCGCCAGATTTTGCCGGCCCAGTCCACAACGACGATCTCATCCATGTTGAAGGCGTGAACATCCATGATGTCGGCGGTGGTGGGGGCAGGGATGCGGCGCCAGTTCATACCGTCGTCGGTGCGGAAGATCATGCCCTGGCCCAGGCAGATGTTCTGCGGGTCGGTGACCGTAACGTTGTCGCAGCCCACAGCATAGCCATGCTGGGCGTCGACCATGTCCACGTGCCAGAAGCGTGGGGCAGTCGTGGTAAAGCTGACGTTGGCATGTTGCCAGCTTGCGCCGCCGTTGTAGGTGACCAGAATACGCCCCGGTCGTCCCACCATCCAACAGGTGTTGTTGTCCACGCAGTCGATGCCGTAAAAGAAGTCGCTCAGATAGGCGTCGGGCGCCGAGCGGCGCACCCAACTGACGCCGTCGTTGCTCGTGAAGTAGGCGCGGCCCTTGGAGGGTGTGTAGCAAACGCCGGGGGAAGGGCAGGCGAAGTCCCATTGCACCAGGCTGTTCTGGTCGCTCACCACAGCGCCAAAATTGACGCCGTTGGTGGAGCGCAGGTAGTTGGCGCGGCGGTAGTCGACGTCGAAGTAGCCGGTGGTGGCCACCAGCACTGTGCTGTCCTTGCCGGTGTAGCCTGCCGCCCATGTCCAACCGGCATAGCCGTAGTTGTCATAGGCGTCCAGCCAGGTCTGGCCGCCGTCAATCGTGCGACGAATGCGCGGTGAGCTGCCGCCGGTCAGCCAGCACGTGTTCGCATCCTTGCAGGCCAGGCCGCGCATGTAGTACTGAGTGCGATCCACCTTGCTGGTGGACCACGTTAAGCCGCCGTCGGTGGTCTTGGCGATGGTGACTTGTCCGCTGCCACCGTTGACGTTCCAATCTTGTCCACCTGAGACATAGCCGACCTGGTTGGTCGGGAAAGACAGCGTGTACCAATAGACGCCAGGGCTTGAGTGAACTTCGGTCCAGGTGAGCTCGGTCGTTTGTGCCAAGCCTGACGCTAGCGTGGCTGTGTTGGGTGTTGCCAACAGGCCAAGCGGCATGGCCAAGGCCAGGATGACCAGCAAAGGCCACAGCCACCTTTTGTGTCCGGCGGCAGGCAGCGAGTTTGATCGTAAAGACATGGGTTTCTCCTCTTTGGTTCTCGTGGCGTAACTACTCAGCCTGAGGTGCCGGGCATTTGGATGCTGGTTTGCAAACGTGTCTGCGAAGCCAACCTAGGTCGCAAATCGCCTACAAATGCCCGGCACCTGAGCAG
>DAOUBX010000071.1:0-8469 GCA_034432445.1 Anaerolineales bacterium
CACTTGTAAGCGATTTGCGACCTAGGTTGGCTTCGCAGACACGTTTGCAAACCAGAGTCCAAATGCCCGGCACCTATGGCTGAGTAGTTACTCTTTCATAGCGTAACTGCTCAGCCATCGGTGGTAGGACTGGGATTCCCGTCGGCAAACGTGTCCGCAAAACCAACTGAGGCCACCAATCGCTCGCAAGCGCCCAGCGCCTGAGCAGTTGTTTTCATTCGACTGTTCGGGTGCTGTCCATTAACAACAGGCCGCCGGCCCGATCGTATGGGCCGGCGGTTACGCATTATACCATCCCCTGTTCGGCGCTCAAAACAACGCCTTTTCGCCGTCGCGTTTGACAAACCCCTGAGACATGTGTATAGTGACGTGCATGCTGCTTCCCCTGCTAATTCAACGCCGCTCTGCTGCGCCGCTTCTCGGCCGGCGTCCAGCCCCCTTCGTCGCACCATGAATGATCTAGGCCAGTGGCTGCGCGAGGCCCGTGAGACCAAGGACCTTAGCCTCGCCGAAGCTGAAGCTACCACCCGCATCCGTCAAAAGTTCCTGGCCGCGTTGGAAGCGGAAGAATGGGACAAGCTACCGGGCGATGTGGCCACCTTGGGCTTTCTGCGCAAATACGCCAGTTACCTCGGCCTCGATCCGCAAGTGGCTGTTGAGCGCTTTCGGGCGCGCAGTGACCGGCGTGCGACATTGCCCGAGGTGCCGCCGTTGCCGCCTGAGCGACCGGTTGACTATCGCCCCATCGAGGTGGAACTGGAGACCAAGCCGCCTCGCGCCATTCCATGGAAGTTGATCGCAGCTATCGCTGCTGTGCTGTTGCTGGTCGTCGGCGCCGGCGCCGTTTTGTTCCTGCGGCCGGCATGGCTCAACAACTTGGGCGCGCTTTTGCCCGAGATCCCTCTGTTGGGTGAACCAACGCCAACCAACGCGCCAGAACTGGCGACCACTCCCACGCGGATCGTGATCCGTGTCACGGCGACGCCCACGGCCACCGCTCCTGCCACCCCGACCCCCACGCCGGCTCCCACCCAAGCGCCGCCACGGGAGGATGCCACAGTGGCTCCTTCGCCAACGCCGGCCGTTGCTGTACCCATTGTCGAGCGCATCTTACTCCAGTTGGAGGCAGCACAGCGCGCCTGGGTGAGCGTGAACGTCGATGGACAGAAAGCGTTCGAGGGAATCCTCGAGGCCGGCCAAATGCGCGAGTGGGAAGGCTTGCGCTTGATCAGTGTGCGCACCGGCAACGCAGCCGGAGTTGTTCTCACCGTCAACGGCCAGCCGCAAGGGCCCCTGGGCGGGCCGGGAGAGGTGGTGGAGCTGCGCTGGACACTCAGCGACGGTGCGCTCGTCCGCTCGACGCCTGAGCCAGCGCCCAGGCCCCCGGCTACAGCAACACCCACGCCGACCCCCTAGCAAAAGGTCGGCAGGTAGTTCTCGCCGGCGCTCACGCGCCTGTCGCAGGTAGCGAAGAAACGTCACTGCTTCACTTCGCTACCTGTTTCTGTTCTCTATGCCAAAGCATCTGAAACAAACACAGCAACGCCAACCAACCTATTACCTCTTAACCCTCGGTTGCCCCAAGAACACCGTGGACAGCGAGGGCATGGCCATGCTCTTGCAGCGCGACGGCTACCGTGCCACCGCCGACCCCGCCGCCGCCGACGTGCTGATCGTCAACACCTGCGGGTTCCTGGAGGCCGCCAAGGAGGAGTCCATCGCTGTGCTGCAGGACCTGGCCGGCAGCAAGCAGCGCCGCCAGAAGCTGGTGGCCGCCGGCTGCTTGGCCCAACGCAACGGCGACGAAATCGTGCGCCGTGTGCCGGGCGTCGACGCGCTGCTCGGCACCCGTCGCTGGATGGAGATCGTGCCGCTGGTCGAGCAGTTGCGCGCCGGCCGGCACACCGAGCGCTACGCCCTGCTGGGCGACCCGGAGCACGACGATGGCGCCGTGTTGCGGCCACCTGTGCCCAGCGGCAGCGCCTATCTCAAGATCAGCGACGGCTGCAACGCGCCCTGCGCCTTTTGCTCGATCCCTACCTTCAAGGGCAAGCTGCGCAGTCGGCCACTGCCGGCCATCGTGGACGAGGCCGCCGCGCTGGTGCGTGCCGGCGCGGCCGAGCTGGTGATCGTGGCCCAAGACAGCACCGACTACGGCCGCGATCTTGGCCAAGCGGACGCGCTGCCCGAGCTGCTGACGGCCATTTGCCGCCGTGCGCCAGACCTGCGCTGGCTACGGCTGATGTACGCCTATCCCGGCCATGTGAGCGACCGCTTGATCGAGGTGATGGCCCGCGAGCCCCAGATCGTGCCTTATCTGGACATGCCCTTGCAACACGGCCACCCGCAAACCCTCCGTCGTATGCGCCGTCCCAGCAATGTCGATTGGGTTCACAAGACAGTGGCCAAGCTGCGCGCCGCCATGCCCGATATCGCCCTGCGCACTACCCTGATCGTCGGCTTCCCCGGGGAAACCGAAACGGAATTCCAAGGGCTGCTGGACTTCGTTCAGGCCGTGCAGTTCGACAAGCTCGGCGTGTTTCGCTTCAGCCCTGAGCCGGGCACGCCCGCCTTTGACCTACCCGACCAGGTGCCGGCCGAGGTGAAGGAGGAGCGCTGGCACCGCGTCATGGCCTTGCAGCAGTCGATCTCCTTGGCGCGCAACCAGCAGCAGATCGGGCGTACGCTGGAGGTGCTGGTTGAGGGCCAAGGGAAACTCGACGGCGACGTGTCGGCGGCCAGCGCCCTACCGGCGCTGCGCAGTCACAGCCCAGGACAGGTGGTAAACCTGGCGCGCTCCTACCGCGATGCACCGGAGGTGGACGGCATGGTGCTGATCCCTGGCCGAACGCTGCCGGTGGGCCGGATGACAACCGTCCGCGTCACGGGCGCGCTGGCCTACGACTTGGTGGGCGAGCTGCCGCCAGAGACAACA
The DNA here is from genome assembly GCA_034432445.1 of Anaerolineales bacterium. Classification (GTDB taxonomy): domain Bacteria; phylum Chloroflexota; class Anaerolineae; order JAAEKA01; family JAAEKA01; genus JANWYQ01. Next base: position 2,936 of record DAOUBX010000071.1, read on the forward strand.
ACAGCCGGCGCAACGGGAACGCCGTTTGCGCCGGCTGTCGAGATCAGTCTGGTCGGTTAGGTCCTCAGCCCCCCAAGAGCCGCGCCCAGAACCCACGCCGCTCTGGCTGAGGCGGATAAGGCCCATAGGACGGCGGCGGAGCGGAGGGCATGGTGGGAGGCGGCGCCTGTGGGCGAGCCATCAACGCAGCCACCGCATCCTCCAGCACCCGCACCCGCGTCTCCAGGCGCTCGCGGAACTCGGCATGGCGGCGACGCAGCTCGGCCAGCTCGCGCTCCAGCTCCAGCATGCGCTCACGCAAGTTGGCGTTCTCGTCCTTAAGGTTGAGGTTGTCCTGAATCACGACACCCATCAGATCGCGGTTGGCATGTTGGGTGCTCAGCAAGAGCTGCTGGTTGTCAGTCACCGCTTGCAGGGCATCGCGCAAGATCTGCGCGGCCGGCGGCCAGCCCTCGTTGCTCAGCGCCTCGCGACCGTCCAAGGCAACCGGAGCGGCCGACGGCTGCACCGCTACGGCCGCCGTGCGCGCAGCCGGTTCTTGCTCCTTCGCCTGCGCCCCGGCCGGAATCACGTCAATCTGCGGGCCGGCACTCCCTGACAACTGCGCATCGAGCTGATGTGCCACTTCTTCGTAGGTTTGACCGGCCTCCAGCCAAACCTTGATCTGGCGCAAGGTCTCCAGATCGTGCGGCGTATAGCGCCGATGACTGCCGTCGGCCGATCGATCGCGCGCTTGGAGGTACGCCTCGAAGCGCCGCGACCAGCGGCGCAGCGTAGCCGGGCTGACGCCAAGCGCATCGGCCACCTCGGCAGGACGCAAGGCGCCGCTGGCAGCAGTCCCTTGCGCGACCACCGGATCAGGCATCGTTCACCACCCGAAAATCGGCGTCCACCACGTTGTCGTCACTCTTCCCGGTGCGCCGCGTCGACTGAGCGCCAGACTTGGCGCCTCCGCCTGCCATTTGCTCTGCACCACCCTTGTAGAAGTTGACTACATCTTGCGGCGCTAGCATAATGAACAAGCGCACGAGCAGCAACAGCACGGCAACATCGTCAAGTTGTCCCAGAAACGGCACCACATCCGGCAAGAAGTCGATGGGCAAGATGAAGTACAGCGCCGCAGCCAGGGGCAGCAGAAGTTTGTAGGCCAACGAAACGCGCGGATCCAAGAAAAGACGATAAGCCAGTTGAAAATTTTGCAGCAGCTCAGCGCCGATGTTGCCCGAACGCTGGCTCCCTTCGTGCTCCTTTGTCATGACAACCTCTCAGTGAGCGATTTCCTTGTCGTGATCGATTCGGTGTCAAACGCAGACCATTATAGCACCACAGTTCGTCGCTTGACAAAACACCGATCACGCTGCGTCTTATCAACGCGATGAACACCCTGGCCCACAGCCTGCACGAATATGCGGCAGCCATGCTGCGCGCGATTGCTGACGTCAACGGCATCGACCTGACCAGCAACGCCAAGCGGGCCATGATCGATCAGCTCGTGAGCACTCTGAGCGACTCCGCACAACTGCGGGCGATTCTGGCGGCGTGTTCGGCGCCTGCCCGCCAGGCCGTGGACGATTTGTTGCGCGCCGGCGGCGCTTTGCCCTGGCCAGCATTCGAGCGCCGCTACGGCAGCATTCGCCTGCTCGGCCCCGGTCGCATCGAGCGCGAGCGGCCGCAGCGCGCGCCCGCCAGCGTGGCCGAAGAACTGTGGTATCGTGGGCTGGTCTTTCGCGCCTTCGCCCAGACGGCAGACGGCTTGGTCGAGTTCCTCTACCTGCCCACAGACCTGGTCGAGCGCCTGCCCAAGCCGACGCCCAGCAGCACCGCCCGGCTACAAGTGGCTGCGGCTGCGCCGGCGACGCAGATCGAGCCGGCCGACGACCACTTTCTGCACGACCTGGTCACCGTCCTCTGCCTGATTCAGGCCGACCGTGTGCGCTTGACGACGCCAAACCAGCCTTTGACATGGCACACTACCACTTTATACGAGCTGAACACTCTTTTGTTGCGGCCAGCGCCGCGCGGGATCGCGCTCACCCCCAATGAGCCCGGCACGGCAGGCGCTCTGGCGATTTGTCTGGCGCACGATCTCGGTTGGCTGCGCGGCGACCGCCATCGGCTGCGCCTGCAAGCCGCGCCGGTGCGCGCCTGGCTAGCAGCAGAACGCAGCCAGCAGCAGCGTGCGGTGCTCGACGCGTGGCGCACCAGCGCCACGTGGAACGACCTTTGCCGCACGCCCGAGCTATATTGCGCCGAGACCGGCAACTGGTCGAACGACCCCGTGGGCACGCGTGCGCGGCTGCTGCCGCTGCTGGCGCAGCTCGAGCCCGAGCCGTGGCGACGCATCGACGATCTAGTTGCGGCCATCCAGCGCGCTGCGCCCGATTTCCAGCGACCGGACGGCGACTACGACACCTGGTACGTGCGGCGTCGCGCTGAACAGAAGTTCCTGCGCGGCTTTGCGTCGTGGGATGCTGTCGAGGGTGCGTTGCTCCGCTTCATCTTGCAGGGGCCTCTGCATTGGCTGGGCGCCGTTGAAGTCGGTGAGAGCCGCTTTCATTTCACGCCGGCCGGACACGCCTGGTTGATCGGCGCGCCGCCGCCCGCCCAGCCCGCTCCCGGCCGCATCAGCGTCCAGCCTGATTTCAGCGTGGTCGTACCTGGCGATGCGCCCTTGCAAGAGCGATTTCGCGTTGCACGCTTCACCACCTGGCAGCCGGGCGGGCCGCCGTTTCGCTATCGCATCACGCAACAGGGCCTGCGCCGCGCCGCCGCTCAGGGCGTCGGCGTCGCCAAGGTGCTGGACTACCTGCGTGCGCAGTGCGGCGCTGATCTGCCGCCCAACGTCGCCCACGCCCTGGCGCGTTGGCAACCCGCAGCCGTCCCCGCGACGCGCTGACGACCGGACACAAGGATTCTTGCATGGAAGTCTCTATCACCCTGCTCCCTTTCGTTTTGCTGTCGATCATCCTGGTGCTCGCCAACCTGGAGAGCTATAGCCCGGCCTTCCGCTGGCTGACCTATCTCTCACTAATCAGCTTGAACACGCTGCTGCTGGCGGCCGGGCTGGTCGGAATGGCGCTGCCGCCGACGGGCTTGCCCGGTCTGCCGCCAGAGGCCACCGACGCCTACACCACGCTCCTCAGCGGCATGGGCATCACCGGCCTTCTCGCTTTTCTGCCCCTCGTCCCCCCTGTGCGCCGGGCCCTGGCGCGCGTGATCAAGATCGATCCTGCCTCCGCTGTGCACACGACGGCGCTGGTCTACGCCATATACTTGCTCGGTCTGGGCATCAGCCAGCAACCGCTCCTGACCAACCCCGAGGTCGTGGAGGGACTCGACCTCCAGCTCACCTCGAACCTGGCCTGGGCGCAAGGCATCGGCATGACGCTGTTGGCGCTCTCCGGCTTGGGGCTGTTCGTGCGTCGGTCGTGGCGCATGACCGCGCAGCGCCTGGGCCTGGTGTGGCCTTCGGTGGGAGACCTGGCAGCCGCAGGGGGCGCCATCGCTGCTCTGTTTGCCTTGCAGATCGGCGTAGTGCTCATCTGGCGCACGCTCGACCCGGCGGGCTACGCCAAGCTGGAAAGCGCCACCAACTTGCTGTTCGGCCAGTTCACGCCCGGACTGGCAGCGGCCTTTACGATCGGCTTCACAGCCGCCGTCGGTGAGGAACTGGTGTTCCGCGGCGCCTTGCAGCCGCGCTTCGGCCTGCTGCTCACGGCAGTGCTCTTCACGGTGGTGCACAGCCAGTATGGCTTCTCGCCGGCTTCGCTGCTCATTCTGCTGATCGCGCTGGTGCTGGGCGTGCTGCGCGACCGCCGGAACCTGACGGTGTGCATCCTGGCGCACTTCGGCTACAACTTCCTCAGCGTGATGTTGCCGACGGTAGCACAATGAGCGACTCGACTGCGCGGCCGGATCCAAGGAACGACAACGTGGCTGAGCGGCTGCGCCGCTTGCAGCAGCTAGGGGTGCACCGCGGTCGCGCTGGACTGACGCCGCGGCAGGAGGGGCCGGATCAAGTGGCCGACCCGAACGCGGGAAGAGGGGAGCTCGGGCGGGAAGCCGATCCCAGCGCGCGCCGCGAGGAACTCGGTCACGAGAGCGGCCAGCGGATGGATCGGCAGACGCGCCTCACGCCGATCGAGCAGCTTGTGGCAGGCGAGATCGTGGAGACACCGTATGGGCCATGCCTCGTGAAGGAGACCGTCTACCCGCTGACGATGCCTCGCGGGGGCGTGACCTTGGCGGCTGCGCTGCGCACATCGGGCCAGGCTGTGGCCGCTTGCGCGCGCAGCCGGCGGCTGGCCGATTTCAGCGTGCGTCACGCCGCGTTTATCGACACCGAGACCACGGGCCTGGCAGGCGGCGCCGGCACATTCGCTTTCATGGTGGGCATCGGCACCTTTGAGAACGCTGAAGCGCGGTCGACCGCTCGAACGTCGCCAGAGACGGCTGGGCCAGCAGTCTACGTGGTGCGGCAAGTGTTCATGCGCCATCCAGGGGAAGAGCGCGCTCTGCTGCACGTCACCGAGAGCCTCCTGGCCCGCTGCCGCGCCCTGGTCAGCTTCAACGGCCGCGCCTTTGACCAGCCGTTGCTGACCACGCGCTTTGCCATGCATCAGCGGCCGTCGCCGCTAACGGACATGGCGCACCTCGATCTGCTCCCGCCAGCACGACAACGCTGGCGTCTGCGTTTGCCGTCGTGCGCCATGAGCGCCCTGGAAAAGGAAATCCTCGGCTTTCAGCGCAGCGCCGAGGACGTTCCCGGCTGGTTGATCCCCACCTTGTACCAGGAATACACCCGCAGCGGCGACGGCGCGGCCATGGCGCAGGTGTTCTACCACAACCGTGAAGACGTGGTCAACATGGTGCCGCTGCTGGCCATTCTGTGTGCGCCGTTCGAAACGCGCGGCGACAGCCTACCCCCGCTCGAGATCCACCCGGTGGACTATGTCAGCCTGGGTCGCTGCTTTGAAGAGCTGCAACAGCCAGAGCTGAGCGAGCAGGCCTATCGCCGGGCGCTGGCGGCAGCGCTGCCGGACGATGTGCGCGCCGCGGCGCTGGAACGCCTGGGCTACCTGCTCAAACGCCAGGAGCGCCGCGCCGAGGCGCTGGCCGTGTGGCAGGACTGGATCACCAGCGTCTCGGCGTTCAACCCTTTGCCTTATGTCGAGCTTGCCAAGCACCACGAGTGGCATGCAATCGATCTGGCCACCGCGCGCAAGTGGACCCTGTGGGCGCTGCACCAGGTCCGCCAGATGCCGGCCGGCCCGGCGCGCGATGAGGCCCTGGCCGACCTTGAACACCGCCTGCGTCGGCTCGAAGCCAAGATAGCCGGGCAAACAGGCTCCGCCGTAGAAGCTGTTTGAAAAAACGTAACTGCTCAGGTGCCGGGCATTTGTAGGCGATTTGCGACCTAGGTTGGCTGCGCAGACACGTCTGCAAACCAGATGCCCATGCGCGTCGGCGCACAACCGTCAATGAAAGCGCGGCGGGCACGGTCGGAGACCGGCCCGAGCGATTTTCAGGTTAGA
>DAOUBX010000072.1:0-19322 GCA_034432445.1 Anaerolineales bacterium
CACTTGTAAGCGATTTGCGACCTAGGTTGGCTTCGCAGACACGTTTGCAAACCAGAGTCCAAATGCCCGGCACCTATGGCTGAGTAGTTACGCTTTTTCTTGTACCAGAGAAGCGCGCTTCTGTCCAGTTCAGCGCACTGTGACATCGTCGTCGGGTTGGACGGTTTGCTGCTCGCCAATTTGCCGGAATCGCCAGCTTTGTCTATGATATCCCCCACAACGGTCGAGGAGATCGCGAGCTGCCATTAGGCAAAGGCAATCTGGCCAGCTTTTGGTTTCTCACGTCGCCTCACAGAAAGGCTAGCGTGCGGCAGGCGTAACCTCTGCCTGTATGCGGTGTTCTACCCGATGCATACGTACAGATTAGCTAAGACTTTCACCGCGGCTGCCCGGCATCCAACCTTGCGTGAGGAGGGATGCCCATGACTATCGCCAGCTACAACGACCTGGTTACGACTTCCCCTACGGCGGCCGAGTGGTCGGATCATGACGAGGCAGCCTTGATCGAGCGGGCAAAATCTGAGCCCGAAGCGTTTGGCATCCTGTATGAGCGCTACGTCGATCGCATCTATACTTACATTTACTACCGCACGGGCAATCAGCAGGATGCTGAAGATCTGACGGCGCGCACTTTCTTCAAGGCGTTGAACCATATCGGCCACTATGTTCATCGTGGCGCTCCCTTTTCCGCCTGGCTCTATCGCATTGCCCACAATATCGTGGTCAACTGGCACCGCGACCATGAGCGACGGCGCGAGCTCTCACTGGAAGAGCAGACGATGCAGAGCCATGTTGGCAGCAACCCGGAGCAAAGCGCCGAAGCCAGCGAGGAACGGGCAGCCTTGTTGCGCGCGATCCGGCGTTTGCCCGACGATCGGCAGCAGTTGTTGCTCTTGAAGTTCATCGAGTCCCTCTCCAACGCCCAAATCGGCAAGATCATGGGCCGTAGCGAGGGCGCCGTGAAGTCGCTCTATCATCGCACGCTCATCGCGCTGCGTGATGATTTGCAAAGCCGAGGCTTTTCGTAGCAACCACTCCACCCATCCATGATCCGCATCGTTATTGACTCCACGTGTGACTTGCCGGAAGGGCGCCTGGCCGGTACAGGCGTGAGCGTTGTACCGATCAACATCAACTTCGGTACGCGCGAGTACCACGAAGGCGAGGACTTAAGCTATACGGACTTCTATCGGCTGGTCGACGAACTCAACCAGGTGCCGACCACTTCGCAGCCGTCGCCGGGGCGTTTCGCTGCCGCTTATCGCGAGTTGGCTGCGCAGGGCGCCACGGTCATCTTGTCGCTGCACGTCACCGGCAAGCTCAGCGGCACCGTACAGTCGGCTACCATGGCCGCCGGTATGGTCAAGGATGTAGTCGACGTGCGGGTGTTTGACTCATTGGCGGGCTCGGCCGGTATGGGCTTCATGGTGTTGGAGGCTTTGGACTTGATTGAGCAAGGCGCCGGGCCAGAGGAGATTCTGGCACGCTGGGCTGCTATACGCGAATCGTTGCGTATCTTCTTTGCGCTGGATACCTTGAAGTACGCCCGCATGAGCGGCCGCGTTGGTGCCCTGCAAAGCACGTTGGCATCGCTTCTACAGGTCAAACCGATCGTCGTCCTCAACGAAGGAGTGCTGGACCTAGGTGAACGCGTGCGAACACGTAAAGCAGCTATGGATCGTCTGCTCGCTATGGCGGCCGAGGCTGCGGGTGACCAGGCTGTGAACCTAGCAGTTGTGCATGCCGAAGCGCAAAAGGCAGCCGAGGACTTGCTAGCTGCTGCGCAGGGACGTCTGAACTGCCAAAGAACGTTTGTAGCTCGGCTGGCTACCTCTTTAGTGGCTAACTTAGGCCCGGGTACAGTTGGCATCGTCCTTTATCCCCGTTGAGGAAAGGATTTCCGGTAATGGCGCATTCTCGGCCAGACTCGCCGCCGCCCGCATCCGTTAACCCTCTGACGGAGCTGCCGTCCAGCGCCGCCATTGATATGGCTTCTTTGCTGCATCTGATCTATCAGTTGCAACAAGCGCTGACTCCGCAGCGGCCGTCCGAATCCTTCCGCATCCAGTTGGGCCGTGACCTGCTGATCGCGGCGCGTGAACAACAAAGCGCCGCCGGCGAGCGTCGCCGCCGGCGCTTGACCAGCCCATGGACGCTGTTAGCCGCGGGTATAGCTTCGGCTGTGTCAGTGGTCGTTGGGATCATTACCTATGTGATTTGGCATCGGACGCGCGCTGCCACCGGCTAGCTGCCGTTTGTTGCGCTGTCAATTGAAGAAGGTTTATGTCAGCCCTGGAGCGCCTGACGATCCTTCGTCGTGTGCGTCCGGGCTTTTCTGTGGCATTTGATGGCCACGAGTAACCACTCAACCATAGGTGCCAGGCGCGGGAATCGGCGCTTGCCACGGCGCCGGCAAAGCCGTTGCGAGCCCTACATCTACCAAACAAGTGCCCGGCAACTGAGTGGTAACGCTAAGCGCTTGCGCAGCGATTGTTGAAATTTTGGAGGTTGGTATGACACAACGTTATGCGCGCATTACGGGAATGGGCAAGTATGTTCCGGCCCGGCGCCTGACCAACTATGATTTAGAGCAAATGGTAGACACGAGTGATGAATGGATCACCACGCACACCGGCATTCGCGAACGCCGTGTAGCCGCGCCGGAAGAAACTGCCGTCTCCATGGCGCTGGAAGCCAGCCGCGCAGCCCTAGCCAATGCGGGCATGCAGCCAGAAGACCTCGACATGGTGATCTTCGCCACTTCGACCCCTGACTACTTCTGTCCTGCTTCGGCGAGCATCTTGCAGGATCGGCTAGGTGCTCGCAACGCTGCTGCCTTCGATCTGACCTCAGGATGCACGGGCTGGGTCTATGGCCTGGTAACAGCAACGCAGTTCATTCAGACCGGCAGTCTGGACCGTATTCTGGTGGTCGCTGCCGAAGTGCTGTCACGCGCGATCGACTATACCGATCGCAGCACCAGCATTTTGTTCGGCGATGGCGCCGCAGCTGCTGTCCTGGAGCCGAGCATGTCGCCCACCGGCGTGTTGGCTTTTGAGCTTGGCTCTGACGGCTCTGGCTGGGATGCCCTGTATTTTCCTGGTGGTGGCGGCGCCAAACCCTTCAGCCAGGAAGTGCTGGACAACCGCGAGATGTACTTGCGCATGGACGGCAAGCGTGTGCTGAAGTTCGCCACCAAGACACTCAGCGCAACGATCCAGCGCGTTGTGCAGCGCAGCGGGCTGCCCTTTGAGGAAATCGACTTCATCGTCCCTCACCAGACCAACAGTAAACTGATCGACCTGATGGTGAAGCGTCTGAAAGTGGACCCGCAGAAGGTGATGATCAACCTCGACCGCTACGGCAACACCTCCGCCGCGGCGGTTGCTTTGGCCATGACAGAAGCGGTCGAGCAGGGCCGCATCAAGGAGGGCAACCACGTTGTCGTCGCGTCCTTTGGCGCCGGTCTGACGTGGGCCTCTGTGGTGATCCACTGGCAGCCTACTAAGCCTGAGAGCGAGCAGGCGATCTTGGTGAGCAACTGGCCGGTGCGTGAGCGCTTGCAGCAGCAGGCTAACAAGATGCGGGCTTCGCTGTGGTCGGCTCAGGTGACTGCCCGCACGAAAGCGCAAGAGGCCAGCATGAGCGTCATGGTGCCTTTCTACACTTGGCAGCGCAAGCGGCGCAAGGCCAAAGAACAGAAGGCGCAAGAGGAGCAAAGCTAAGCCTCGTGCCTAGAATCGTTGTGATCAAGGGGTTAAATGCCCTCGTAGGCGCAGAGAGGCTGCTTGATCGACCGACGCCTATGAGCCGGAGAAGACAATTCCCTTGCGTCCTTTGATCAGGGCGGAGGATGATGACGTAATGCAAAACGGGTGCTGAAAGTGAGCTTTCAGCACCCGTTCTACGTTCTGTTCGGCAGAGAAACAGGCTATGTGTCTAGAAACACCGGCAGATTGCCCAGCGCGACAACGTGCGACCAGTCGCCGTTGCCCTCCGTGAAGATCGACGCCACCTGGGTTACCTCACCACCGCCGCGCGCGACGAGCTCGCGCATGCCTGCCAACGTGCTGCCTGTGCTGATTACGTCGTCCACGATGATCACGCGCTTGCCGGCGATCATAGCGCGGTCCTTCTCGTCGAGGAACAGGGTCTGCGGTTTGCCGGTCGTGATGGAGATAGTTTCGGCGCACAGGGCGTCGCCCATGTACGATTTGTAGGTCTTGCGCAGGACGACATAGGGCAGGCCCATCAGCGCGCTCATCTCATAGATCAGCGGAATGCTCTTGGCTTCCGCAGTCACCAGCACGTCGGCCGGCGTGTAGCGCAGCCGCTCGGCCAGGGCCGCCGCCGCCGCTTTGACGACAAACGTGTCGCCCAGCATGTTGAAAATCGCAATGCGCACTCCAGGCGCAACTTCGAACAGGGGAAAGTGCCGAGTCAGGCCGGCAACTTCAACGGTGTAAGTCTCACGGTGATGCATAACAGGAACCTCGATCTGGGCGATAGGGCGTGCATTCAAACGCGGGCAAGTATACCTCAGAAGCCAGTTTCCCGGCAACTCCGCACTCGCCGAGAAACCGGGACGCGTGGCGGTCTATCGTCGCGCAGCACCGGCCAGCGCTGCGCCGAGTTCAGCAACAGCCGGCACAGGATCGTCGTCACCCGGTCGGCCGGCTGCGGCCGCCTTGACCAGCGCGCTGCCGACGATCACGCCGTCTGCGATTCGGGCGACCTGCGCCGCTTGGTCTGGCGTGCTGATGCCAAAACCCACGGCTAGATACAGCGGCTGTTGAGGAGAGTGGCGCTTGGCTACGCCGCGCACGCGCTGGACGAATTCGCTCAGGTCAGGCGGCAATGCCGCGCGCGCGCCGGTGATGCCCGTGACGCTCACGAGGTACACGAACCCTTGGCTGCGCGCCACGGCTAGCTCGATGCGATCGGTTGTGCTGGTGGGAGCGAGGAGAAACACCGTCGCCAGCCCGTGTTGCTGACACAGCGCTATCAGTTGCTCGGCCTCCGGTTCATCCGGTGGCAGGTCGGGCACAATCAAACCATCTGCGCCGGCCTGGGCTGCCTCGGCCACGAAGCGCTCCAGTCCATAGGCCAAGAGCGGGTTGACATAGCCCATCAAGCAGAAGGGCTGGAGGGGTAGGCGACGGCGCAGCTCGGCCACCATGGCCAAGCACTGCGCTACGGTCATGCCGTTGTCCAGCGCTTGTTGGGCGGCAGCTTGGATTACTGGGCCGTCGGCCAGCGGATCGGAGAAGGGAATGCCCAGCTCAAATAGGTCGGCGCCGGACTCAGCCAGCGCAGCAATGATCCGTGGGGAGAGCTCGACTGTGGGATGGCCGAGCATTTGATAGGGCATAAAAGCTGCGCGCCCTTCGGCCTCAGCTCGGGCGAAAGCAGCGCGGATGCGTTCAGCGCCGGTGTGGTTCAAGGGGAACTCCTAAATCGGTAGCACGATCTGCACAGACCGTGCGGTTATGAATCGATATCGCAACACGATCTGCCAAGATCGGTTTACGGCAAGTCGCCCGCCAGACGGTGGAAGTACGCCTCGTATACGGCGTAGTCGTCGGCTGAAAACAGGCAGAAGATGACGCGCTGCAAGGCCGTACCTCGTTGGACGTGGTCCCGCACGGCGCCAACAGCGATCGGGCAGGCCAAGGCGATGGGATAGCCGTAGACGCCGGTGCTGATGGAGGGGAAGGCGATGCTGGCTACGCCCAGTTCCTCGGCGCGCAGCAGGCTATTGGCGTAGGCCGAGCGCAGCAGCTCCGGCTCACCGTGGTCGCCGCCGCGCCAAATCGGGCCAACCGCATGGATGACATAGCGCGCCGGAAGGTTGCCGGCGGTGGTCACGACGGCTTGACCCGTCGGGCAGCCGCCAATGCGCCGGCACTCGGCCATGATCGCCGGTCCGCCGGCGCGGTGAATGGCGCCATCGACCCCACCGCCGCCCCGCAGGCCGCTGTTCGCCGCGTTGACGATGGCGTCCACGGCCAAACGGGTGATGTCGCCTTGATGTAGTTCGAGGCTGGTTTGTTGTAGTTGTAGAATCATGACAACAGCCCTCACCGGGGATTCGCTCCACTGTCCATAGACATGATAAGCGCGTTGTTTCACGCCTTCAAAGAGGCGTGTTGTCACCGAGCGTCTTCATGTAGCGCCAGCTCTGCGCCAGCCCAACGCCGAAGAACAGGGCGAAGACCGCCAACAGCGCCCATGCGTAGCTGTCCACGTCCAAGCTCGGTGCATGATAGAGCAGCAGCGCCGTCAGCGTGGTGGCCACGCCCGTTGCCAAAAGTCGCCGGCCGAAGTGGGCGTTCACCTCGTACCAAGTCTCAGGGTCTCGCAGCGTCTGTGACACGCGAAAGCCGTAGAACCAGTTGGGCTTGACCTTGCGTTTGATCAGCGGCACGGCCAACACCACCATCAACAAGCCCAGGATTACGTAGAGGATGCGGATTGTTTCCATACGGCCTCCGTTGATGTAGGTTACCTGACCAGTGTTCCAGCTGCCGTATCGGTCACGTTCATGACGTGACCGACAAGATAGCGTCGATCTGAGCCAGTTCATCGGCGCTGAAGGGCAAGTTGCCCAGCGCAGCTACAGCCTCTTCGATCTGGTTTACCTTGCTGGCACCAATCAAGGCCGATGTCATCTGGGGATGGCGCAAGACCCAGGCAATGGCCATTTGGGCCAGGCTTTGGCCCCGGGCCCGAGCGATCTCGTTCAATTGACGCACCTGCGCCACCCGCTGCGGCGTGACCTTGTCGCCCCAGTGAAACTGGTTGTCCAGCTTGGCCGCGCGCGAGTCGGCAGGGATCTCCCGCAGGTATTTGTCGGTGAGGATACCCTGGTCCAGCGGCGAAAAACCGATGCAGCCGATGCCCTCCTCGGCCAGCACATCCAGCAAGCCGCCTTCGATCCAGCGGTCGAACATGTTGTAACGCGGTTGGTGAATCAGGCAGGGGGTGCCGAGCTGGCGCAGGATGGCCGCAGCCTGGCGGGTCTGCTCCGGGCTGTAGGTGGAGATGCCCACGTAGAGGGCGCGACCGCTGCGCACGATGTAGTCCAGCGCCCCCATCGTCTCCTCCAGCGGCGTGTGGGGGTCGGGCCGGTGGCTGTAGAAGATGTCCACGTAGTCCAGTCCCATGCGCTTCAGGCTTTGGTCGATGCTGGCCACCAGGTACTTGCGCGAGCCCCACTCGCCATAGGGACCTGGCCACATGTAGTAGCCGGCCTTGTTGGAAATGATCAGCTCGTCGCGGTAGGGCTTGAAATCCTGGGCGAAGATACGACCAAAGGCCTCCTCGGCCGAGCCGGGCGGCGGGCCGTAGTTGTTGGCCAGGTCGAAGTGGGTGATGCCCAGGTCGAAGGCGCGACGCAGCATGGCGCGGGCGTTCTCCAGCGGATCGACGCCGCCGAAGTTGTACCACAGGCCGAGGGACACGGCCGGCAGCAACAAGCCGCTGCGACCGCTGCGGCGGTAAATCATGGAGTCGTAACGGGTGTTAGCGGGTTGGTAGGTCATGGTCAATCTGCGGTTTCTAGCTTCAGGCGCTTGCGGAAATCGGCTATGGTTGCGGCAAGTCCCTCTTCCAGCGACACCAGCGGTTGCCAGCCGTTGAGCACGCGCCGTGCTTTGCTGATGTCGGGCTGCCGCTGTCGCGGGTCATCCACCGGCAGCGGCTGAAACACGATGCCGCCAGGGTTGTTGGTCAGTCGGTTGATGGCTTCGGCAAACTGCAGGATGGTCATCTCGGCTGGGTTGCCGATGTTCACCGGTTCCACCTCGTCCGAGTGCAACAGCCGCACCACCCCCTCCACCAAGTCCTTGACAAAGCAGAAGCTGCGCGTTTGGCTGCCGTCGCCATAGACGGTGAGCGGCTGACGGTGGAGAGCCTGATAGATGAAGTTGGGCACCACGCGGCCGTCGTTGATGCGCATGCGCGGGCCGTAGGTGTTGAAAATGCGCACGATACGGGTCTCCAGGCCGTGGTAGCGGTGATAGGCCATGGTCATAGCCTCGGCAAAGCGCTTGGCCTCGTCGTACACCCCGCGCGGGCCGATGGGGTTCACATGGCCCCAGTAGTCCTCGGTCTGTGGATGCACCAGCGGATCGCCGTAGACCTCGGACGTTGACGCCAGCAGAAAGCGCGCGCCCTTGGCCCGCGCCAGCCCAAGGGCCTTGTGGGTGCCCAGTGCGCCCACCTTCAGGGTCTGAATGGGGTAATGCAAGTAGTCTACCGGGCTGGCCGGTGAGGCGAAGTGCAACACCGCGTCGACCGCGCCTTCCACGTAGATGTAGTTGGTCACATCGTGGTAGATGAAAGTGAAACTGCGGTTACCGGCCAGATGGGCGATGTTGTCCGTGGCGCCGGTGATCAAGTTGTCCATTGCGATCACCGTGTGGCCGTCGGCCAACAGCCGATCGCACAGATGAGAGCCGATGAACCCGGCACCGCCGGTGATCAAAATACGCATACCAAGTCTCCTTTCCACGGTTGCCTATCGTGGCGTACCTTGCCCATGTCGCTTGCGTGCACCGTCTTCACCATCCTCGCTCCTGTTCCTCACTCTTTGCCTGCACCGCCAACATCGCCTGTTCTTCCTTTCCCTCTTTTCCTGCTGTCACATCCCATGCCTCCTCTCCGTCTTTCCCCTCTCCCCTCTTCCGCTCCTCGACGCGGGCGATCAACCCCAAGGTCAGCATGAACAGGATCATCAGGTCGGGCAGGAACACCGAGTTGTCGATCAGGCCGTGGACCAGGGTAGCCACGAGTGAGCCCAGCAGGCCGATCAGCGCCGCCCGCTTGTCGCCGTGCACTTGCGGCAGGCTGCGCCGAATGCCGGCGAACGCGGCCACAAAAAGCCATCCCCCCACAGCGACACCCAGCACACCGAGGCGAGTCCAGAAGTCCAGCAGGATATTGTGGGGATGGCTCAGGTTGAGCTCTTGCCAGGCCGCCGGCAGGACATAGGTGGTACGGTAGGCGTAGAGGAAGTTGTCCAGCCCTACGCCCAGCCAGGGATGGTCTTGGATCATGTTCCACGCGCCGCGCCAGAGCTGGAGGCGGAAGAAGGTAGTGCCGCCTTGCAGGTCCAGCAGACTGGCGAAGCGCTCCGTTTGAAACAGCGGCAGCAAGAGCAAGCCGCCCAGCACAACCGCCAGCGGCGCCACCCAGCGCCAGCGGCCGCCGGCCACCAGCCCCATGACCAAGAGGGCTGCGGGCAATCCCAGCAACAGCCCGCCTTTGCTGAAGGTTAGCAGCAACGCTGCCAGCATGGGCAAGGCCATCAGCAAGGCCCACCGCCGTTTGTCTCGGCGCGCGGCCAAGGCCGCGGTCGCCAGCAGCAGCGGCAAGCTATGGCTCAGGTAGAGCGCCAAGTTGTTGGGCGAGCCATAAGGGCCGCGCACCCGCGCTACCCCTTCGGCGGTGATCAAGCCTGCGCCGGTCAGGGCCTGGGCAATGCCCCAAACCGCCACCACTACACCGCCCAGGCCGATGCCCCACACCACCGACCACAGCTCGGTTTCTGGCTCGTCGATGAGCGGAGAGGCCAGGCGTACCAAGACATAGGCCAGTGCGCCGGCCACGATCACGGTGCGCAGCTCATGGATCGCCACCCCGCGCTGGGCGGCCGCCGCCAGCGATACCGCGGAGACCGCCAGCAGCGCCGCCACCGGCCAGTCCAGCGGCATCCGCCGGAAAGATCCTGTTGCCAACACGATGCGCGCCGAACCCCCCGGGCCGGGCAGAACAATCCGGTTGCGGCGTGTCCACAGGACGACCAGCCAGCCGAGCAGGACGCCGGTCAAGCCCAGCCAAACCAACGCTTCCGGCGCGCTAACGCTGCGTCCGGGCAGGTCGATGGTCACCAACGCCAACGGCGCGGTCAGCGCCAGCGCCAGGAGGGGCAGCTCGGCAAAACTGAGATAGAGCACGAGGAGGGCCAGCAAAGCCAGGGCCGGCAACCAACCCGTGCTCCCCAAAGCCAACGCCAGCAACAGCAAGGTCACGGCGTAACGCGAAGAGGGGTGGGTGCCGGCCAATGTCAGGACGCTTCCGACCAGCATCAGCGCCATCAAGAGCCCCCTGATGACCCGCCCTGCTGGGCGACGGATGGCGGGCAGGCTGAGGGCCAGCAACGCCAACCCCGCGACCACGAGTCCCCAGGCGCCCCAGGGCCAGCGGCCGGCCGGCGCAGGTTCGGCATTTCCCCACACCACGACCTGCCGCAGGGGCCATTGGTCCCACCCGCCCACGGCCACAATCTCGGCCACATGTGGTCCGTTGGCCAGATCGCGCGCCACCATCACCAGCGCGCGGCCGGCCAGCGGGTCGTAGAGCACGAGGTTGGCGCGGCCTTGTGGGTCGCGCGGGAGCGCATTGGCGGGTTGGCCGTCGATGCTCACGTCCAGGTAAGCCCAGAACGGCCCGCTCTGCACGTCCAGCGCCAGCGCGGCGCCATGAAAAGGTACAGTCAGGCGGTTGTTGTCGGCCTGGGCCAGGTGCGGCGGGTCTGCGCCGAGCCAGGCGCGTCGCCAGCCGCCGGCTTCGGTGAGTGCAGGCGCGCTGAGCGGCCACGCGCCTGGCCCCAGCGGATGCGACCTGCTCAGCCACTCGGACAGCGCAGTCAGCGCCGGTCGCGGCCGGTTTTCCGGCGTCTGCAGGGCAAAGCCCCAGCGCGGGTCAGATGGCGGTGCAGCTGGCTGCCAGGAGACCCAGGCAATGCCGCCCAGCCAGGGCCAGGTGTTGTGGGCGAATTCCAGTCCCTCGACAGCCCAGAGAGCCTGCGTGGCCTCGTCCACGCTCTGCCAAGGGCTGTCGGTGGCCGGTTGGCCGTCGAGTCCGGCGTGCCAACCAAAAGCCGTCACCCACAGGGGGGTCTCGCCGTCGCCGTGGTCTGTCATTACCGTGCGCAGCAGCTCGGGCCGGCGAAAATTCAGCGCATCGGCTGTGGGCTGGGCTTGAGGCGGTTGGTCAAAACCATAGGCCTGGCCGGCTACAATGTCGAACCACTCGGCCGCGCCGGCTGCGTAGAGCGCCGCCAAATAGTCGATATCGTTCTGGTTCAGCCCACCGGGCTCCGTGTTGGGCGCCAGCGCCGCCAGCAAGATCAGCGCTGCCGGGTGCACGTCACGAATCTGCACGGCGGCCTCGCGCAGCAGCGCCGTGTATTCGGCTGCGGCCACCGGCCGGTTGCCCCAATGAGGCGCAATGTTGGGCTCGTCCCACACCTGGATGAGGTGCACTTGATCACGATAGCGCTCGCTAAAAGCGCGGGCAAAGGGGCCGAACAGGGCCGGCCGGGCTGGCGGCGCCAGGGGGTTGTCGGCGTCCTCCGGCGTTCTGGCCCAAGCCGGCGATCCGTCCAGCACTGCCACCAGGGTCAGTCCTCGCTGCGCCACGTCGGCGATCAGGGCGTCCCACGGTTCCCAACGAAACTCGCCGGGCGCTGGCTCTACCTGCTCCCAGGGGATGCGCTGACGCACCCAGGTGAAGCCGGCTGCCTGCACGGCATCCAGAACGGCAGCCCGTTGGGCAGCGTCGTTATCTTCCAGGGCGACGTTGACCCCCGTTCCCAGCCGCAAGACAGGCGTCGCGTATGGTGTAGTCGGCAGAGATTGCCGATAAACCACACCGATGGCCAAGCCGGCTAGGATCAACCAGAGGGCGATGAAGCGGGTTACGGTGAGCATACCTTTTAAATCTACCACAGCGGCGGTTGTTTTGACGAATCGAGGTAGATGGGCTAGAATAGCGAGCCATAGCCCGCGCCCTGGTTCAAGCGGGGAGGCGGGTTTGTCGCGTATAAACACTGCGCTGGTTCGCCCGGCGCTTCAAGGAGGCCAAAGAGCTGTTATGGAGACTTATGTGTTGAGTGCGCAAAAGCGTGAGGTGTCGGGCCACGGGGTGCGACATCTGCGGGCCGAGGGGCTGGTACCGGCCGTGGTATACGGCGCCGGCCAGCCAGCCGCGATGATCCAAGTCAATGCCAAAGAGGCCGAGGCTCTGCTGAGCCGCGGCGGCGCCACGCACTTGGTTGAGCTGGAAGGGCTGAACGGCGGCCGTGATCGCGTGCTGATCCGGGAGATCCAGCGTCATCCTCTTCGCCGCACGTTGCTGCACATGGATTTCGTGCGCGTGGCGGCGGGCGCTAAGATCCGTGTGGATGTGCCCCTGGCTCTGGTTGGCGTTGCTCCCGTCACCGCCGAGGGCGCGATTGTTCTGCAAAACGCCGACACGGTGGAAATCGAGTGTCTGCCGGAGAACCTGCCGGACCACATCGAGGTTGACATCAGCGGTCTGACCGACACCCATGCACGCATCACCTTCCGCGATCTGAAGCTGCCACCCGGCGTGCAATTGCTGGTCGAGCACCAGGACGCGGCAGTAGTCTCCGTGTCGGTGCCGCGCGCCGTGCTCCACGCTGAGGAGGAGGAAGAAGGCGCTGCTGCGGAACCTGAGGTCATCAAGAAGGGCAAGGAAGAGGAAGAGGAATAATCCATTCCTCTTGTTCGGTGACTATTCAGCCATAGGCGCGGGGCACTTGAGCCTGCGTTTGCCAGGGTGTCCGCAGAGCCGCCTTAGTTACCCGGTTCGACGCTTTTTGGGACGTCGGCTGGCCCGAAAATTGGCGGGCACTTAATCAACACAAAGCGGCAGATAGACCATGCACCTGTCTGCCGCTTTGTGCATCTTGTCAAGCCCCAGCTACCGCAGTCAGCCAAGTGAAATGCCGATGTTGCGTGCGGTCTGGATGAGGTCGCTGTCCAGGGGCACTGTGCGTGGGGTTTGGGTTATGCGACGCAGGGGGATGTGCGTGACGCGCTCGCCTCTGAGCACGACCATGCGCCCGAGTTTGCCCTCGCCGATCAGCCGGACGGCCGCCGCACCGAAGCGCGTGGCCAGGACGCGGTCGAAGCTGCTCGGCGTGCCGCCGCGCTGCACATGGCCGAGCACGGTGACGCGGATGTCGTAGTCGTGCTCCGGGCCATCGGCGGTGTGCAGTTCTTGGCGCTCTTCGAGCATCTCGGCCAACGTGTCGCCAATGCCGCCCAGTCGGGGCTTGCTGCGCTCTGACCGGTCGCTGCGAAAGACCGGCTGGCCGCCTTGTGGCCGCGCGCCTTCGGCCACGACAACGATAGCCGAACGCTGCACCTCGCTGAAGCAGCGCTGCAGCCGGGCATAGACTACATCGATATCAAAGGGGTGCTCAGGGATCAAGACGACATCGGCGCCGCCGGCAATACCGGCGTGCAAGGCAATCCAGCCCGCGCTGCGCCCCATGACTTCAACAATCATGGCGCGGTGATGGCTTTGCGCGGTAGTGCGCAAGCGGTCAATCGCGTCCGTGGCCACACTGACTGCAGTGTCGAAGCCGAAGCTGCAGTCTGTGCCGTTCACGTCGTTGTCGATGGTCTTGGGCACGCCTACCAGCGGAGCGCCCATCTCGTGCAGCTCGCGGGCGATGCGCATGGTGCCGTCGCCGCCGATCACGACCACCGCGTCCAATTGCAGCTCGCGAATGCGTTCCAGCACGCGCGGTGTCACGTTGAGGGTGACTTTGTTCCCCTTTTGCCGTTTGGTATAGAGGAAGGGGTTAGCGTGGCTGGCTGCGCCCAGGATGGTGCCGCCCTGCGAGATGATACCTTGCACGGACTCGACAGTGAGGGGCAGGGTGTAGTTACCGTCCTGGATCAGCCCCTCGAAGCCATCGCGAATGCCAAGGGTCTCCCATCCATAGTCTTGGCTGGCTGTTTTGACTACTGCGCGGATCACGGCGTTCAAGCCGGGGCAATCCCCCCCGGCGGTCAGAATGCCGATACGGCGCCGCGTGTGCTTTGGCCTGATGGACTGCATGATCGGATTCCTTCAGGGCCGGGCCGGTCTACGGAAAACCTTGCACCAGCCACTGTAGCGGATCGACAGCCACGCCGCGCAGGCGCAGCTCCCAGTGCAGGTGATTGCCGGTGCTAAGGCCGGTGGTGCCGACCAGGCCGAGCACGTCACCGGGCCGCAGCGCCTGGCCAACGGTGACATCGATCTGCGAGAGGTGCCAATAGCCGGTGTAGACGCCTAAGCCGTGGTCGATGATCACGGCGTTGCCACGCACCGTTAGAGGCTCGGCTAGGACCACAACACCTGCGGCGGGCGCGCGCACCGGCGCACCCTCGGGCGCGGAGAAATCCTGGCCGGCGTGGAAGCTATTAACCGGCCCGCTGTTGTACGAGCGTTTCTGGCCAAAGGGCGCGCTCGTCACGTACTGGTCGTCGATAGGCCGGCGAAAGCGACCCTTCCAGGCGCGCGCGGTCTCCGGCCCGTACCAGATCGCCGCTACCTTCTCGGCCTCGGCGCGTACCAGCTGAGGGTCGAGCAGGTCGCCTTTGCCCGGAGGGAGAACGATGTTGAAGGTGGGGTAGTCGCCGTCGACAATCAAGAGCGGCCAGCGCAGCGCGTCAACGGCGTTAGCCGACTGCCAGCGGATGTCGAGCGCTTGTCGCCCAGGCGCTGTAAGCACGGGAATGCCAGCCAGACCCCAATAGGTCACGGCGGCTCCTGCAGGGGTGGTCGACGCAACGGAAGCAGGCTGTATGGGGATGGACTGTTCGCCCCAACGCACGGTTACGCTGAGCGGCTCGCTGGCGATCAGCTTGATCAGCACAGTTGCGCCTTGGCGAGCCGGCGTAGGCAGCGTTTCAATGGCCAGCAACGGGCCTGGCGGCAGGGCGGGGGAGGGCAGGGCCGGACTGGGGGGCACCAACAGATCCTGCCCCACCCATAAGCGGTCGTTTGGCGCCATCTCGTTGATCTGGCGCAGCGCGTCGACGGAGATGCCGGCACGCTGGGCGAGCGCATGTAGGGTGTCGCCCGGCGCCACCTCGATGCGTACCAGAGGTGCATGAGCCGGCGGCAGCACCAGTGTCTGACCTACTTCGATGCGGTCAGGGTCGCGCAACGCATTGGCAGCGACAAGGGCAGGCACTGTGCTGCCGTACTGTTCGGCCAGCGCGGAGAGGGTGTCGCCCGGCTGCACGACGTGCCGCGGCGGCGGTTCCGCAGCCAGGGCGATGGTCGCCGCGCCCAACCAGAACAGCGCCGCAACTGCTGCCCACAGCACCTTTCTCTGCGCAGTGCGAAATCGCCTGGCGCTCGGCCTGTTGTCCATGGTTCGCTGCCTGCTCCGCTAGCCGTAAATCTCCGGTCGCAACACGCCGATGAACGGCAACTGGCGATAGAGCTCGGCGTAGTCCAAGCCATAGCCAACAACGAAGGCATCGGGCACGTCGAAGCCCACGTAGTCGATGGGCACGTCGATCTCGCGGCGCTCGCGCTTATCCAGCAGCGTGCACACGTGCAGGGTAGCCGGCCGACGTTGGCGCAGCATGCGCAGCAGATAATCCAGCGTGCGGCCGGAGTCGACGATGTCTTCCACGATCAACACATGGCGGCCCTCGATGGGTTCATCCAGGTCCTTGAGGATGCGCACCACCCCGGAGCTTTGGGTGCCCGCGCCGTAGCTGGAGACGGCAAGAAAGTCCACCGACAGGGGAAGGTCGATCCGGCGCATCAGATCGGCCAGGAACAAGATGGCGCCTTTCAGGACAGCGATGACCAGAATCTCCTCGCCGGCGAAATCGCGGGTGATCTGAGCGCCGAGCGCTGCAACCCGCTCTTGGATTTGCGCTTCGCTGATGAGCACTTCGGCAATGTCCTTGCTCAAGCTGGCGCTGCTCGTGCTTGACTTCACGGTGGCCTCCTGCACAGGGAATGAAGTAAGATGAGGTTAGGCGTTACGCAGTTGAGTTCTCGAGACAGGCCGGTGAGTTGACCGGCAGGTCAAGCGAGGCTGTGCACGCAGGCGAATCCAGCGTAGCGAAACCCACCGGCCCTACTCGGCCGGCCAACTGCATAACTCAGAAAGGTAATGCCTATACGAGTGCGCCCTAACGTAGCTGCTAGACCGGCGCATGATCGTCGTCTATTGCGGGAGCGGCGTGCGTGTGGGCGCTGTGGGCGTTCTGTTGAGCTCGCGCGTGGGCAGATTGGCAAGCTTGTCCGCCGGACCGACGGGCTCGATCCAGGCGCCGCTCACCCAGCCATAGCGATTGGCGAGGCAGCACACCTGCCACCAGCTTTGGTCGGCCAAGCGGGCTGTGGCGCGCAGCACTTGTCCTGCTTGCACCTGCGCAATGCGGGGCGCTTCGGTGGAAGGGGCTGCGCGCACGTTGAGCGCCGCCGCCTGGACGCGGACCGCAGCGTAGTCCGGCGTGGGCACAGGGGTTGGCTGTCTGACCTCCCTCGGCGCAGGGGCAGGGAGGCGCGCCCCGTCTTGCGCTGAAGATGCTCCGGTCCCTTGTGCTGCCATGGGGAGAGGTGCTCCACTCTTAAACCGACCCGCCCATTCTGCGGTTAGCTGCAAGTATTGATCGCCGTAGGCTTGGCTGGGCTCGATGTAGGTGCCCTCGGGCCATTCGTTGAACGAGGTGATGATCACCCAATCGGGATTGCTGGCAATGGCCGCCTGCCAGGTTTGAGCGTAATAGGCGCCGCCGTCGCGACTGCGGGCAAAGGCGTTGCTGCGGCCCGTGCGGGTGTCGTCGTAGCCGGGCATGACCGTGGCCACCCAGTAGCGATAGCTGCCGTAGCGGTCACGGGCTTGTTGTACATAGCGGCTGAACTTGCTGGCCGTGTAGGCGACATCAGCGGGAGGGTTCCAGGTGACGGAGTACAGGTGATGACCATCGAACACAGCCTGATAGGCCATGTCCACGCCTTCGGCGATCCAGATGCTGCGGTGGTCGGGGTCCACCTGACTGCGGATCCACTGCCACGTACCTACGTCCCAGCGTTGTTGGCGCCAAAAGAAGAGCACCGGCTTGCCGTCGACGCGCAGAAAGGCTGGGTGATTGGCATGCACGTTGAGCGCGTGGCGCAACATCTCGACCATGGCGCCACTGCCGCCGACAAAGGGGCTGACCGCCTCGATGTCCAGGGTCAGCTTGAAGCCGCGAGCGGCCGCTACGTCCAACATCGCGGCGAAGTTGCTCTCGGTCTGGTTGTTGACGCCGCCCCATGGCCCGTACCAGCTCACGACGAAGGCGTCGATACCTGCGGCTTGGGCCTGCGCGATATGGCGGTCCATGGCGCTGCGGTCGCGACTGGCGTAGGTCTGAGCCGGGAAGTCAGGCACCTTGGCCGGTGTCCAGGTGTTCTCGTCGAACCAGTTGTAGTAGAAGGCCAGCACCAGCCGCTGGCCCTGGGCGCCGGCTGGCTTGGGGCCAAGGGCCAGGGCCGGCAGAGTCAGGCTGATGGCTGCTAGCAAGGCAATCGCCAGCCAGGCCCGGCCGCACCAAGGGGTGTTGCGTTGACAGGTCGACATGTGCGAAATTATACCAGAGGGTTTGAAGGTTCGGCAAAGGTGAGAGGGAGACGAAGGATAGTCCATTCAGCGCCAGGAACACAAAACGGCCCATGCGAGCTTCCCGCCCGAATGGGCCGTTTCGCGTGCTGACGCTCGATTAGGTCAGCCTACAATCGTCACGCCGTAGTTCGGCGGCACGATCTGGAACCAGGTGTTGCCCGGCTTGAGCGGGATGGGGTTGCCGGCTGCGTCCACCAACTCCATGCCGCTGAACTTGTTTGGCACGCGCCAGCGGCCCTGGATGGCCACGCCGTCGCGGATGATGGTAGCTGGACCTTCCTGGCCGACCAGGTAAGTATGCACCGTGTAGCTGCCCAACACCAGCAGGTCAGTCCGGTCGTGCTTGGCCTCCAAGATCACCACGTTGGCCGCGGTCACCTGCTGGTTGTTGTTGGCGTCGATCAGTGGCCTGCGCTGTGAGCCAGAGAAGCGCGCATAGCGGCCGGTGGCCGGATCGTAGCGCCACTCCACCTCGTAGAATCCTCGGTTGATGTACGGTATCACGATCCGGTTGGCCGCTTGGCCTCCGCTAGGCGGCGTCTGGTCGAAGGTGAAGGGCTTGATCTTGACACCGGTGTTGAGGCCGTTAGCCTCCAAAAAGCTGCGAATCCGGTCGCTGGTGGTCAGCACCCGGTTCTGGTAGCCGCCGCCGGCCGGGTTGTTGTAGTACATTTGCGAATAGCAGCGCTCGTCCAAGTCTTCGACGCCGGCCGCGTAAGCGAAGATCTGGTTGGGACCGACCGCGCCGCTGCTGGCCATCGGCGCGTCGAACATCTGCGCCAACTGGATGGTGGTGTTGCGGAAGGAGCGCAACGGCCCGATTTGCGGCGCGTCGCCGCCCAGCCACAGCGTGGTGAAGCGGGTGGTGTTGAGGTTATCCATCAGCTCCTCGAACACCATATCGGGCGCCGAAATACCGTAATAGGCGTTGATGGCCGGCTCGTTGCCGTAGCGAGCGATGAAGATGCGATCTTGCAAGCGCGCCGGATCGATGGGCAGGCCGGTCAGCGGGTTGGTGTTGCCGGTGAGCTGCTCGCGCGGCGGCGGCGTTGCCCGCACCGGCCGGTTCTCGCGCAGGCCGCACAGGCCGAAGTACTTGCCGGGCGGCGGATTGTCGACCGGGGGCACCACGTTGCCGATGTAGGTGATGCCGGTGGTCCCTGGGCTGCCGGAGCCGCCGGCCGCACCCGACGCAACGTCCGCCTGGGTGTCGGCGTTGAGCGGCGGCGCCTCGATCACGGCGATGGCAGCCGTGTCCCCGCTGAGCTGGGCGAACTGGGCCGAGATCCACGCATCTTGGCCGTTGACGCAGCAGATCTTGTACCAGCCACCGTCGGCGCTCTTGCCGTAGACACCCAAGGTGTCGGCGCGCGTCACCTGGCCCACGCGGCCGTAGTTGGTGCCAGGGCCCTTGCGGGTGTTGACGTCGTCCTGGCTGGGCTGGAGGAAGGCCACGGGCGTTGGCGTCGGTTCGGGGGTGGGCGTGCCCTCGGGCGTCGGGGTTTCAGCCGGCGTCGGCGTGGCTGTGGGTTCTGGCGTGTCTGTGGCTGTAGGCGTGGCCGTGGGCGGCGCGGGGGTGTCGGTCGGCGCCTGGACGACGACCAGGGGCGTGGCAGTTTTGGTGGGCGTCGGGGTGGGCAACGGCTCGCTGTCACCGCAGGCGGCCAAGGCAAAGGATATCAACAGGAAGGCGAAAAACGAAGCGATTCTAATCCAACGACTCTGCATAGGTGTAACCTCAAACTGGCAATTGACAGCAGGTAGTAAAATCAGAAATGGCGATTTGGCAAATTCAGTAGTTCACGCTTTGGCTCGTGGTGTGCACTCTAGCACGCTGTTGAACATTGACAGATTGACCCGACAATGAAGCTGGGCATGC
>DAOUBX010000073.1:0-12022 GCA_034432445.1 Anaerolineales bacterium
GCGATCCAGGCCACGGCGCGCGATCTGCCGCCGCGCCAGCGCACCCTGGCCGGCGCCATCGCCTGGAGCTACGATCTGCTCGACGCGGACACCCGCGCTTGCTTGAGGCGCCTCGCCGTCTTCGTCGGTTCCTTTACCCTGGACGCCGCGACTGCGGTCTGCGCGGGGCCGGCCGATCCACATGGCCGCGCGCTGGTACAGTCCTGGCTGACGACCTTGAGCGATCACAGCCTGGTCACGCCCGAGCCTGGCCGCTGGCGGTTGTTAGAGATGATCCGCGAGTTCGCGTGGAACAAGATGACTGCGGAGGAGCGCAGCTTGGCGCAGGAGTGGCATGCGCGTTACTTTTGCGGCTTGCTGGCGCAGTCATCCGACAACCAGGAAGCTGTCGAGAGCGATCATGACAACTACCTGGCTGCGCTCCAACGGTTGATCGAACAGGGCGAAGCGTCCCAGGCGCTGCAAATGTGCTCCGATCTGGCGTGGTTCTGGGAGACGCACGGCTACGTGCGCGAAGGTCAGGCGTTGATCCGCCGCAGCCTGGCGCTGGGGGGCCAACCGGATGCCAACCAGCGCATCGACCTCCTGTTCAAGGCGTCAAACCTGTCCTGGCAGTGCCACGATTTTGCCAGCGCCGACGATTTCGCCGCGCAGGCTGTGGCGATCGCGCAGGCGGAACGACCTGAGAGGCTGGCCTCGCTGTTCAACCTGTTGGGGCGCATCTACATCGAGGAGGGAGAGCTGGCCCAGGCGGAAGCGGCGCTGCGGCGCAGCGCGGCGCTGGCGCGGCAGCGGCCAGAGTTGCTCAACTCAGGGTTCCCCCTGGTGCAGTTGGGCGAGGTCGCCTGGGCGCGGGCCGATCTGGCAGAGGCCCAGGCGCTGTTCGACGAGGCCGATGCGCTGCTGCCCGACGCCGGGCCGGAGCTGGCGCGGGCCATCCTGCACACCGACCGGGCCGAGATCGCCCTGGCGCGCAGAGATGTAGCGGCCGCGCGGCGAGAACTGTTGCTGGCGCTGCCCCACGTCCGCAAGCATGTGCGCCGCGTGCGCTTCTGGCTGGTCAGCCTGGCCGGTTGGCTGCTGGCTGACGGGTCGCCGGAAAAAGCCGCCCTGGGTGTACAGTGTCTGGCCGTCGAGGAGGGCCTGGGCGAGCGCGGCGGTCCTCTCTCCCCCCTCTACCGCGCGCTGATCGCCCAACGCCTGCAAACCGCGCGCAGTCTGGTAGACGCGCCGGCATGGTCAGCGCTCTGGCGCGCCGCGCGCGGGTGGACGGCGCAAGAGGCGATGGCGCACGGCGAGGCATGGTTGAACCGCAAGGATGAGTTGGGAACACTCAACGGGTCAACCCCAAGACGCCAATCTGAGCAATGATCAACGCAAGTTGATCGATCTTATGGTCGAACAGCGCCTGCATCCAGCGTCTCAATATCGCCCCACCTCCTCCGCCAGCGGCGTTAACAGCTCCAGCTTCCACGGCTGGACGCGCGGGGCCACCGAGCAGGCGGTGCTGAGGATGTAGCCGCCGCCAGGCATGCCGGTGTGGATGCGGTCGGCCGCGTGGGCGATGACCTGCTCGGCCGAGGTGGCCAGCAGCAGCTCGACCGCGTTCATGTTGCCCTTGATGAAGGCGCGCTGGCCGATGCGCACCTTGGCGTCCTTGAGCTCCACGTTGCCTAGGGGCGGCGGGTCCAGGGTGTCGATGCCCTCGGTGCCCGTCTCCAACATCAGCTCCAGCCGGTCGCCGATGCTGCCGCAGGTGTGGGTGTAGACCGGCACGCCTTCGGCTTTCACGGCCTCGACCACGCGGCGCTCGAAGGGCAACACGAAGCGTTTGTACATGCGCGGGGAGATCAGCGGGCCGCCGGCGAAGGCCGAGGAGATCAGCACCGCGTCCACACCATGCCGGGCCTGCGCCACGGCCCAGGTGATCGAAGCGGTGGTCAGCCGGTCCAGCAGCGCCAGCGCCTTGCCGGGGTCCTCCAGGAGGCTGGTCAACGCCTGCTCGTAGCCGAACAGCTCCATGTAGTGGGTGAAGGGGGAGAACACCTCGCCGTGCACCGACACATGATCGCCTACCTTGGCCTTGACCAGGTCGATGGTGCGGAAGAAGTAGGCGGGCGGCTCGTCCAGCGGGCCGGGCGTTGCCTTGTCGTCCAGCCAAGGCACGTGGTAGGTGTTCCAGATGTAGCCGCGCAGGTCGTCGATGAAGTCCAGGTGGTCGGGATCGATGGTCTGGAAGTCGGCGCGCGTCGGCCGGTCAGGATCGGCGGGTCGGTGCTGGGCGTTGTCGTCCCAGGGTACCAGGGTCACGTCGCCGTTGCGCCAGGTGAGCAGCTCCCCCTCGTCGGTATTCGTGATGGACTGCACCTGCTGCAGCAGGTCGGGCGGCCGGCCGGGCAGGTTGATCAGGATGCCGTCGAAGCGGTAGCGCCGCTGCAAGCGCACCAACGCCTCGGCGAAGCCCTCGCTGGTGAACCAGATCTCGTGCGGCGGCAGGCCGGCGTTCAAGAAATAATGCCCCAGCGCCAGCTGGCACATCACCGGCACCCGGTCCGGCAGTTGGTGGCGCATGGCTAGGGCGATACGTTGGCGTTCGTTCATGTGTCGGTGATCGGTGATCGGTGAACGGTGATCGATGGTCGGTGACCGTTTACCGTTTACTATCCCTTAACCGCGCCCGCCGTGAGGCCCCTGATGAACTGCTTGGACATGAGCAGGTACAGCAGCAGGATCGGCAGGGCGGACATGGAGAGGGCGGCCAGGACGCGCGTCCAGTTGGTTTGATACTGGCCGAAGAGCAGAGACACGCCCAGGATGACGGTGCGCTGGTCCTCGGCGCGGATGAAGATCAGCGGGAACCACAGGTCGTTCCACACCGGAATCAGGTTGAAGATGACCACGGTGGCCACCGCGGGCCGGATCAGTGGCAAGACGACCGACCAGTAGATGCGCAGCTCGCCGGCCCCGTCCACGTGGGCGGCATCGATCAACTCGCTGGGCAGGCCGCGGATGAAGGTGGTCAACACAAAGACGGCGATGGGCAACCCCATGGCCACGTACACCGGCAGCAGGCCGGCCGCCTTGTCGGTGAGGCCCAGGGTCTGCACGATCTGGAAGATGTTGATGGTGCCCAGCCGAATGGGGATCATCAAGCCGGCGATGAAGAAGATGTAGAGCGCGGTGGACCAGCGCGAGCGCCACATGGCCAGCGCATAGGCCGCGAGCGAGCCCAGCAGGACGATCAGCGCTAGGGCGGTGATGGTCACAAAAAGGCTGTTGCGGAAATAGAGGTCGAAGCGCCCATCGCTCCACACCGTCTGATAGCCGTCGAAGGTGGGCGGCCAGGGCGGGACGAAGGGGTTGCGGAAGATCTGGCGCTGGGGCTTGAGCGAGTTGATGAGCATGGTGTAGATGGGGAACAGCACCACCAGGCTCCAGGCCAGCAGAATGGCGTAGGTCGCAATCGTAGAGGGCCGCAGTTTGCGCATGGCTTACAACTCCACCCTGCGGCGCCGGCTGGCGATCAGCCAGAGCGACACGCCGACCAGCAGGATCAGGAACATCACCGTGGCCACGGCCGCGCCCATGCCCATGTTGGGCTGCGCCACCGGGTGCTCGCCGGCGATGGCCGTGCGGTAGAAGAAGGTGCCCAGCAGGTCCGTGGAGTAGGCGGGCTCCCCGCGCGCGCCGGCCATGGCGTAGACGATGTCGAAGGCGTTGACGTTGCCCACAAAGGTCAGCACGGCCACGATGCCGATCACCGGCATCAGCAGCGGCAGCTTGACCCGCCAGAAGGCCTGCCAGCCGGACGCGCCGTCCACGCGCGCCGCCTCCACCAGCTCGTCGGGGATCGTCAGCAGGCCGGCCAGGAAGAACATGGTCGGCAGGCCCACCCATTGCCAGACCGACACCAGGGAGATGACGATCAGCGCCCACGTCGGATCGCCCAGCCACGGCAGGGCAAACTGTCCGAGGCCGACGGCTTTGAGGATCTGGTTGACCGCACCCCACTGCGGATTGAGGATCAGCCGCCACAGGAAGCCGATGATCATCACCGAGAGCGTGGCCGGGATGAAGATGATGGTGCGGAACAGGCTGTGGGCTTTGATGCCGCTGGCCAGCAGGACGGCGAACAGCAGGCCCAGGGTGTTCTGCACCAGCATGTGAATGGCAAAAAAGACGGCAGTGTTGCCCAGCGCGTTGAAGAAGCGATCGCGCCACAGGGGATTGGTGAAGAGCTGGACGTAGTTGTCGAAGCCCACGAATTGCTCGGGCCTGAGCCCCCTGCCCTGGAAGAAGCTTAGTCCCAGCGAGTTGAACAGCGGTAGGGCCATGAAAGAGAGGTAGATCAGCACGGCCGGCAGCAGGAACAACAGCCAGATCAACCTGCGGCGCAGCTCGTAGCGTTGTAGTCCTCCCTTGCCGACGCTGCCGGCGTAAGTCGTGGCCATGACACCTCCGAGGTGGTGGATTGGCCGCTGCGGCGCAATGCAGCAGTTTGCGCCGCAGCCGACCGATGGTTCCTGGGTGGCTGCTCGACCCAGGCAATAGCTGGAGATTAACGAGACAATCCGGTTATCGCGTTGGGTATGCAGGGCTTGTGTTGGCGGGGATCGCCGGGGGCTGAAGACCCCTGGCTGGCCAACAGCGCCCCGTCAACGGGGCTTGATCGTGCGCCACAAGGCCGGAATCATCTGGCGCCGTTTCTAAGCCGGTGGGATTAATTCTCCGGCGGCCATCGCTGATCGGCCGATCACATGTCCATCGAAATCTCCGAGATGATTTGCCGATCTTTTAAGACGGGACGCCGCTCGGTAGCCCGGCGCTTGCAGAGACGGCTGAAGCCGTCACTACCAAGAACTGCCCGTGACTCGGCCGGCTATTGCTTGCAGTTCTTGGCCGGCTCGAACCACTGCGCCAGGCCCGCTTGCAGCGCGTCGGCCGCCTGTTGGGCAGTCTCAGCGCCCTTCAGTACGGCGATGGCGTGATCCTGCATCAGCGTGTAGCCGTCAGGCTGGCCGTCCAGCAGCTTCTCCCAGGCCAGGCGCACGTCCAGCCCGGCGCCCTCGTTGAGGGCCAGGAACTCGGCCGCGTGCGCGTTGTCGGGCGCCGGCGGGTTCTTGCTGATGGGGAAGAAGCCGGGCAACTGGTTGGCCAGTAGCTTGGCGAACTCGGGCGTGGTCATCCACTCCAGGAACTTCTTGGCGGCATCCTTGTTGGCCGAGGCCTTGTTGATGCCCATGCCCGCGTCCAGGTGGAAGGTGACGTAGCGCTGGGTCTGGCCCTCCGGCGCCGGAATGCCAAACACGCCCCACTCGAAGTCAGGCGCCTCGCTCTCGAAGAAGGGGATGTCCCAGGAGCCGCCCAGCCACATGGCCGCCTGGCCCTGCAGGAAGAGCTGCTGGCTGTCGTAGTAGGTCAGCGCTTCCTGCCCTTCAGGCACGAACGGCCCCAGGTCGGCCACGGCCTGGAAGGCGTTGACCATGTTCTGGTCGTTGAAGCAGCGCTCGCCGTTCAGGTAGGCCTGCCGGCCCTCGTAGCCGCCGATGAAGGTCGGCGCGATGTTCATGAAGACGATCTCGGCGATGGTCCAGGCGTCTCCCGAGGCGTTGGCGAAGGGGATGTAGCCCGCGTCCTTGATCTTCTGCGCCGTGGCCAGCAGCTCCTGCCAGGTCTGAGGCACTTCCAGGCCCAGCTCCTTGAAGAGGTCCTTGTTGTAATACACACCGTGTGAGACGGCGATGAACGGCACGCCGTAGGGCGTCCCATCGGCCGCCGACCAGGGGCCCAACGACTCGGCGGTGAAGTTTTCCTTCAAGCCGGGTAGGTCGGCCAGCGGCTCGATGAAGCCTTCTTCGAAGAGCTGGCGCGAGGTGGCAAAGGAGCGCAGGTAGAAGAGGTCGGGGCCGGTGCCGCCCTCGAGCTGAGTGCGCAGGGTGGCGTTGTAATCGGGAGGATTGGTGGGGTCGAACTTGATCTTGATGTTGGGGTAGACCTTGTTGAACTCGGCGATGATGGCGTTCATCTGGGCCACATCGTCGACTCGCCAGGAGCCCATGGTCAGGGTGACCTCTGGCTCGGCCGCGGGAGCGGGGGGCTGCTCGGCCGGAGCAGCGGGCTGCTGGGCCGGGGCAGGGGCGGGAGTAGCAGGTGGGGCGCAGCTGGCAACCAGCAACGCCAACACCACTGCCAGCACGACAACGTACTTGGACATATTCTCCTCCTTTGGAGAGTATAGAGGGTGGAAAGGTTTGCAGCAGGTCGTCCCTGGGTGTGGTGAGAAGACGACCTGCCGCCACGATGCCTCTATTATATCCAGGAAAGCCCCAAACCGAAAGCGGATGGCGTAAGTGCAGCGGCTAATGCAGCGAGGAATCCAGTCGGGTGTATTCGAGTCTGGTCGAGCGCCAGACCCCTTCGGCAAGCTCAGGGCAGGCTCTTCGGGTTTCCGCGGTCATCACGAATCGCCGCCAACGCCGTCGTAGTGTCGATCACGAGTCGCTGTAAACACACAGAAACCCGAGGGTCTCAACCGGTGATGTTAGGCGTAGGCAAAAACATCGGCGCGCACGGACCTGACCGGCCGCGTTTCACCGTGGACCATGCGCCGGATCCGCTCAGTCGTGGCGCGGCTGAACGTGGCATCGCCGCAGCGCGCACACACGAGCGCCGGGATACCCTCCACCAACACCGGCGCGCTATCGATCAGAAAGACCTCGCTCACGACCTCAGAGCGAGCCTCAGTGCTGCCGCATACCTGACAACGAAACATGTTTACCTCCGTTCACTGTGATTATACCACTCGTCCGGCTCATAAAGTGTGATGATGCGGATCAACTCGGCGTCGGCGCGCGAGACTTGCAGATGCAACGGACGACCGTCATCGGTGAAGCCGAGGAGGAGACAGCTTGGCGTGCACTTGTCGTCGGCGTAGTCCTCGATCATCCGGGCGCGTCGTCCCGCTTGGCGTATCTCGGCCTCACTTATGTTGCGTTCGATGGCACGCCGCTACGCGTGACGGCTGAACTCGAACTGCCCGCCTGCCAGTTGAGCCCGGATTTCAGCTAGTGTTTTCATATGCGAACGCCATTAGTCTGCTGAGCTGTCAGCTTTCCAACTGTCAAAAAGCCGACCACCTTACCACAGCTCCACGTTGTACTCATCTTCTGGGATGCCTGCCGCTTCGACAATGGCCGCGCTGATCTGTTTGACGGCATCAGCGCCTAGATTCACGTAGACGCTCCAGCCGTTCGGTAGAGTATGCCAAACATCGCCGGATGGCGTGCGAGTGAAATAACCCCGTCTCTTTGCAACTACCTGCTCCTCGAACTTCTCGCCACACCATTGTACCGCTACCTCCGCAGCCCGGCGCAGGACATCGCGCCAGCTTGACACTGGATAAGGTTCGTCCAGGATAACCACTGCCCTGGGACGCTCGTCCCAGCCGGTGGGTGTCTCACCAAGCTGAGGCCAGATCTCAATGATCTTGGTCATCATCCACTGGGCCCGTTTGCGGATCGATGATCCATTCCAGACCTGGGGCGAGTGCGAATTGAAGTAGACTTTATTGAGTTCAAGCGCGTGACCTGCTAGCGCCTGCTGCTTATTTTGATAGCTGCTGTTCGAGAGCATCGAGTTCCAATCCTTTGTCACCACTGTGAGGTTGCCCAGGGTGTGAAGGAGCTCGTAGTCCTGTTGCCAGTTGTCTCCAAGATGTTGTTTCCAAGCGGCAGTGAGGGTTTGTGGCATGATGTGTTCAATTGTCGGATCGTCGTTCAAAACGGTGTAGCCG
This sequence comes from Anaerolineales bacterium, assembly GCA_034432445.1. Lineage (GTDB taxonomy): Bacteria > Chloroflexota > Anaerolineae > JAAEKA01 > JAAEKA01 > JANWYQ01. Next base: position 7,793 of record DAOUBX010000073.1, read on the forward strand.
CCGGTGCCTTTCGATAGGTGCCGATTGATGGATTGAAGCACTAGATCGAGTTTGCGACGCGTGAAGACATCCTGGCGATACAGGGGGACAGTCTCGGCAGATTGGCGTAGACGCACATCGCTTGGCTCGTTCTTTGTTCCAAGTGCCAGCCGCAGGGATTCCACGAAGTTTGACATGTCCACGTCCTTGACTAGGGCGGGGAACATCTTGTTCAGATAGTTGGTGGAGTCGCGGTTGAGGAAGCGGCGCACCATGTAGGCCTCGATGAGGCGCAGACTCGCAAACAGATCGTCACGGCTGATGTGGCCCCGTTGCCATTCGTCGTACATGAAAAGCAAGAAAGGATAACCGGTGGCACTTTCGAGGACGCTCAGCCGGTGCAGTTGTTGCGCAACCTGCGGATCCGGTTCGCGTTGCGGCCGCAGTAGGCGGTCGTAGTAGCGCGCAAAGCGCTGGATGCGCGCCAACTCCTCTTCGAACTCAGCTACGCTCATGGTTTCGCCTCGGTCGCGAAAGCGGGAATAGACGTGCTCTTCGTTGACCAACACCCCCGACAGGTAGGCGAAGTAGTGGCGCAGGAAGGCCGTGAGCTCGCCCAGGCGCGAGCGTCCTACGGTGCGCTTTTCCAAGAGCATCTCCTCGACCGGCGACCATAGCTCAGTGAAGACCGGTTCCTGACGCGCCGGCGGCAGCTTCATGGCAATGTAGTTGCGTACAAGGTCGGCCTGGGTCAGCGATTTGCCCCTGTAGTTCAGGCTCTCGAAGATCTCGTAGGGCCGCTCGTTCTGATTGAGGTTGATGAAAACTACTTGCAGGCTGGTCATCAGGACGTTGAACAGACGGTTCGGATCAATGCCATCGCTACGGAATCGGTTTTCCAATTGTGTCTTGATGTAGGCAAATGCCTTCGGGATGTTGGATTCAGCGTCCTCTGGAGGCTGCTTACCTTTGATAATGGCGCAATAGCATGCCTGGTCGCCGTACTTGATGGTTGGCAGGAGTTTGTAGCGAAGGTCGCCCTCTTCCTCGGGGTTGAGCAGCATACGGCGCGTCTTCTTACGCAACCCAGCATGAGCATCGTCGCTATCCAACACCCGATCCAGTGCGCTCAGGAACAAGGAGATGGTGGTCAGGCGCTGCTGGCCATCGACCAGCCGGAACACTGGCACGGTGCCGTTCATCATGCCGTCATTGATCACCACCAGGGAACCCATGAAGTGTTCTGGCGGCGGTTGATCGTCCCGGTAGAGCTCGTAGACGCTAAAAATGTCGCTAAGGAGGGTTTTCCACTCGGTTTCGCCTCAGGCGTACTCTCGTTGGAAATGGGGCAACACGTAATGGATATCCCCGCCCGAGCTGAAGACCTTGACCATTTGTAGGCTGTCGGCTTTCATGTGGTTCTCCTTGCGCAGTCGCGAGGTCGATCTCGCCCATCATTCGGATGGACTCATTCCTGACCCTATTTCAGACCGGATTGCGTTTTATGGTAATCAAGGCGTTTTGCGCGCAAGAAAGTGCCCCCGATGACTTGCAGTGCTCCCTTTACCGGGTATGATGTGCAGCATCTCTGTGCAGCATCTCATGGAGAGCAAGCCACGCACATGATCCACGAACTTATGACACTGGTCCGTCTGTTTGTCAGGCTCAGCCTGACCGCATTTGGCGGGCCGGCGGCGCACATCGCCATGATGGAGGACGAGGTCGTCGGCCGGCGCCAGTGGCTGTCGCGGCAGGCGTTCCTCGACCTGGTGGGCGCCACCAACCTGATCCCCGGGCCCAACTCCACCGAGATGACCATGCACATCGGCCACGTGCGGGCGGGGTGGATCGGCCTGGTCGTGGCCGGCGCCAGCTTCATCCTCCCGGCGGCGCTGATCACCGGCGTGATCGCCTGGTTCTACGTGCAGTACGGCAGCCTGCCGCAGGTGGAAGCGCTGCTGGCCGGCATCCGACCGGTGGTGGTCGCCATCATCCTCGGCGCGGTCTGGCGCTTGGGCCGGCAAGCGGTCAAGGGCTGGCAGCTAGGCGTGATCGGCGTGGCCGTGGCCGCAGCGGCCTGGCTCGGCTTCAGCGAGATCCTGGCGCTGTTCTTGGGCGGGCTGGTGGGCATGATTTGGCTGCGCGGCCGCGCCGGCTGGGCCGATCGCCGCGGCTTTGTCATCTCGGTGCTGCTGGTTGCGGCGCTGACTGCGCTGGTCAGCGCGATCCTGGCCGTGGGCAACAACGCGGCCCAGCTTTGGGCGAGCGCCAACGGCGGGCAGCCGCGCGCGCCCTCGCCGGGTCTGCTGGGCCTGTACTTCCTCTTCATCGGCAGCGTGCTCTACGGCAGCGGCTACGTGCTGTTCGCCTTCCTGGAGGGCGGGCTGGTGCAGACCTTTGGCTGGCTGACGGAGCAGCAGTTGATCGACGCCATCGCCGTCGGCCAGGTGACGCCGGGGCCGGTGTTCAGCGCGGCCACCTTCATCGGCTACGTGCTGGCCGGCTGGCCGGGCGCGCTGGCAGCGACGGTCGGCATCTTCCTGCCCGCGTTCCTCTTCGTGGCGCTGCTCACCCGGCTGCTGCCCAAGCTGCGCCGCTCGGCCTGGATGGCGGCGTTCCTCGACGCGGTCAACGTCAGCGCGGTGGGGCTGATGGCGGTGGTGTCCATTCGCCTCGGCCAGGCTGCGTTGGTGAGCTGGCCGGCCTGGCTGCTGTTCGCCGCCGCGCTGCTCCTGGCCGTGCGCTGGAACGTCAACTCGGCGCTGCTGGTGGCCGGCGGCGCGATGGTTGGTTGGCTGATGCTGGGTTGACCCATCGCTCCAGCCGGTTCCGTGAACCGGCGGCGCTGTGGCGTTTGGCCTCCAACTGCGGCCTGTGCTAAGATAGCAGCCGACCAACTGCTAAGGATGACTAAACCTTCGATGAGCGACCAACTACGCCCCCAAAACTTGACCGTCAACCGCCAAGAGGAGACCCTGGAGATCGTCTGGGCCGACGGGCACCGCAGCGTCTACCCGCTGGCCGGGCTGCGCAACGTGTGCCCCTGCGCCGAGTGTCGCGGCGGCCACGAGGCCATGAGCCAGCCGGTGGAGCGGACTGCGCTGCACGTGCGACCCGACAAGACCTGGCAGCTCAGCAACGCCTTTCTGGTGGGCCACTACGCCCTGGGCATCGCCTGGGCCGACGGCCACGACAGCGGCATCTACACCTGGACCTTCCTGCGCGCCCTCTGCCCGTGCGACGAATGCGACGCGGCGCGCGCCGACGCGCCGGATGTGTATGCGGCGTGACGGCGCGGCGCAGGCGCCGGGCGCTTGGTTGAAGAGGCGACACAACGGAAATCAGAGACAGTGGATGAAGCGCGATATGCGCTCTTCGCTCATGGCAGGGTAAGGAAATGGGACGGAGGACTCATGGCGCTCATCGGAGTGGCATTGCGCTGGTGCGCCGTTTGCGTGTGCAGCATGGACACGATGCTTGAGATCCTTTTGCGTCGCTGGCGCATCAAGGTATGGCGGCTGCGCGGTTACGACACCTTCGCCGGAGAATGGTATCCGCTCCCCGGCATCTTCCTCGGCGAAAAGGCCGCCCTGCGCGCCGCCCGGCGCCGCCTACAGCAACTGGAGAAAACCCAGCCCTCCAGCGTCTCCGGCGGGCAGGATGGAATTCAGGATCAGGTCTATCTCCTCTGTCCGGATGGAAGTTTGAAGCGGATTCGTTGAGCGAGGCTTGGGCCACCGTAAAGACATTCGGCGATGCCCCGAAAGGAGCCGATTGACTGACACAACTCGGGGTGGCCGCCTCGGGAGATGTGACTGATACGACATTCCTGCGGTGTAGCGCCTGGAAGACATGCGGCATCCGTTTATTCGTTGTCCATTCGTGGGCGGGGTTAGTCTCACCGTTTTGTCAGTCAACCAGGCGTGCGCCACCAAGCCGGATTGTGAAGAGCGACGAACGTATCCGGCTGTCGACTTGCATATGTGAGGCTTGTGTTGGCGGGAGGCGCCGGGGGCTGAAGACCCCCGGCTAGCCAACGGCGCCCCGTGAACGGGGCTTGAGTGTGCGCCGCCAAGCAGGATTGTGAAGAGCGATGAAAGTATCCGGCATCGAGATGGATAGGTGAGGCTTATGTGGGCGGCAGCCGCCGGGGGCTGAAGGCCCCCGGCTAGCCAACGGCGCCCCGTGAACGGGGCTTGAGTGTGCGCCGCCAAGCAGGATTGTGAAGAGCGATGAAAGTATCCGGCATCG
>DAOUBX010000074.1:0-19254 GCA_034432445.1 Anaerolineales bacterium
TGAAAGCGCGGCGGGCACGGTCGGAGACCGGCCCGAGCGATTTTCAGGTTAGAATCCAAATGCCCGGCACCTATGGCTGAGTAGTTACCGCAAAACTACCAAAACAAAACGTTGTTGGCTAGGCCTGATTTGAGCCAGAGGAGAAGGAAGATTTGAGCGGCCATCATCATAGTTTTCTTGACCTAATCGGCGATGACCTCGCGTTGGTCGAAGCCAAGATGCAGGCTCCGCATGAGGTGTTTGCACCGCTGGCGGGCGCTGTGAACCTGCTGCTGCAGAGCGGCGGCAAACGGCTGCGCCCGGCCACCGCCATGTTGGCGGGCAGGTTCTTCCCCCACATCGACAAGACCAAGCTCGTCTCGCTAGCGGCCGCTATCGAGACCCTGCACACGGCGACGCTCGTCCACGATGACGTGGTCGACGGCGCTTTGCTGCGCCGGGGCCATCCCACCTTGAACGCCACCTGGAGCCAGGGCGCCACCGTGCTCGCCGGCGACTTTGTCTTCGCCCGCGCAGCCTACTTTGCGGCCGAAACCGACAACGTGCGCGTTATGCGCATCTTCGCCCAGACCCTGATGACCATTTGTGAGGGGGAGCTCCGGCAGTTGTTTGATCTCGGCAACTGGGATCAGCCCAAGGAAGCCTACTTTCAGCGCATCTTTGGCAAAACTGCCGCCCTGTTCGCGGCGGCCACCGAGTCCGCTGCTGTTCTCGGCACGGCTGACGAGACGCAAATCGGCGCCATGCGCGACTACGGCTACAACCTGGGCATGGCCTTCCAGATCATGGACGACATCTTGGACTTCGTCGGCGACGAGGCGGTGCTGGGCAAGCCCGTGGGCAGCGACCTGCGCCATGGGACGGTCACCTTGCCGGTCTTTCACTACCTGCAAGACCACCCAGAGGCCCTCCAAGTCATGCGCGCCGCCACCAGCAACGGCCACAGTGCGGATGAGGCGATGACCGAACTGATACACAATATCAGCTGCTCCTCCGCCATCGACGCCACGCGGGCCGATGCGGCGGCCTTCGTGGCGGCTGCCAAGAGCGCCTTGCAGATCATGCCCGACAACATCTACCGCGAGGCGCTGGCGCAACTCGCCGACTACGTGCTGCTGCGGTCGCTGTAGCCGGCAGCGGGTGTCAATCGACGGGCAAGCTCCATTGTGCGCCATTGATCTGTCAGTTATCATCGTCAACTGGAATGTGCGCGATCTGTTACGTCGCTGCCTGGTCTCCCTCGCCGGCAGCGACGGTTTATCTATGGCGCGACTCGAGACGCTCCCGGATGCGGACGGTGCCGGATGCGATCCACCGATCACCGATTACCGATCATCGATTGTCTCCTGCCGCGCCGAGGTGATCGTTGTGGACAACGCCTCGGCCGACGGCAGCGTGGCCATGCTCCAGGCCGAGTTTCCGTGGGTGCAGGTCATCGCCAACGCCCAAAACCTAGGCTTTACGCGCGCCAACAACCAAGGGTTGGCGCGCAGTCAGGGGCGTTACGTCCTCTTTCTCAACCCTGACACCGAGGTGCGCAGCGACGCCTTGCGCGCCATGTGGGACTACGCCGAGACCCATCCGGCTGTAGGCATCATCGGTCCGCAGTTGCGCTACGCCGACGGCAGCGTGCAGTCCTCCCGTCGTCGTTTTCCTACTTTGGCAACGTTCTTCCTAGAGGCTACCGTCGTGCAGCGTTGGTGGCCGCGCAATCGCGTGCTCGACCGCTACTACGTGCTCGATCGGCCTGACGACGCAGTGAGCGTAGTGGATTGGGTCGTGGGCGCCTGCATGTTGGTGCGCCGCACTGTACTTGACCAGATCGGCGGCTTCGACGAGGGGTTTTTCATGTACGCCGAAGAGCTCGACCTGTGCCGTCGCGCAGTGATGGCGGGGTGGCAGGTGGTTTATTTGCCGACGGCGGTGGTCATGCATTACGAGGGCAAGTCCAGCGAGCAGGTGGTTGCTGCGCGGCACATCCGCTTCTACACCTCCCGTGTGCGCTACGTGCGCAAGTACCACGGCCGGCCGGCCGCGGCTGCCGTGCGGAGCTTTTTGCTGCTGACCTTCGTCTATCAGTGGGCGGAAGAAGCTGCCAAATGGCTGGCCGGCCTGGTCGTGCCCGGCCAGCGCGCCAAGCGTTCGTTGCGACGAGCGCGCATGGCTGCTTATGCCCAGGTGCTGCGCTCTGGCTTGCGCTTCTCCGATCCGATTTGACCCGCAGGCTGCGTTAAGCTAAACTGTACGAACTACGCAGTTTGGGGCGCCACCCTGTTGCCGCGGTGTCTGCCTGCCTTGTTGAACTACCCGGCGGAGTACGGCGCCGTGCGCTGGCCTGGTTCGCAACTGTGATTTGATTATGCGTGTGCTTTTCCTCACCGGCGAATATCCCCCGATGCAAGGCGGCGTGGGCGACTACACCTGGTCGCTTGGTTCCGCCTTGGTGGAGCAAGGCGTCGACGTCCACGTGCTGACCAGCCATGCCGCAGGCCCGGCGCACCTGGCGCCCCACGGCGTGGCCAACGTCTACCCAGACGTCGAGAGTTGGCGTTGGTCGTTGGCGCGGCACGTGCGCGGCCTGTGCCAGGACATCGAGCCGGATGTGTTGCACATCCAGTACCAGTCCGCAGCCTTTGGCCTGCACCCAGCGGTCAACCTCCTGCCGCGTGCGCTGCGTGGCGACCCGTGGCCGCGCGCGATCGTTGTGACTTTTCATGATCTGCGCGTGCCTTATCTGTTCCCCAAGGCCGGCCCTTTGCGCTGGCGCGCCAATCTGCTGTTAGCTCAGCACTGCCGGCGCGTCGTCGTCACCAACGCCCAGGATTGCTCCACGCTGCGCGCCTACCCGATGTTGACTGACAAGCTGGTAGAGATCCCGATCGGCTCTAACATTCGCCCTGAGCCGGCTGCTGACTTCGACCGTGACCAGCAGCGCGCGACCTGGCGCGTGGGACCAGACGATCTGCTGCTTAGCTACTTTGGCTTTTTGAACGCCAGCAAGGGTGGCGAGGAGCTGATGAATGCCGTGGCTATCCTGGTAGCCGCCGGCTTGCCGGTTCACCTACTCATGGTGGGCGGCCAGGTGGGCGCCAGCGACCCCACCAACCTTGCCTACCTGGAACGCGTGCAATCGCTCATCCTGCGGCTAGGCATCGGCGAGCGCGTGCACTGGACCGGTTTCACCACGCCCGCGGAGGTCTCGGCCAACCTGCTGGCTTCGGACATTGCGGTGTTGCCCTACCGGGACGGCGCCAGCTATCGCCGTGGCAGCTTGATGGCGGCCCTGGCGCACGGCCTGCCGATCGTGAGTACGGAGCCTACCGGCCACGCGCCGGACATGGTGCATGGCCGAAACATCTGGCTGACTCCGCGCGAGTCGCCCGAGGCGCTGGCGCAGGGTGTGCAAACGCTGTGGAGCGATGCTGTGCTGCGCCGCCGCTTGGGCGAAGGCGCAGCGCAGCTGGCCGGCAAGTTCACATGGGAAAGCATTGCCCAACGTCATTACGAGGTCTATCGTGAGCTCGCCGAGCAGTAGCGTTTCGGCGCCGGGCAGCTCACCGGCCAACACGCTCAAGGTGGAGACGGCTTTGCCGGCGCCCTCGCTCGTTGTGCCGCGCGCGACGCCAGCCGTAGCGGTGCGCGGCCTGGCCATCCCGTGGGGACTAGTGCTGGTTCTGATCGTCTTCTTGGGGTTGGGCCTGTTTTACAGCGTAACCGTGCCTGTGTTCGAGGCGCCCGATGAGCTGTATCACTATTTCTACGTGCGTCACTTGGCGTCCGGCAATCCGCTGCCTGTGCAAGACCCTGCCAAGGAGCAGCCCTGGGCGCAGGAAGGCAGCCAACCACCGCTTTACTACGCATTGGCCGGCCTGGTGACATCGTGGATTCCCACCGGCGATGCGCTGTTGCTCTCGCGTCCCAACTGGCACGCCAACATCGGCGTGCCGATGCAGCCGGGCAACAAGAACCGCGTCGTCCATTCCTTTGCCGAGGGCTGGCCCTATGAGGGCACCAAGCTGGCCGTCCATGTGGCGCGTTGGTTCTCCCTGTTGCTGGGCCTGGGTACCATCATCTGCACGTACTTCATGGCGCGGCGGCTGATCCCGAGCCAACCGGCCCTTGCCCTGGCCGCTGCCGCAGTCGTCGCCTTCATCCCGCAGTTCATCTTCATCAGCGCCGCCGTCACCAACGACAACCTGATCATTTTCTTGGGCGCTTTCACACTTTGGCAGCTAGTTCGCCTCCTGCAAGAGCCCCACACCACCGGCCGCCTAATCTTGCTGGGCGTCACTCTGGGCTTGGCAGCTTTGACCAAACTGAGCGGCATCGCCCTGATCCCGTTGGCCACCGGCGTTTTGGTGCTGCAAGCTTGGCGCCAGCACCGTTGGCGCGCCCTGTGGCGGGACCTGGTTCTGATCCTTGCGCCCGTCGTGGCGGTCTCCGGCTGGTGGTACTGGCGCAATTGGCAGCTCTACGGCGATCCCACCGGCTTGAACGTGATGTTGCAGATGGTCGGCCCGCGCAACCCCCCACCGGACCTGGCGCAGTTGTCGTCCGAGTTCCAGGGACTGCGTATCTCGTTTTGGGGCCTGTTCGGCTGGTTCAACGTGCCTTTCCCACATTGGGTCTACGTGATGTTGGATTGGCTCTCCCTCCTCACTCTGGTGGGATTGGTCATTGGAGTGTTGCGGTTGGTGGTGCGCGCTAGCCAGAACACCGGCCACGGCGTTGCTTTCAACCTGCGCGCCATCGAACCGCTCTATTGGATCTTGCTGTTGCTGTCAAGTTGGATCGCCATCATGATGGCCGCGCTGGTGCGCTGGACGCGTCTGACCCCCGGCACGCAGGGGCGTTTGCTCTTCCCGGCCCTTTCAGCGCTGGCTGTTCTGCTGGTGCTCAGTTGGAGCCAGTTGTTGCCGGTGAACGGCCGTTTGAAGCGCGCCTGGCTGGCCGTGTGGCCTCTGGTGCTCTTGACGTTGGCCCTGGCCGCGCCCATGGCTGTCATCGCGCCGGCCTACGCGCCGCCACCCAAGCTGACGGCAGAGGCCGTGCCAGCCTCGGCGCGATTGGCTGAGCCCATTCGCTTCGGCCAGGTGGCGCAGTTGATCGGCGCCGAGGTGTCGCCGGACGTTGTACGGCCGGGCGAGGAAGTGCAGGTAACCCTCTATTGGGAGGCTCTGCAGGCCATGCCTTACGACCTCAGTCTGTACATCCGCTTGTTGGGCCGGCACAACGCGGTCATCGGCCAGCTCGACAGCTATCCTGGGTGGGGCAGCTTTGCGACCAGTCTGTGGCAACCGGGCGACGTTTTTGCCGATACCTATCGCGTGCCCATCAATTGGGATGCCCAGGCGCCGGCCGTTGTCCGTGTGGACACGGGGTTGTATTACGCGCCCACACAACGAGATGTGCCGTCGCTTAACGCCCGCGGCCAGCCGGTTCCCGTGATCATCGACACCCTGCGTCTGAAGCCAGGCACTGCCCCGCCGGTGGCAGCCCAGTATCAAGCCGATTTCGACTTCGACGGTCTGATGACTTTGCGCGGTTACGACTACTCCAGCTCGACCATCAGCGCCGGCGACACGATTACGGTCACGCTGCACTGGCAGGCCGTGGCCACGATGAGCGATGACTTCACGGTCTTTGTGCACTTGTTGGACGCTGCAGGTGCCAAGCTCACCCAGGTCGACCATCCACCGCTGGACGGGGATTATCCGACCAGTGCGTGGCAGCCTGGGGACATGATCGTCGATCACTACGTGTTGACGATACCGCCTGATGCGCCGCTAGGAGCCTATCGGCCGCTGGTAGGCTTCTACTTACCCGCCACGCTAGAACGCGTTCAGGTTGGCAGCGCTACCGGCGAAGTTCGCGATTGGGGCGCGCTGTTAGCGCCGTTGACCGTGCGATAGCCTGCCGGCGCTCCCCGTTGCCGGTCGGCAGCCAGGCAGACATGCTGGCGTCGTCTGCGATGATACCTCGTTTTCTATGACCAACGCCCTCGTCTCTCGTCTTCAGCGCTTCATCTTCCATCCTGACCCTGTTGTGGCGCGTCTGTCGTTGGCGACCGTGCTGGTGTTGGGCGCTTTGTTCGTGGCCATCACCGTGGCACTGCTGGGGCCGCTACTGGCCCTTGCCGGCGCTTTGGGCTTGCTGGCTGCCTACCTGGCGCTGCGTAGCCCGCGCTGGGGGCTCACTTTTGTGATCCTGGTGGCCAGTTTGTTGCCCTTCGCTGCCTTTCCGTTCCGCCTGGGATTCAAGCCAACGTTCCTGGATGCAGCGTTGGCCTCCTTCGTCTTCGTCTGGGCTGTGGGTCTTTTGACCGGCAAGGACCGTCGCTTTGTCGGCTCGCCCTTGGGGCTGCCCGTCACCGTGTTTCTCATCCTGGTGATCTTCGCCTTTGCCCTGGGTGCTGCCCATGCCCGTCCCAGCGTGACAACGATTCGCCGCTTTGCCGAGATCGTGGGCGGCATTCTGCTGTTCTTCGTCGTGATCAACGTGATTCGCACGCAGGCGGACCTGGAGTGGGCCGGCCGTGTCTTGATCCTGGCCGGCGCCGGCGCTGCGCTGATCGGGATCGTGCTCTACGTGATCCCAGAAGCCTGGACTGTGCGCGTGTTCAACGCCTTGACGCGCTTTGACTACCCCGGCGGCTATGGCGCCTTGCGCTATATCGAGGACAACCCCGAAAACCCGATGCGCGCCATCGGCACCGCCATCGACCCTAACACCTTTGGCGGCATGTTGCTGCTCTTTGCTGCCCTGACTGCGCCCCAGCTTTTCGCCCAACGACCGCTGTTCCGGCGTTGGATCGTAGCTGTGCTGCTGGGCTTGAACGTGTTGTGCCTGTATCTGACTTACTCGCGCAGCGCCATGCTTGGGTTGGCTGTAGCCTTTGGTCTGATTGCCCTCTTGCGCTACCGTAAACTGCTCTTGTTGGGGCTGTTGGGCTTGGCGCTGCTGTTGCTCTTGCCGCAAGCGCAAACCTATGTCGAGCGTTTTATCGAGGGCATTCAAGGACAGGACCTGGCCACCCAGATGCGTTTTGGCGAGTACAAGGACGCCCTGCGATTGATCACACGCTACCCGGTGTTTGGCGTGGGTTTCAGCGGCACGCCCGACATCGATCTGTACATCGGCGTCAGCAGCGCGTATTTGCTCATGGCAGAGACCACAGGGCTGGTAGGACTGGCCGCTTTTCTGAGTGCCATGGCCGTCTTCTTCGTGCTCTTTTGGCGCACCCTACGCCATGGCATGACCAACGACCGCCGCGAGGCGCTGTTGTTGGGTCTCGGCGGCGGTCTGGCCGGCGTGCTGAGCAGCGCAGTGTTGGATCATTATCTGTTCAACCTTGCTTACCCGCACATGACCAGTTTGTTCTGGCTGTTCGTGGGACTGGCCACTGCTGCCATCCTCATCGAGCGCGGTCACCAGGTCGAGCTGGCAGCAGGTAGTTCGGCCTGAACTGATGTTGGCGATTGGTTGGCACTGTGGTATACTGCGCCAACCATGAAAATCCATCGCATCGACTATGAGGCAATCAAAGTAGTTGTCGTAGAGGGTTATCTTGGCGGCGCCAATGCCGCCGAGCTGGAGAACTTCTTGGCGCCCCTACTTGGTGGCCGCGGTCCACACCAGATCGTGATTGATCTGGCGGGCGTTACCGAGATGAGCAGCGCTGGCTTGCGGGTGCTGATCAGCGCCATCAAACGCGTGCGCAGCAGCAGAAGCGGAGATATCCGGCTGGCGGCGCCTAGCGCGCGTGTGATAGAGGTTCTTGAGCTAGCAGGTCTATCGTCTGTTATTCAGATCTACCCCAGCCGTGAGGAGGCTGTAGCGAGCTTCGACCAGCCCGCGAATTGATCCACTGCGGGCGCTACCCTCGACCCTATTGCAGGAGAAGGAGAGCAAGCGATGACAGACATGACAATTTCGGTCACCGAGCTAAAGCGCTGCGTGGTGATCAAGCTTGGTGGACGCATCGATAGCAGTAAGGCCCCGGAACTCGAAAACGCCCTGCGCGAGTTGGAGAACCAAGGGCACTATCGGCTCGTGCTGGACATGGCAGACGTGGAATATGTGAGCAGCGCCTTCTTGCGCGTGGTGATCTCCCACATGAAGTCTGTCAAACGCTGGAACCGCGGCAACCTGTATCTTGCAGCGTTGCCCCCACGCATTGAAGAAGTCTTCGATCTGGCGGGTCTATTACCCTTGTTCAAGGTCTATCCCACGGTGACAGAGGCGGTCGGCGACTGGTGAGTAGGTGCTGGGCCGTGCTGTCTCCTCTGAAATAGCGAACGGATGCAAACGCAGGAACTGATCGTTGCCAGTGACTTGGCGAACTTACCTCAGGTGTTGGACTTCGTGCGCAAGGGCTGTTTGCTGGCCGGCCTGTCCGACGACGAAGCCTTTGCGTGCGAGCTGGCAACCGACGAAGCTTGTACCAACGTCATCGAGCACGCTTACCGCGGCCGTCGAGACGGCGTGATTCACGTTTCCTGGCAGCGCCTCGACGATGCGTTCGTTGTTCGCTTACGTGACTATGGACAACCCTTCGACCCATCGAAGGTAGCTAAGCCGCCGCTGAACCGCAAGCTGGAAGAGCGCACGATTGGGGGATTGGGTTTGCATTTCATGCGCAGCCTTATGGATGAGGTACATTTCGAGTTCGACCAGAACGCCGGCAACACCCTCACCATGGTGAAGCGCTTGGCGCATCCACCGGATGCCAATCGACGCTGATGGACCGAGCATGACCACCGTCCTGGCCAGCACTTCACAGCCGGCCGTTCTCTTCGAGCGTCGTGATCAGCTCCCCCTGGCCCAGCTCTCGACTCTGGCCGAAGCTGGGCTGTCTATTTTGCGCGCGCCGTTGGATGTCGATGTCTTGTGCGAGTTGGCCTATGAGCATGCCAGCCGCGTCGTCGACGCTCACAGCTTTCATCTGGGCTTGTTCGACAAGGACAGCTTCGTGCTCAAGCTGTGGGTGCACAACGGCCAACGCATGCCACCAACGACCTTTCCGGGCGCGCAAGATACTGGCATCGTGGGTTGGATGCGCACTCATCAACAGCCCTTGTTGGTGCGGGACTTCACCACAGAGATGGACAAGCTCCCGGCCCGCCCCAGCTATATTGCCGACAATCCCCCGCGCTCGGCGATCTTCGTGCCCCTTGTAGCCGGCGACACGGTGGTCGGGTCCCTGTCGGCCCAACATCCAGAGCCCAACCGCTACAGCCTCAACGACTTGCAGAGCCTGGGCATTATCGCCAATCAGGTGGCCAGCGCCATTGTCAACGCGCGCCTGTTCCAGACTGTGCAGCGCCGCGCCGAGCAATTGGCGGCGATTGGCGATGTGAGCCGGGCCATCACGGCTGTCCTTGACCTTGACGACCTACTCACACGCGTGGTGGAGCTGATTCGCGAGCGCTTCGGCTACTACCATGTGCAGGTCTTCTTGGTGGAGGACGAGAGCCATCGCGCCGTGTTTCGTGCCAGCAGCGGCCACAACCTCAACAAGCTGTGGCGACAGCAAAGGCGTAGCCAACATTTCGGCGAGGGCATCATCGGCTGGGTGGCAGCCACCGGCGAATATCTGCTGGCGAACGACGTGTCGCAAGAGCCGCGCTACATCGCCGACGACCCTCGCCTCTTGCCCGACACCCGTTCGGAGCTGGCCGTGCCTCTGCTAGTCGATGGCGAGGTGGTTGGCGTGTTGGATGTGCAGAGCCGCCAACTGAACGCCTTCGGCGACGAGGACTTGTTCGTGCTCACCGCCTTGGCCAACCAGGTTGCTGTCGCCGTAGATGCTGCCTGGTCGTACCGCGCGCAGCAGGAGGAGGCCTGGATTACGACCGTGCTGTTGCAGGTGGCCGAGGTCGTGAACCGCGTGGAAACCATCGACGATGTGCTGGGCGCTGTCGTGCGTTTGGTGCCCATGCTAACCGGCGTGTTGAGCTGCGGCGCCTGGCTGAAGGCCGAAGAGACACAGGTCTTTGAGCTAGCTGCGGCATTTGGTTTCTTGGTACCGTGGGAAGACCCCGCCGACAGACAGCGCCTGCGGCTGACACCCGAGCAAGCGCCTGCGCTCGCTTTGGTCGAGGAGGCCATGCAACCGATTGAGCTTGCCATGGGCGACCGCAGCATGCTGCCGGACGCTTTTTGGGCGGCGGTAACCGGCGACCAGATCGTGTTGTTGCCGTTGATAGTGCAGAACCGCTCCATCGGCTGTTTGGCTGTCAGCCTGGACAGCGCTGATACCCCCTTGCGCATTCGCAGCAAACGCCTCACCATGCTCAACGGCATCGCTAACCAGGTGACGACCGCTATCGAGAGCGTGCGCCTGAACACGGCCTATCAAGAGGAGGCGTGGACGTCGTGGGCGCTGCTGGAGGTGTCGCAGGCGATCAACACCGCCGAGTCTGTGGATGCGATGCTGGAGCAGGTCGTGCGTTTGGCGCCGCTGCTAGCGGGCGTCAATCGCTGCGCCGTCTTGCTCTACGACGATCGGGCGACCGAGTTTGTGGTGGCGCACGAGTATTCAGGCAGCGGGACACCCAGCGGTCGCTTTGCTGGTTTGCGTCTGCGCTTGGGTGACTTGCCGCTCCTCGATCTGGCCGTTGCCACGCGACGCTTGCAGCGCGTCGACGATACGAGCGCTAGCGTGCTCGTGCCGGAGCGATGGGCGCAGCAGGTTGGCAGCAAAACGTTGTTGGCGATCCCCCTGGTAACCCAAGACGATGTGCTGGGTGTGTTGTTGGTAGATGACACGCGGACCTCACATATCGTCAGCCAGCGTCGCGAGGATATTCTCACCGGCATCGCGCGCCAAGTGGCGCTTGCGCTGGACCACTTCCGCTTGCAAGCGCAAGAACATGAGCACTTGCGCATGACGCAGGAACTGCAGATGGCTCGGCACATTCAGACCAGCCTGCTGCCCGATGTGACGCCGCAGGTACCGGGCTACGCTGTGGCCCATGCCTGGCACGCAGCGCGCGAGGTAGGCGGTGATTTTTATGATGTCATTGCGCTCAAGAAGGGCCGCTGGGGGCTGCTCATGGCCGATGTAGCTGACAAGGGCATGCCAGCCGCACTGCTTATGGCCACCTCGTTGAACACCATCCGCGTCGCAGCGCCATTGCAGGAGGAGCCCAAGCGTGTGCTTAGTTACGCCAACCAGCATCTGCTTGCCAACAACCGGGCAGAGATGTTCGTGACGGCCTGGTACGGGGTGTTGGACCCTGCTCGCCATCTCCTGACCTACGCCAACGCCGGCCACAGCCTGGCGCAGCATTTGACGGCTGATGGCGCCATACGCCGACTGCGCGCCGCAGGGATGCCTTTGGGGATAGCCGGCCGCCCTCGCCTAGGCCAGGAACGCCTCTCGTTGGCGCCCGGCGATCTCATCGCGCTCTACACCGATGGCATTACCGATGCTTTGAACAGCCAGGGGGAAGAGTTTGGCGAAGCGCGGCTGCAACAGTTGCTCTTGGCCAATCGACATCGACCCGCCCAGATGGTGGTTGACGCCGTAATCGCGGCCGTGCTTGCCCATGCCGGCCAGACTGCTGTGTTTGATGACCTGACGCTGTTGGTGCTCAAGCGCAACGAGTAGCAATGGAACTTGTGTGCGCCTGTGACCTGTGCTATAATCGGGCACGTTGTGACTGGGGTATACGCCTTGGTATTCCAGCGGTACTCCGGTCTTATTTCTCGACGTGACACAAGGAGCTTACCGTGAGTCTCACCAAGGCTGAGAAGGATCTCATCACGAAGGAATACCAGGTACACGAAAGCGATACTGGTTCTCCAGAGGTGCAGGTCGCATTGCTGACCATGCGCATCAATCAATTGATCGAGCACTTGAAGGTGCACAAACACGACGAACACTCGCGTCGCGGCCTGCTTAAGCTGGTCGGCCAGCGACGCCGTCATTTGGTGTACTTGAGCCACAAAGACCAAGCCCGCTATCGCCAACTGATTGAACGGCTTGGCCTGCGCAAATAAGGGTTCTCATGGTGTCGGGTAGATAGGCCGCTGCGCCTGGCTACCCGACCCGTCTATAACCAACAACATACTAAACCGCTAGCATCAATCCCAGCGTTTGCCTGGCCGGCTTTGCCCGACGGACGTCGAGAGTCAGGTATTGGGGAATGTTTCCGACCAACGTGGTCTGTGCCATTCCCCAGTCCCTGACCTCCGAGTGAGCCAGGCACCCGCGGCAAGCCGCCGCGGGTGTTTACGCGTTTGGGGCATCCTCCCGGCTGCTGCGCCACGGGCTGATGCTGGCTCTGCACTCAGTGCAGGAAAGGACTGACAAGTGTCAATTCAGAAATACCAATTCACCAGCCGCATCGGCGAACACGAGATCATCGTGGAGACGGGCACCCTAGCCCTGCTGGCCGGCGGCGCCGTCACCCTCCGCTCCGGCGATGCCGTTATTCTGGCGACCGCCACCGGTTCGAAAACCGCCCGTGAGGGGATCGACTTCTTCCCTCTCAGTGTCGAGTTCGAAGAGAAGCTGTATGCTGCCGGGCGTATTCCCGGCTCCTTCTTCCGCCGCGAGGGCCGTCCCTCCGAGTCGGCGATCCTTACCGCGCGTCTGACCGACCGCCCTCTGCGCCCGCTCTTTCCCAAAGGCATGCGCAACGAAGTGCAGGTGATCTGCACTGCGTTGAGCGCAGACGGCGAGACTTACCTGGATATCTTGTCGATCAACGCCGCCTCTTGCGCTTTGACGATCAGCGACATCCCTTGGGACGGCCCGGTGGGCGCCGTGCGCGTGGGATATGTCGACGGCGCGTTTGTCTTGAACCCCACCGCCACCGAGATGGCCAACAGTACGCTGGACTTGCGCGTGGCCGGTACCGAGGACGCCATCCTGATGGTGGAGGCGGGAGCCGACGAAGCGCCGGAAGAGCTGATCTTGGAAGCACTGCGCTTTGCTCATGCCGGCATGCAAGACATCATCCAGATGCAGAAGCGCATGCAGGCAGAGATCGGCAAGCCCAAGTTCAGCTACGTGGCTGTAGCGACCAGCGAAGAGACCACCGCAGCGGTCAAGAACCTGCTGGGCACGCGTCTTGAGGACATTCTGACGGCAAGCTATGACAAGGAACAGCGCAATGCCGCCGTGGATGCCCTGAAGGCCGAAGTGGAAGCCGCGTTGGCTGAGGCCCACGATCCCAAGTTGGTGGCGGAAGCGTTCGACGCCGAGTTCAAGCATGCGGTGCGCGAGCAGATCCTAACCAAGGGACAGCGCCCCGATGGCCGTGGGTTGACCGACATTCGGCCGATCTGGTGCGCTGTGGGCATTCTGCCGCGCGCCCATGGCACCGGCCTTTTCACCCGCGGGGAAACGCAGGTGCTGACGGTCGCCACCTTGGGCACCCCTGGCGAGGCGCAAGAACTGGATAGCCTGATCCCCGAGGCCACCAAGCGCTACATCCATCATTACAACTTCCCGCCCTTCTCCACGGGCGAGACCTATCCCCTGCGGGGCCCCAAGCGCCGCGAGATCGGCCACGGCGCCTTGGCTGAGCGCGCCCTGCTGCCCATGATCCCGCCGGTGGAACAGTTCCCCTACACCTTGCGTCTGGTGTCAGAGGTGTTGAGCTCCAACGGTTCGACCTCCATGGCCTCGGTGTGCGGCAGCACGCTGGCGCTGATGGACGCCGGAGTGCCGATCCAGGCGCCGGTGGCCGGCATTGCCATGGGCTTGATCTCCGATCCGAGCACGCAGCGCCACGCCGTCCTGTCTGATATCCAGGGCATGGAAGATCACCTGGGTGACATGGACTTCAAGGTGGCCGGCACCGAGCACGGCATCACTGCCTTGCAGATGGACATCAAGATCAAGGGTATTCACCTCGACACTATGGCCCAGGCGCTGGAACAGGCCCGCCAAGGACGCATCTTCATCCTGGGCAAGATGCTGGAGGTTTTGCCCGAGCCGCGCAAGGAGATGTCGCCTTACGCACCGCGCATCATCACCATCAAGATTGATCCTGAAAAGATCGGCAAGGTCATCGGGCCCGGCGGCAAGATGATCCGCGCCATTCAAGAGGAATACGACGTCAAGATCGACATCGAGGACGATGGTTCGGTCTTCATCTCGGCGCCAGAAGGCACGAAAATCCAGGGCGCCATCGCGCGCATCGAGGCGCTCACCGAAGAGGCTACCATTGGTAAGATCTACACCGGCAAGGTTGTGCGCACGGAGAACTATGGCGCCTTTGTCGAGATCATGCCCGGTGTGGACGGCATGGTGCACGTCTCGCAGCTGGCCGACTACCGCGTGCCATCGGTCGAAGATGTCGTGCGGGTTGGCGATGAGATCATGGTGATGGTCATCGACATCGACTCCGCAGGCAAGATCAAGCTTAGCCGTCAGGCCGTGCTGGAGGGTTGGACCGCTGAAGAAGCGCGCGAGCGTGATCGCAAGCCCGGCAGCGGTGGTCGTGGCGGCGGTGGCGGCGGCAGAGAGAGCGGTGGTCGCGGCGGCAGCGGCGGCCACTCCGGCAGCTCGGGCCGTGGCCATATCAGCCCGCCCCCGCGCACCGGCAGCGATCGCGATCCTGCGCTCGGCGATACCATGGAGAAAGAAGGGAACGGTGGCCGCTACCGACCTCGTCGTCGGCGCTAGGCCCGTTGCAATGCGGCGGCTTGTGCTCCGTGCTGCGACGCAGGACGCCGTAACACAATCCGCCGGATTGTGGACATGCCGCCGGACTGTATGTAGCGTTGTGCAAAGGTAACTACTCAGCCATAGGTGCCGGGCATTTGGATTCTGGTTTGCCAACGTGTCTGCGAAGCCAACCTAGGTCGCAAATCGCCTGCAAATGCCCGGCACCTGAGCAGTTACGTGCAAAGTACCCGTGTGAGGACAGAACAGTGAGTGCGCTAGACCCCCATGATGAGCTAAAAGACGGCGCAACCGGCTTCGTTCCGGCTGGTGACGACTTGCTAAACGAGAACTACGTGCTGGGCGACGAGCCAGCGGCGCCGGCGCCGGCAGCTGATTCCCCCAGCTTTCTGGCCAACACCGGACGCGTTGTGCGCGAGATTCTCGAGACCGTCGTTCCGGCTATCATCATCGCCCTTCTGATCCACGTGTTCTTGGCCCAAGCGACGCGCGTCTATGGCCAGAGCATGGAGCCCAACCTGCACACTGACATGCGGCTCGTGGTGGAGAAGGTCTCTTATCGCCTGCATCCTCCAGAGCGCGGAGACATCGTGGTGCTGCGGTTGCGGCCTGGCGATGAGCTGCTGATCAAGCGTGTCATCGGGTTGCCGGGCGAGGAGGTCTCGGTCCACGACGGCAAGGTGTACATCAACGGCCAGCCGTTGGACGAGCCCTATCTTGATCAAGAGACGCGCGGCAACTTGGCGCCGCGCGTGGTGCCGCCTTTGCACGTGTTCGTCATGGGCGACAACCGCCGCGCCAGCAACGACAGCCGGTCCTTTGGCCCTGTGCACCTGGACAACATCCTTGGTCGCGCCTGGTTCTCCTACTGGCCACCGAGCGATGTGGGCTCGCTAGACTAGTGATAAGATGTGGCAGCGCTTCGCTCCTTGGCGAAGAGGCCAGACCACTCGATCGAAACGCCGTGGCACGCGCCACGGCGTTTGCCTTGCTGAAGCTAACCGGGCGTCAAGCGCTCTTTCCCGCAACGCTCGGGGGCTCAGCGGCCGTGGCTGAGCCGTGAGCGGTGCGACAGGATGGGCATGTTGTGATGGCCGAGTATAGCAGTGCAAAGCCGCCAACCGG
Source organism: Anaerolineales bacterium (assembly GCA_034432445.1). Lineage (GTDB taxonomy): Bacteria > Chloroflexota > Anaerolineae > JAAEKA01 > JAAEKA01 > JANWYQ01. Next base: position 15,770 of record DAOUBX010000074.1, read on the forward strand.
ACATCAGCCCGGCGTGATCGCCGGCCGCCGGCTGACCGCAGTGTTGTTCGACTTGGACGGCACGCTGATCGAGACCGACGATCGTGCCGTGCAGCACCTGGCGCAGCGGTTGGCGCTTTTGCGACCTTTGTTGCCGCAGCGTGATCCGCAACAGGCAGCGCGCCGATTGATCATGTGGTCGCACGACTGGGTGCACGGTTGGCTGGTGTGGTTGGATCGCCTGGCGCTCGACGGCTTCAGCCAACGCACGGCGCAGCGCTTGGGCTTGCTCGACGACAACCTGGCCGGCCATTCGCTGACACCTGTGGCCGGCACCACGGCCTTGCTGCGCCAACTGGCCGGCCGCTATCGCCTGGGCATCGTCAGCACGCGTCGCGTCGCCGAAGTCAATGTCTACATCGAACAGGAGCGACTGGGCGATGTGATCGAGGTGGTCGTCGGTTCCGACACCACCCCGCGCATCAAACCGCATCCGCAGCCTGTGCTCTGGGCAGCCAGCCAGCTCGCCGTGCCGGTGCACCAGACCGTGCTGGTGGGCGACACCGTGGCCGATGTGCGCGCAGCGCGCGCGGCCGGCGCCCTGTCGGTTGGCGTCCTCTGTGGTTTTGGTGAGCCGAAAGACTTGCGCCAGGCCACCTTGATCTTGAACTCACCTGCTGAGTTGGTCGACTGGTTGTAGGGTCTCAGCACTCCACCAGAGGCGTCGGGCTCTGCTGCTTGCGTGTGGGGCGGCGCCTGCCCGGATCGCAAAGAGCGCAGAAAGGCCGCAAGTGCCTGACGCCTGAGCAGTTTCGATTGGTGAGGACTTCCCATGACTCTCGAATCGCGTTTGGTCAACCTGGCGGCAGCCGGCCGCAGGCTGGTGGAACAAAACCTCACGCTGGGCTTGAACGGCAGCATCAGCCTGCGCTGGCAAGACCTGTGTTACATCTCGCCTGCCGGCGCACGCTTGGAACGCCTGAGCGCAGCCGATTTCGTGCCGTTGCACATCGTTAATCAGAACACCTGGCAACTGCCGCGCGCCTCTGCCGAATACGCCTTGCACCTGGCAAGCTACCGAGCGCGAGCCGATGCCGCCACAGTGTTTCGCCTCGATCCGCCTAACTGCGTGGCGCTGGGGTGTGCTGGTTTGTCTCTCCCGGCCATCACGCCCGATCTCTACTGGGCTGTGGGACCTGAGGTCCCCCTCTTGCCGTACACCACTCCTACCACAGCAGCCTTGGTAGATGCCGTCAGCCAGGCGCTGGCCGCCAGCGATGCCGTTCTGCTGGGCAACCAGGGCCTGCTGCTCATCGCTTCCTCTACAGATGACGCCGTGATGCACACCTTGCTGGTCGAAGAGGCTGCGCGCGTCGTCCTGTTGGCCCATGCTGCTGCCGGCGCTTGTTCATTCCTGACCACAGAAGCGATTGAGGAGTTGGAACGCGTGACCGGACGTTATCATCCCCTGCGGCAACCCGGGCGCCGCCAGGCCACATTATGAGAAAAGGGGTGCTCGCGGCAGCCAGCGCTTATGTGCTGTGGGGATTGCTGCCGGTCTATTGGAAGATGATCCAAGAAGTCAGGCCGCTGGAGATTGTCGCCCATCGCATGGCCTGGTCGCTAGTTTTCGCCCTGTTTCTGCTGGCGATTACCCGCAACTGGGGCTGGTTAGCGCAGGTCAGACGCCAGCCAGGCCGGCTGGCACCCTTTGCTGTCACCGGCGCTCTGATCAGCCTGAACTGGCTGGTTTACATTTGGGCAGTCAACAGCGGCCGTATCGTGGACGCGAGCCTCGGCTATTTCATCAATCCCCTGGTCAACGTGTTCCTCGGCGTGGTCTTCCTGCGCGAGCGCTTGCGACCAGGGCAATGGGCGGCAATTGCCATTGCCGTGGCCGCCGTGTCTTACCTCACGTGGAGCGTAGGCCAGCTGCCGTGGATCGGTCTCACCCTGGCCTTCAGTTTTGGCTTCTACGGTTTGATCCGCAAGACTGCGCGGTTCAGCTCCATCGAGGGCTTCACGATGGAAACGGGGATCATGTTCTGGCCTGCCGTGGCCTATCTGGTATTCCTGGGGGCTGAGGGCGAGCTAGCCTTTGCTCGCGCTGGACTGGCAACAACTTTGCTGTTGGCGTTCACCGGGGTCATCACGGCAGTGCCGCTGTTGCTCTTTGCCTTTGGCGCCCGCCTGGTTACGCTTACCACGTTAGGCATTCTGCAGTACATTGCGCCGACCCTGCAGTTCCTGCTCGGCGTTGTGATCTACCACGAGAGTTTTACCCAAGTGCGGCTGGTGGGCTTCACTCTGGTGTGGATTTCGCTGGTTATCTACACGGTCGAGAGCTTTTTGGCACGACGAGAGCGCCGGCGCATCGCTCTGATAGGTCCATGATTGCTTGCTCGGCCGGTCTCTCGTCCCCATGGCGCTCTGGCGCCGACAGACCGCTGCCGGCGCACACTTTGTCTTAGGGCATCCCGTCTGTGGTAGATACTTCTTGTTCTGATGGGGGAGCTAGCGCGCCGGCAGGCTCGCTGGCCTCGCCATCTTGCTTGCGGAGCCCCCGCCAGCGATGGCGAATGACCACAACTTCGGAGTAGATCACCCACAGGAAAAAGAGGGTCAACCCCACAGCGGTTAGGGTGTAGATCCGCAACAGCTGCGCACGCCTGGCAGCCAAGCGCTCTTGCAAAGCCTTGATTTCGGCCTGCACCCCTGCTACCGACGCTTGGGTTTCGGCCAGTCGGCTGTCCACCCGCTGGGTCAAACCGGTCAGCGTGTCTACTGACTCCTCGGTAAAGCGGTCAGCCTTTCCCTCGACGGCGGCTCTGACCGTGTCGTTGATCTGGCGTACGTCGGCGACTACCTCGTCGAGCCGATTGAGCGCGCCTTCCACGTTCTCGACCGCCGGCGGCGTTTCGCGAATAAACGGAATAGCGTTGATGAAATCCACCAGCGCCCGCACGGACTGCACGACGCTGGCAACCGGCGTCAGAGCAGTTCGTACTTGCTCTACGGCGGGCGTCAACCGCCCGTTGATGCGGTTGGACAACGCTGTCAAGAGGGGATTGTTCTGCTCGATGTTGCCGCCAACCGCAACGATGGTGGCCTCGACCTGTTGGATCTCGTTGCGGCCGCGTTGCACCAGGTCGCCGGCCCGGGTCGCGCCTGCGTCAACCACACCGACGGCGGTGTCAACAATGGTGAACGCTTTGAGTGTCACGTTGGTGACAGTGTCGTGCAGCCACCATGTGCCAAAGATACCGGCGATGCTGGTGATCATGACCAGCACTGCAATCACGATGACCAACCAACTCCACACCTTCTTACCAGTTTTCATGCTGGCCTCGCTTTCCGGGGGAACAAACAGCGGTGCACAAGCGCAGGAGGGGGCTTAGTTCTGCAGTTCGTTCGGCGTAACTACTCAGCCATAGGTGCCGGGCATTTGGATTCTAACCTGAAAATCGCTCGGGCCGGTCTCCGACCGTGCCCGCCGCGCTTTCATT
>DAOUBX010000075.1:0-13264 GCA_034432445.1 Anaerolineales bacterium
GCCGGGCACTTAAGGCTGCGCTGGCCAGGGCGTCTGCAGAGCCGGCTCAAGCTGGAAACCGGTCGCAAGTGCCCGGCACCTGAATAGTTACCAACAAACTACAACGCTCCTGTAACCGCTAGACAACCGACTCTGAGCTGACTTGGCCGCCTCGCGCAGCTAGCTCGGCCTGTAGCCGCAGGTAGTTGAAGACCTGCTCGCTCGACAACACGCCCAGCACGGTGCCCTGCGCTGCGTCCATCACCAGCAGCTGCGGCAACTCGTGCTCTTCCATGAGCTGCAAAGCGGTCTCGATATCGGTGTCGGGCTGCACCACCATCAGCCTGTTCAGGGGCGTCATGACCTGGCCCACCTTCAACATGCGCCATTCAGAGCTGCGCATGCGGCGCAGGTCTGCCAAGGTCAACATTCCGCGCACCTGGCCAAAATCCTCAACCAAGAACGCCCGCTGGCCCTGGCTGAGGGTGGAGGGGGTTAGCAGATCTCCCAAGGTAACCCAACTGGGCACACGCAGCACACTGCGGCTCATCAACTGGCCCACGGTCAGGCCGCGCAGTGCGCGCATCATCTGCGCCTGTTGGCGGCTGGCAGCGGCAGCGCTGTTAAGGAATAGGCCAAGGAACACCAGCCACAGCCCGTTGAACATGCCACCGCTCAGCGCGTTCAACACGCCAACGCCAATGAAGCCAAAGGCGACGACCTGACCGGCGATCGAGGCCACTTGGGTAGCCCGCATCTCGCTGCCTGTCGCGCGCCAAACAAGGGCCCGAAACACACGGCCGCCATCGAGCGGAAAGCCCGGCAGCATATTGAAGGCCGCCAAGATGAAGTTGATGCGCGCCAGCCACAGGGCCGGCACAGCTACCACGGGGACAGCCTGCGCCAGCCACGCGATCAGGCCGAACAGGCCCGCCAACGCCACGCTCACCAACGGCCCGGCGACAGCGATGCGAAACTCGGCGCCGGCCGAACGTGGCTCGCGCGCGATCTGCGCTACGCCGCCAAAGAAGAACAGCGTAATGCTGCGCACCGGCACTCCGTTGCGCAGCGCCAAGGCGGCGTGCCCCAGCTCATGGGCCAACACGGAGCCGAAGAACAGCAGACTGGTGACTACTCCGAGCAGCCAATAGACGCTCGCATTCAGCCCTTGCAGCACCGGCGGGAAAAGACCAGCTGCCAGTGACCAGGTCGCCAAGGCAAAGATCAGCAGCCAGCTGTAGTTGATCCCGATTGGGATGTTCCAAATGCGTCCAAACTGCACATTCGCTTTCATCGTCATTCACCCTTCTTTCTACTCACTATTCACTACGTCCAGCTCGCTATTTGGTCGCGCCTTGCTGCGCTGGGCATCACACGCCCGTTCTATGCGCTGGCCCAGACAGTGTGCGTTGACTGCCCATGTTTGTTGGTCGGCCAACGAGCGCTTTAACCCGTTATCTCATCCAGATCATAACAAATTGACCATGTTTTGTCAAGCTTTTTGCGACATTTCTAGTGCAAGTCTAACAATTGCTCTGCTGCGTGACAGTTGCAAATTGCGTTGCGGCGCGTTACAATTCTTAGCAGGGCGTAACTACTCAGCCATAGGTGCATAGGTGCCGGGCATTTGGGTTCTGGTTTGCAAACGTGTCTGCGAAGCCAACCTAGGTCGCAAATCGCCTACAAATGCCCGGCACCTGAGCAGTTACAGCAGGGCAACCTGCTTGCAAACGAAAACGGCAACTCTGTCTTAGGAGATACTGCATGCCGCGTCGCAATGCCAAACCTGAATTCGCCGTTATCGGCCTCGGCCGCTTTGGCAGCAGCCTGGCTCAGGCGCTGACCGACCGCGGCTACCACGTCCTGGGCATCGACCAGGATCGCAACATCGTTCAAGCCATCGCCGACGAGATCACGCAGGCCGTGGCGCTAGATGCCACGGACGAAGACGCCCTGAAAGCTGTGGACATTCGCTCGTTTGACACGGTCATCGTGGCGATCGGTGCCGATTTCGAGGCCAATCTGCTGACCACGCTGGCGCTCAAGGCCTTGGGGGTGCGCCGCGTGATCTGCAAGGCGCTCAGCCAGCGCCATCGCACGGCCTTGTTGGCCGTCGGCGCGGACCAGGTGGTGCTACCAGAACACGATTCGGCGCGGCGGTTGGCCGCCACCCTCACCACGCCGCGCATTTTCGATCAGTTGGCGCTCAGCAACGACTACAGTATCTCGGAGATGTGGCTGCCGGCATCTCTCGCGGGTCAAACGCTACGCACCATGGACCTGCGCAAACAGCTTGGCGTGACGGTAATCGCCGTCAAGCGTGGTGACGAGTTGATAGTGGCGCCGCCGGCTGATCTAGTGTTTGCTGAAGGGGATATGTTGGCTGTCATCGGCCACAACGACGCCATCGCTCGCCTGTCGGAGCTGGCCTGATGGCACCCCGACCACCCGCGCGGCCGGCCATGGCCTATCCGCTGCGCTTCAGGCGCCGTCGCTTCCTGCCGCCGGCGGTGCGCCTGGTGATGGGCCTGGCGCTGCTGGTGGCGTTGGGCACAACCTTGCTGTTGTTGCCCGGCATGTCGCCGCGCGGCCTCACGCTCAACGAGGCGGTCTTTACCGCCACCTCCGCCCTTAGCGTGACAGGGCTTTCGACCATCGTACCGAGCCGTGATCTGACGCTGTTGGGCCAGATCGTCTTGTTGTGTTTGATCCAGGTGGGTGGCGTTGGCTTCATGGTCATCGCTGTGATCATCTTGCGCTTGCTGGGGCGCAAAGTGTCGCTCACCGACCGTCTGGCCTTAACCGACTCCCTGGGGCTGCTCAACCCGCGCGCCATTGTTCGCGTGGTTGGGCGTTCTCTGCTGGTCGTGGGTATTATCGAAGGCGCCGGGGCCCTCTTGCTGTGGCTCAACTGGCGTCCCGTGTTAGGCGAGGGCCGCGCCTTCTTCTACGGCATTTTCCACGCCATCTCGGCCTTCTGCAACGCCGGCTTCGACCTCTTTGCGGGGACGCCTGGGTTCGCAGCCGGCATTCCGCGCGACGCCTGGACGCTGACCGTGATGGGAACGCTGATCGTGCTCGGCGGGTTGGGCATCCCGGTCTTGGGCGATGTGATCTATCGCCGCGGCCGGCTTTCCTTGCACACTCGGATCACCCTGATCGTCTCGGCGATCCTGATTGTCGGCGGCGGGCTGGGCATTTTTCTCGGCGAAAACCGCAATCCGTTCACTCTGTCGGAAAGCGCAGCTTTGGAAAGCTTGCGCCTGTCCCTTTTTCAATCCGTGTCCGCCCGCACAGCAGGCTTTGCCGGCATCCCCAATTTCGAGCAACTACGACCGGCGACGCAGTGGTTGATGACGGGCCTGATGCTCATCGGCAGCGCGCCCGCCTCCATGGGCGGAGGCATCACCACCGGCACTTTTGCCGTGCTGGTGTTGGCCATGTGGAGCTACGCGCGCAGCTTGCCAACCGCGCGCGTCAGCGGTCGCACGATCGCCCCGGATGCCGTGCGCCGCGCCGGCGCCGTGCTCACCATCTCGGTTTTTGTCGTCGGCATTGCTACCTGGCTACTGCTGATCGCTCATCCCCAAGCCAGTGTCGAAGATGCCTTGTTCACAGTGGTTTCGGCGTTCGCCACCACCGGCCTCTCCTTGGACTTGACCGGTCAGCTCAACCTGTTTGGCGAAACGATCTTGATGGTCATGATGTTCTGGGGGCGGTTGGGCGCTCTAACGATCATCATTGCGCTGGCTCGACAACGGCCCCCTGAGCCTGTGACTTATCCGGAAGAACACCTACTCATCGGTTAACCCCATCCGCAAAGGAGCAACATGCATCTCCCCCTTGCTTTACAACTGTATTCAGTGCGCGAGCTCTTGCCACGTGACTTCGCCGGCGTGATTCGCCGAATTGCCGCCATGGGCTACGCCGGCGTGGAAACGGCCGGTTTCCCCGGCTCGACGCCGCAGGCCGCGGCGCAGCTTTTCCGTGACCTTGGACTGACGGTGTGCAGCGCCCACGTCCCCGCCCCCACCGCAGAGAACCAGGCTGAGGTCTTCGACACCCTGGCTCTGTTGGACTGCCGTCGTGCGGTCGTCGCCTGGCAGCCGGCTGAGCTGTTCCAGACCCTGGACGGCATCGCACAGGTCGCCGAGTTGCTCAACAGCGCAGCCGCCCTGGCCGCAACCCACAACGTCACCCTCTACTACCACAACCATTGGTTCGAGCTCTATCCGGTGGCCGGTCAACCGGCGCTGTATCACCTGCTGGAGCGCCTGGATCCGGCCGTGCAACTGGAGGTTGACACTTATTGGGCGCGCGTCGGCGGCGTCGATCCTGCTGCGCTGCTGCGTCGCCTGGGTCCGCGCGCCTCGTTGCTTCACATCAAGGACGGCCCGGGCACGATTCAAGACCCCATGGTAGCTGTCGGCGACGGTGTCATGGACTTCCCGGCTGTGCTGGCCGCAGCGGATGGTCACGCCGACTGGTTGATCGTCGAGCTTGACCGCTGCGCTACCGACATGCTTACGGCTGTTGACCGCAGCCGGCGCTACTTGAGCTCACTGCTCGCAGGATAAGGCCATGGAACCCACCAAACTCGGCATCATCGGCTGCGGTAACATCAGCTCGGCTTACCTGCAAGTCCTCAGCGAGTTCACATCCGTGCAAGTGGTAGCCTGCGCCGATCTGGATATGAGCCGGGCAGAGGCGCAAGCCGCCAGGTTCAACATCCGCGCCTGCAGCGTTGACGCCTTGTTGGCCGATCCGGAGATCGCCATCGTCGTCAACCTGACCGTGCCGAATGCTCACGCGTCGGTTGCACGGGCCGCCTTACAAGCCGGCAAGTCGGTCTACAACGAGAAACCTCTGGCCATCGAGCGCAGCGATGGGCAGGAGTTGCTGGCGCTGGCCGCAGCGCGCGGGCTACGGGTCGGCTGCGCGCCCGACACCTTCTTGGGCGCGGGCTTGCAGACCTGCCGTCACCTGCTGGACGAAGGCGCGATTGGTCAGCCCGTGGCCGCCACCGCCTTTATGCTCAGCCATGGCCCCGAAGGTTGGCATCCCGACCCGGAGTTCTTCTATCAGCCCGGCGCCGGGCCGCTGTTCGACATGGCGCCTTATTACTTAACTGCGCTGATCAACCTGTTCGGCCCGATCCGGCGCGTGACCGGCGCTGCGCGCATCTCGTTCCCCGAGCGGCTGATCGGCAGTGAGCCGAAGCGCGGCCAGGTCATCCATGTGCAGACTCCCACCCATGTCGCCGGTGTGCTCGAGTTTGTCAGCGGGCCGTTGGCTACCCTTGTCACCAGCTTCGATGTGTGGGCGAGCACTGCGCCGCGCATCGAAGTCTACGGCAGCGCCGGTACGTTACTTTGTCCCGACCCCAACATCTTCGGCGGCACGGTGCATCTGTGGCGGAGCGAAACTCGGACATGGGAGGAGGCGCCCCTGGTGGCCGGCCGCGCCGAGCAAAGCCGCGGCTTAGGGGTGGCCGACATGGCAGCGGCCATGCGCGACGGTCGGCCCCACCGCGCCAACGGCCAGATGGCTTATCACGTGCTGGATGCAATGCACGCCGTCCTGGACGCGGCGCGCACGGGCCAGCACATCACGCTGCAAAGCACTTGCGAACGTCCAGAGCGGCTGAAGGACCTCCTCTTTTAGCCAATTATCTACCCAGATAAGGAACAACCCGATGACCACCAAGACCGACTACACCCCAGAAGAATGGGATCACCTGCTGGAGGCGCCGATGGCTGCCGGCATGTTGATCGCTGTAGCCAGCCCCAGTGTGCTGGGCTCCATTGGCGAATCGCTGTCCATCGCCAAAGGCATTGCCGCAGCCGCGCAAGGGGCCGCAGGCAACGAGCTCCTCAGCGCGCTGTTGGCCGATCTGAGCAACCGCGAAACAGCCAAAGAGGCGCGGCCGCAGCTTACCGCCAAAGACCCTGCCTCGGCCAGGGCGCAACTGCTCGACGCTGTGCGAGCCGCTGCCGCCGTGCTAGACCAAAAAGCCACGCCTGCAGAAGCGATGGCGATCAAGACCTGGCTCTACCAACTCGCCGTGGACGCGGCCCATGCTACCAAGGAAGGTGGTTTCCTAGGCATTGGCGCAGTCCGGGTCAGCGACGCCGAGAAAGCCGTACTGGCTGATCTGGCCGGCGTGCTCGGCGTGACGCCGGAAACACCTGCGGCTGAATAGTTGGATCCGAGTCCGCAACGGTGATTGCGGCGCCCACTCGAAGCGCCAATCACTTGCAGGCGCCCCACGCCTGAGTAGCTAACCAACATGAAACTTTCTTCCATACCAACGCCAAGCGCGCGCCCTGTTCCGACTGTTCCCGGCCTGCCCTACCTTGGTAGCCTGCGAGACTTGCAGCGCGACCCGCTGGGCTTTGGGCTGCGCATGGCGCGCGACTATGGCGAGATCGTGCGCGTGACGCTGCTGGGCGATAAGACCATCTTGCTGCATAACCCCGATCACATCCAGCAGGTCCTGCAAACCAACAGCCGCAACTATAGCAAGCAAACCTTTGACTATCAGTTGCTCTACCCGCTGGTGGGGCAAGGTCTGCTGACCAGCGATGGCGACTTATGGTTGCGCCAACGCCGGTTGATGCAGCCCGCGTTTCATCGCCAGCGTATCGCTGGGTTGGCCGACATGATGGTCACAGCAACCCAAACCATGCTTGACGGCTGGCAGCCAGCAATCGCACGCGGTGAGCCGATCGCCGTCGACCAGGAGCTGATGCGGCTGACGCTGACCATCGTCGGCAAAGCATTGCTCAGCATCGATCTGGGCGCAGAGGCCAGCCAGTTTGGCCAGGCATTCAAAGAAGCCAATCGCCGCTTTGGGTTCGACAACTTCCTCTCGATCATGTTCCCGCGCCTGCCCACCCGCGCCAACCGCCAGTTCAAGCACGCCATCCAGACCATGGATACCATCGTTGAGGAGATCATCGGCGAGCGGCGGCAAAGCGGACGCAGTCGCGAGCAAGACGACCTGTTGTCGCTGTTGATGAACGCCGTGGACGAGGACACGGGCGAGGGCATGACCGACCGGCAACTGCGCGACGAGATGATGACCATCCTGTTAGCCGGCCACGAAACCACGGCCAACGCCCTGACGTGGGCCTTCTACCTGCTGTCCCAACATCCGCACGTAGCCTACCGGCTGCACGCGGAGGTCGACAACGTGCTGGGTGAACGTGCTGCAACCTTCGATGACCTGCCCCGGCTGATGTATACACGCATGGTCTTGCAAGAGGCGTTGCGCCTATACCCTCCCGCCTGGAGCATCGCCCGCCGCGCCATCGAGGACGATGTGATCGGAGGCTACCACATCCCCGCCGGCTCCGCTGTCAACATCAGCATCTACACGCTCCATCACAACCCGGAGTATTGGGACGAGCCGGAGCAGTTCCGGCCGGAACGCTTCAGCGAGCAGGAAAGCCAGAGACGCCACAAGTTCGCCTACATTCCCTTCAGCGCCGGCCCGCGCAAGTGCATCGGCGACCAGTTTGCCATGACCGAGGGACAGCTCATTCTGGCGACCGTGGCGCAACGCGTGGACTTGGCTCTGGCGCCCGGTCAGCGCGTGGCGATGTCGCCGCTGATCACCCTGACGCCGAAGCACGGCATACAAATGCTCGCCCACGCCCGGCGGTAGGCATGCGCGGTCGATCTAGTCGCCAACGGAAAATCAGGCCCCTGGTTAGTGAACCAGGGGCCTGACTGATCTGAGGTCGGCGCTAGTCTGGAGTTTAGGCTTGTGCCGAGTTTGACGGTTCGAGGCTTCAGCAGTCTGGAGTCTAGGCTTCAGCCGGGTTTGACAACCAGACTCGGTTGAAGCTTAGCCTCCTGCCGCTTGAGACCTGCCGGCAGATTGCGCCGCTCCGTGCTTAGTAGTTGCTGAACAGCAGCCTATTGGGAGAGTTCTTGCCCGCGCTCGTTACCTTGCCGGTGGTGGCGTTGTTGACGATGGCATCCCGCACTTGCTGCGGAGTCGCCGAGCCGTTGCTCTGCAAGTAGAGCGCTGCTACGCCCGCCACATGCGGCGTGGCCATGGAGGTGCCGCTGATGGTGTTGGTGGCAGTGTTGCTGGTGTTCCAGGCCGAGGTGATGGAAGAGCCGGGGGCAAAGAGATCCAGGCATGAGCCGTAGTTGGAGTAGGAAGCCCGGGCATCGGAGGAGGTGGTGGCGCCGACGGTGATGGCCTCGGCGACGCGTGCCGGAGAATAGTTGCAGGCGTTCATGTTGCTGTTGCCGGCAGCGATTGCGTAGGTGACGCCGCTGGTGATGGAGTTCTTGACCGCTGTATCCAGGGAGCTCGATGCACTGCCGCCCAGGCTCATGTTAGCCACCGCCGGTTTAACGGCGTTGGCCGTCACCCAGTCCACGCCGGCGATGACGCCGGAGGTGGTGCCCGAGCCGCTGCAGTTCAGCACGCGCACAGCAATGAGCGAGACCTGCTTGGCCACGCCATAGGTGCTGCCGCCTACCGTACCCGCCACGTGAGTGCCGTGGCCGTTGCAGTCGTTGCCGTTCTGCCCATCGCCCACGGTGTCGGTGCCGATCGAGGCGCGACCGCCGAACTCGTTGTGGGTGGTGCGGATGCCGGTGTCGATGATATAGGCCCGCACGCCCGACCCGGTGTTGTTATACGTGTAGGAGTTGCTCAGCGGGAGGTTGCGCTGGTCGATGCGATCGATGCCCCAGGTGGCAGGCGATTGGGTGGTGTCGATGCTGACAACTTGGTCAGCCTCGATGTATTCGACGTCAGGATTCTGGCGCAAAGCCTGCACGGCGCTGATCGGCAGCGTGGCTGCAAAGCCGTTGAGCGCAGCCGTGTAACGATAGTGGACCGCTACGCCAAACTGCGCATCAGTGTTGGCGTCGGCCATGGCGCCAAAGGCGCCCTCTTGCGCCGCAGCTTCAGCTGCGGCAATCGCTGCGTCCACGGCTGCCGAGCTGGTGCCCGCCTTGAACACGACGATGTAACGACCGGCCAGAGCGGTTGGCGAATCAACGTCTGTGAGGGGAGCGAGCGGGCCGTTGCCGACGGCCAAAGCCGGACTGGCGACCGCAAGGACGAGCACCAAGGCGACAAACACAAGCAAGAATCTTCTACGCACCATGGGGAACCTCCGATCTCCGCAATGTTAACCGCAAGAACTGGCAATCAAACAGCGCCAGCACACTCCGATGACCTAAGACACCGCGTGCTTGTGGCGTCCCGACTTTTCATCGGAAAAGGTGGGTGCAATTATATGCTCTTGGCGGCGTCTGTCAAACTGCCTGCGCGCTCGGCCGCGGCGGATCGCCCGCCGGTCGGCGCTAACCTGGCGGGCCCTGAGCCGCGGCGAGGCCGGCTAGAGGTGATCAGCACATTGCGACAGCGGTGCTGTGAGGTTCCTCACGCTGACCGGCCAGCGCCGCGCTTCTCTTAGTCAAACCCTTCGAAGCCCTCATCGCCGCGCATCTTGCGCACGTTGTCGGCCAGCCGCGCCGACAGCTCGGCCTCCTCGATGTAGCCCATGGCTTTGAAGAACGCCAGGTCATAGGGCCGCGTCTGCACCACCACCGGCATAGGCACCGCGTGGCCCAGGATCAACGCCTGTTGTCGCGTCTCCAGCCGGGCCAGCACCTCCTTCAAGCCGGCTGCGCCGCTGACGCCCATCAACACGGCGCGAATGTCGTCTTCGTTGTCCAACAGCGCCGTAACGCGGGTGCCGATCTGGCTCATCACCTCAGAGTCGATCTGGCTAGGTCGCTGGTCGACGATTAACAGCGTGACGTTGTACTTGCGCAGCTCGCGCGCAATGGTGCCGAAGATCGTGTGGCCGGCGATGGCGGGATCCAGGAACTTGTGGGCCTCCTCGATGGTGATCACCAACGGCGTCGGCTCGTCAGCGCGATTACCGAAGGCGTTTTCCTTCTTCTCCACGTACTTCTGATGCAAACGACGGGTTAAGAAGTTGGCCACGAAGATATAAGCGTCCAGCATGTTGCCATAGCGGCCAAACTCGAGAACGATGTTAGTCCGAGCGTCCAGGTGGCGCAAGATGCGCTCGACCGAGTCATCCAGGGCCTTGGCCTTTAGAAAACCGTACTTGTGGAAAACCTCGAAGCGGCGGCGCAGCGCAGCCAGCGTCTGGTAGGTTTGGCCCATGTCATCGGCCAAGGCCTTCAGGCCGTTCTCCGCCTTGCCGGTGTCAGGGTCGAACTCGCCCTGGCTGTCGATCCAGTCGTCGTCCAGGAACTTGACCAGCCATTGCGGCCCCAGCCGGCGGCGCAAGGCGTAGATCGCGCCCACCTGCGGCTCGCTCAGGTTCAGGATGCCCTGGAGCATTTCCAGGTCTTCCGGCTCCACCTGCTCGTAGCCGATGGTAACGGTGTAGTCGGGGTTAGAGCCGCGGCGCCGGCTCGACTCGTCATCTAGGGTGAAGATCTTGACCCGGCCGTCAGGGAAGATCTGCTTCAAGCCCTTGGTGCGGCCGCTTGGCCCCTCGCTGGTGCCCTCCCAGCCGTACTCGTTGTGCATGTCGAAGATCAGGTTGACGGCCACGCCGTCACGGATAATGCCGGCCAGCAGCATACGGCTGAGGAAGGTCTTGCCGGTACCGCTCTTGCCGAACACGCCCGACGAGCGTTCCACCAACCGCTCCAGGCTGAGTGTGACTTTGACATCGACCATGTCCAGCGGCTGGCCGATGTGGAAGAAGTGAGCTGCGCGCGCCTCATCGTGGCCTTCCCGGCCAAAGACCTCGCTAACCTCCTCCTGGCGCGCGGCGCGCACGACGCTGAAATGGCCGGGCACGGTCTTGACGGGCCGCGGCTCGCCGCTTTCGTCCAGGGTCAGCATGGGGCTGAGGTGGATCAGGCCGAAGGTGCTGGTGCCGAGGTGCACCGCGCGCAGAAAGTCGTCGCTCATGTCAGGCGGGTTGAGGGTCACCTCGTCGCTGGCGGCGCCCAGTTGCACATCGGTGATCATGCTGAAGAAACGCTTGCTCTGGCCGGTTACCACGGCGTAGCTGCCCACGGCCAGATCCTCCGTGCTCACCTCGCGCTCCAACCGCACGTCCAGCCCTTTGGACAGCGAACCGCCGATGACCATACCCAGGCGCTGGGTAACGACCGGCGGCCCCTCACGGCGACCTACCTGTCCCTGGCCCTCCGCAGAAGCTGAACGATCCACGCTTGCGCTGGGCAGCGCGTCGAACTCAGCGTCAAAGGTGTCATCATGTGGGGATAATTGGGGATCGATCACGCTGCTTCTCCAACCGCTGATCTGCTGATCTATCGTAAGGCTTCGGCGAGATAGCCCAGCCCTGATACCAGGCCCGATTTCGGCATCAGGCGGCGCCTCGCATCCGCTGCAAGATCCCATTCAGCCGCACCGGCTCGCGACTCAACAGGCGGGCCAGCTCACGGCCGGCGTTTTCCAGGTAGCGCCGGGTCTGCGCAGAGTCCCCCTGGGCTGCGGCGACGCGGCGCAGGGCCGCGGCTACCAGCTCGTCGGCTGGCGCATCCGCCGCGTTGAGCACCGTGCGCAGGAAGTCCAACCGCTGGCCGAACCGGCGCTCCTGGTCCTCCGTACACACGGTGACCCAGCTCAGCGTTGCCGGCGGCTGCGGCGGCAGGAACTGGTAGATGTCGCCGCTTGGCGTGCGGCCACCCACCACCAGCACGTTGACCTCCACCGGCACCTGGCGCCGCTGGCGTTGATCCTGCACGTATTCCTCGCTCAGATCCCCGGCCGCAATGAGCTGGCGCACAAAAGGATCGTCTTCCACCCGCACGTCGTAGATCAAGCCGTAGATCGCCGAACGGTCGCTGCGCTCAACCTGGACCAGGGCGCCGAAGACCGGCAAGTCTGCTTCCAGGGTGCGACAGCCGGCCGTAAACCCGGCGGTGCTGGCCCGCAGCACGCGGCCCAGGGCGCGTTGGTTGGGAGTTGTCTCGGTCATTGTCTCACCTGCCGCCGACAAATCGTTTGGTATTGGCCTTGGGCGATTCGGCAAAGCGCAGCCCGCGCCGCATCATCTCGGTGCGCAACATCTGTTCCAGCGCCTGCCGTTCCTGGTGTGAGACCAGCGCCAACTCGTGGGCCCGCGCCAACAAATAGGGGTAGTTCAGCAGGCGGCAGTCGGACCAGACCGCGGCCAAGGCTGCCTCCAGCCGCGCCGGGTCGCGCGCCACCCACTCCGGCATCTCGATGCGCGCCATAGAGGCGTTCTGCTCTTCAGACTCCGTGGCCACGTTCATATAACAAAAGCAGATACGCTGGCCGGCATTGCGAAAGTTCTCGTTGATCTCGGACGTCGCAGCAAACAGCCCGGTGCGTTGGCCGGGCAGCAAATCCTGAAAGAGCGCGGCATCGCTGAGCCCTTCATAGGGATTACCCTGGCGCAGGCGCTCCTTGGTGATAGCCTCCAAGGGCAGCGCAGCCACGTGCAACAGGCGCAGGACGTTGGCGCTGCGCGGCCGATCGACATAGCCCAAGGGCACAGCGTGGCTGGCTCGCAGGTCGGCCAAAGGCGCTATGAACTGTCTGACAACCCGCCCTTGTTCGGGATCGGTGAGACGCTGCGGCATCCATGGCAACAGCGGGCCATCGGCAAGGGCCACCACCAGCCGCGCCATGTCGCCGCCCAGACTCTCACGCTCGCGGCGGGCCAGAGCCGCCAGCGCCTCCAGCTCACGCAGGTCACGGCGCAGATTCACCGCCTCAGCGTCGATGCGATCTTGGTCCTGCTCCTCCAAGGGGTCGTTCTCGGCTAAGTGCAGAAGCGGCGCAGTGTCGGTGAAGGGTGCTTCGCCGCTGCCTTGGCGCAGGACGATGGTACCGATGTTGGTCAGATAATAGAGCGCAATCGCATGCGTGTCCGGGTAGATCTGCGAACCATCGCTGCCGATCAGAGTGGCCGGCGCAGCAGATGCCGGTATCTGGTAACGCTCGTCCAACCGCTCCCCCAAGGGGTCCGCGCCGCGCCAGCTCTCGTCCACATGCCGGGCCAGAGCCAACTTCTCACGCAGCTCATCGGTGACCTGGGCAAGCTCACTCAACTGGGCGCGAGCATGTAGGGTGCGGTCGCGCAGCTGCCGGCGTTGCCCGGCCAGTGCGTCGGCTATCTCGGCTACCTGCCCCGTCAATCGGTTCAGCTCCAGCATGAGCGCCAATCCTCGGTCAGTCGTAACTACTCAGCCATAGGTGCCGGGCATTTGGATTCTAACCTGAAAATCGCTCGGGCCGGTCTCCGACCGTGCCCGCCGCGCTTTCATT
>DAOUBX010000076.1:0-7447 GCA_034432445.1 Anaerolineales bacterium
CAATGAAAGCGCGGCGGGCACGGTCGGAGACCGGCCCGAGCGATTTTCAGGTTAGAATCCAAATGCCCGGCACCTATGGCTGAGTAGTTACAGGGTGCATCGGAATCTGGTTGACAGGTCATCGCGAGGAGGCCGCCGATTGCGCAGCATCCCGTAGCACAGCAGAGTGGACGCAGCAATCCCGTGCTGGCACGGTGATTGTCGACGCTTCCGGCGCACTGGGGTCTGATCCGCGTTGTCTGCGCAATCCGCGGCAGCTTCCCTACAGGCGCCCGCGCGCTTCACGGCACGGTCGCCAGGTCGTTGTCGAAACCGGCCACCGATACCACCGGATAGAACGGCCCTTCGGCCTGCGCCGGCGTGGGCGTCAGCGCGCCGGCCACGCCGGTGTTGACGATCAGATCGTTGGCCAGCACGGCCACCGCCGCGCCGTTCATGTCGACGCGATCAATCTCGCGCAGGATCAGCAGGTCGATCAGGCTGCCGGCCCGGCCGGCCACGCCCTCGCCGCCCAACTGCTGGCGATCCTCCTCGAAGTAGAACTGGGTGGTCAGCAGCGTGCGGCCGTCCTGTTTGACCTTGACGTGGATGTGCCGCGGCCGCGGCTCGTAGTAGCCGGGCTGGATGGTGCGGAAGACATAGCGGCCATCGGCGTCGGCGATGGCGGTGCCGTAGAACTGGAACCCTCGGTCGCGGCTGCCCGTGCCCCGGTCGCCCGGATGGTCGTACACGCCGTTGACGTCGGTCTGCCAGAACTCGACAGCCGCGCCGGGCAGGGGGTTACCGGCGAGATCCAGCACCTGGCCGGTGACGAGGATCACCTCGCCTGCGGCCGTGGGCGCGGTCGGAAAACGAGCGATCAACTCCTGCCCCGCCGTAGGGGCTAACGTTGGCGCCAGGGCAGGCTCAACGGTCGGCTCCGTGGGCGCAGCGATAGCGGCAAGGGGGGTAGCCGTCGGCGCGGCGGTGGGGGCAACAGGGGTGGTCGTCGCCTCCGCCGGCGCAGGCCGATCGGCGGATTGCGTGGCGGCGGGCAGCGTCGTTGGCTGGGCGGCCACCGGCGCCGCAAGATTGGAGCCACCTGTTGGCGCGGGGGCTGCGCTGCAAGCCGTCAACCACCAGGCGGCGAGGGCAGCTACCACCACGATCAGAGTTGGTCGACGAGATAACATGAAACGGCTCCTGATGAGGTAGAATATGGCGTCAATTAGGTACTCCGTCTGCAACTACCCAGCCCTAGGTGTCGGGCACTTAAGGCTGCGCTGGCCAGGGCGTCTGCAGAGCCGGCTCAAGCTGTAAACCGGTCGCAAGCGCCCGGCACCTGAATAGTTACGTTCGTCTCCACATTACACCAGCCTCTTCTGGTGGTCTGTGGCCGGTCTATCATTGTGCCAGACGTGGCAAAGGCTTGTTCACACAGCGAGGAGCGCACTACTATGTCCGAGTCCTGGCCTACTCGCCTGCGTCGTTGGGGCTTCAACTTCTTTCCCGCCTACCGCGGCACCGGCGCCCGCATCACCTACATCGCGGCCGACTGGCGCGAGATCAAGCTCAAGCTGCCGCTGAACTGGCGTACGCGCAACTACGTCGGCACCATCTACGGCGGCAGCATGTACGGCGCAGTGGACCCGATCTACATGATCATGTTGATCAAGCTGTTGGGCCCGGGGTACATCGTCTGGGACAAGGCCGCCAGCATCCGTTTTCGCAAGCCGGGCAAGCGCACGCTCTATGCGCGCTGTATCATCGACCAGGCCGAGACCGACGCCATCCGCGCGGCCCTGGCCGAGCAGCCGTCCATCGATCGCGTGTACACGGTCGATTTAGTGGACCAAGAAGGGGTGGTGCACGCGTCTGTGGAGAAGACGATCTACATTCGCCGCAAGGAGCCGACGTAAGCGCAAGTGACTGCAAGCCGGGGCATGTTCAGCCAATTGTCAGGCCGGCCACTGCGTAATCCGGTTAGAATCAGTACACTGCCAGACAACGTGGCCAGGCAACCATCACACAAGGAGCACCTAACCCCTATGGACATGAACGATCTACTCAACGCGTTGAACCAAGCCTCCGGCGCGCAGGGCGCAGGCGGTGAACAGCCCGACCTGGGCAGCTTGCTGGGCGCGCTTGGCGGCGGCGCGCAGGGCGGCGGCGACCCGCTGGCCGGGTTGCTGGGCGGCTTGTTGGGCGGTGGGCAGACGGGCGCAGGCCCCATTGCCGGCAGCGGCTCACCGCTGGAGGCGCTGATCCGGCCGTTCGCCGAAAAGTTGGGCCTGTCGCCGCAGATGGCGGGGATGGTCGTGACGTTTTTGATGAACGCCCTGCTCAGCGGCAAGATGGCAGGCCGCGGCGGCGCCGCCGCCCCTACCGGCCCAGCCGGCATGGATTTGGGCGACGCTATCGCCGGTTTTGGCGGCAGCAAACCCACCCGCAGCAGCGCAGCCGGCCAATCGTTGGCGCAGCAGCTCAGCCAGGAGACCGGCTTGGACGAACAGACTGCGGCGCGCAGCATCGATGAGTTCGTCAACCTGCTCGGCGGTCAACAAGGGATCGATCGCCTGTTGGGCGCACGATAGCTCATCGGTGATGAAGGCTACACTCTTGTCCAGTCGTATCCCTATCTTGTTGGTGCTGGGGGCGTTGACATTGCTGCTGACCATGTGCAACCGCAACCCAGCGACTCCGACGGGCGCTCCGCCGCCGGCTCCCGCAGCGCTGCAGTCCGCAGGGCCGGCAGACACGCCTACTGCGGAGGCGGCGCCTGCCTCGGCAGTGGCGTCTGTGACTGCGCCGGAAGCGTTGCCCACGCATACACCGGCGCCGACAGCGGAACCGCAGCCGACCGACACGGCCACACCTACGCTCGAACCGACGCTGACGCCTGAACCTGCGCCGACGCCGGCCGCGCGCTTCAATGCCGGCGCGGTGTCTGTGCAGTTGGACCAAGTTGTCGCCGGACTACGCGCGCCGGTCTTTGCCACCCATGCCGACGACGGCAGCGGCCGCATCTTCGTGGTCGAGAAGGCCGGCGTCATCCGTGTCGTCGATGCCGGCAGCCTGCGCGACGAGCCTTTTCTGGACATCCGCGGCCGCGTCGGCAGTAGTGGCTTTGAGCAGGGGCTGCTTGGCCTGGCTTTTCACCCCAACTTTGCCCAAAACGGCCGCCTCTTCTTGTACTACACTGACCGTCGCGGCGACACGGTGATCTCCCGTTTCCAGGCCAACACGGACCGCTCGGCTGCCGACCCGGCCAGCGAGGTGGTATTGCTGACGCAGGAACAGCCGGCAGGCAATCACAACGGGGGGATGCTGGCCTTCGGCCCCGACGGCCTGCTCTACGCGGGACTGGGTGACGGCGGCGCGGCCGGCGACCCTTGGAACAACGGCCAAAGCCTGAACACGCTGCTGGGCAAGCTGCTGCGCATCGACGTCGACAACAGTGAAACCTACGCCGTGCCTGGGGACAATCCCTTTGTCGGGCAGGCCGGCGTGCGGCCGGAGATCTGGGCCTATGGCTTGCGCAATCCCTGGCGCTTCTCCTTCGACCGCGCCACGGGCGACCTCTACATCGCCGACGTGGGCCAAAACCTGTGGGAAGAGGTCAATTTTCAGCCATCTGGCGGCCCTGGCGGCCAGAACTACGGCTGGAAGATCATGGAAGGCACGCACTGCTTCGGCCGCAACACGTGCGACCAGAGCGGCCTGGTGCTGCCGGTCGCAGAGTATGACCACGGTCAAGGCTGTTCCATTACCGGCGGCTATGTCTACCGCGGCGCAGCGCAGCCCAGCCTGCAGGGCGCCTACTTCTACGGCGACTACTGCTCTGGCCGCATCTGGGCTCTGAGTCGGCCCGACGGCGACCGCTGGCAAACCGACTTGGTGCTGGAAAGCGGGCTGCAGATCAGCTCTTTCGGCGAGACCGAAGGGGGCGAGGTGTTGGTGATGGATCTGACGAGCGGCGTGCTGTATCGGCTGGTGGGTATGACCAAGCCACCGGTGAGCTTTCTGCCGCATGTCGCCGTGGCGCAGACGACAGACTTCGCTGCGGCCATGGTCACCCGATGATCACAGGGGCAGATGATCAGGAAGCGACGCCGCCGACCTGCGCCGAGTGCGGCGGCGTCGCCGTGTGCGTGTTCGGCAGCTTCGCCCAAGAGCAGTGCGCCCAGGTGGTGGCGCTGTGCCGACCTTACTTGCAGGGAGGTGTCAAGAGACAGTAGGGGCGCTCGCCCTTGCCCGACGTCGACAATCCGCGCAGCGAAAGCGTCATACACGTCGGCGGCGAGAGATGTGCTCAGCTAGCCGGTCAGCCACGCGCCTGGCCGATGTTGCGCCATGCTGACGGTTCTGCTAGACCGAGCCGCGCACGAGGGACCGGTTGCTTCTCAACTTGGGCGGCTTCTCCCGCCAGACCGGGGGGTGTGGACCACGAAGCGACGCAACGGCTCGTTCGATGCGCGTCTCTTGCTTCCTTGGCTGCCCCATAGACCATCACCGTCAAGTTGCTGCCTGCAACAGGTCCTGCGCGGCCTTGAGGCCCGACAAATACGCGCCGTGTACGGTGCCAAAGTATTGCCGGCTGGTCGCTTCGCCGGCGAAAAAGAGACGACCACCGACGCTTTGCGCCAAGTCGTCGCGCATCGCAGGGGTGGCGCCCAGCGCGTTGAACGAGTAGGAGCCGCGGGCAAACGGATCGGCGCCCCAACGTGTGATCTGGTAGGCCACCGGCTGCGGGATGGCGGGGCCGAAGATCGTGCGCAGCGTGCGCAGGGCGCTGGCCACGATGGCCTCGTCGGTCCAGGCTTCGATGGCGCGGCCCATGTCGGCGGCGTTGAAGCCCAGCAGGATCGGCTTGCCGGTGGGCCGCGCCAGGCTGACCCATTCGACCCATTCTCCCCGCTGCTCTGGGATGTATTCCAGCCAATCGTACTCTGCGGGCCAAAACACGGCGGGAAAGCGCAAGTAGCACTTGTTGAGCACGCCCATGCGCAGCGCGGCCAGCGCCGCCTGCTTGCGCGGCGGCAAAGCAGGGGTGAAGGCGACGGCGTTGCTTTGCAGGACGCCCAGCGGCAGGGTGATGACCGCGCGATCGGCGCTGTGCACCTCCTGGTCGGTCGTCACGACGACGCCGTTACTCGCATCCCATTGCACGCGCCGCACCGCCTGGTTCAACCGGATCGGCGTGTCCTGCGCCAGCAGGTCGATCACGGCGCGGTAGCCATCGAGGAACAGCGCATCGTCGCCGCCAAACTCGTCGCCGTCATCGTACCAGAGGGCGGATGTCTCCTCTGTGCTGCCTGCGTATTCCTGCTCGATGGTCGAGTTGAGGATGAACGCCACGATGCGCCGGTCCTCGGCTGTCAGGTCGTCCCCGGCGAGCGCCTGTTCGACTGCGGCCTGGACGGACAGGTCGTCGCCTTCTTGCGCTGCACGCAGCGCGTCCGCGACGGCTGTCTGCAACCGGGCCACATGCCTTTCCTGCGCCCGAGTCAAAGGATGGCCATCGGTCCAATAAGTGATGGCGTTCTCGTAATCGGTGACCGCCAGGCGCGCTGCCGCCTGCTGCGCCAGGGCAGTGATCGGGTTGCCGGTCAGGCCGTGGATCCAGGAGGCGCCCAAATCCAGCGGGGCGTCAGCCCACTCAGCGCTTGTCCAGATGCGGCCGCCGATGCGGTCGCGCGCCTCGAGCACCGACACGTCGTGGCCGGCCTGGCGCAAGGTTCTGGCGGCGGCGAGGCCGGCGATGCCGGCGCCGAGCACCAAGATGCGCTGTGGTTGGGCTGGCCGCGTTGGAGATGCGGTAGAGCAGGCGCTCAGGCCGAGCATCGAGAGCGCCAGAAGCTGCAGAAAGCGACGCCGGTTCATGGGTCCTCGCCGAAGGTGGCTTGTGCTGGCGCCGATGTCGAGCGCATAGGTCGGCGCCAGTTGCTTCACCAGCTCCCGTTTCTGGACGACATTGAGGCCGAGATGCCCAAGACTTTTTTCCCTGGCACTGCCCGTCAGGGCGAGTGTGCCGCCTCTAACTCCATCGTCTGCCGACCGACCGATCTGCCGCTTCGATTCGGCAATCCGCGCCTCGGCCTCTTGTAGCCGACCGTCGCTCTGAAAGACCGTCGCCGCATTCTGCGGGAAAGTCGTTTTCCACTCGGACAGCAGCTGCGGCTTGATCTGGTGTCGTCGACACAATTCAGCGGCACTCTGCTCACCGCTGATGACCTTGAGCACCGGTTGGCTCTTGAACTCGGCGGTGAAAGTTCGTCGTTTAGGCATGGTTGCGCTCCTTGTCATGAACATCATCGTTCAGTTGGCTATGTGCCCAAATTTGGGGGGCGCAGTACACTAGCCTCCTTCCTGTCGGTTTCGGCGTTGTCGCAACCACTCAACATCCAACCCTATTGGTACGCCGCTTCCTGGGCATCGGGTGAAGCTTCGTGCTGGGCCATGACGGCTGCTTCCGCGTGGAGCCTTAAACCAAGCGCCTTTGTGACCTTTAGAATAGTGTCGAAGCCGGGAACCCTTTCGCCTGACAATGCTTTGTAGAGGCTTTCGCGCGATAGGCCAGCATCGCGCGCGACTTGTGACATGCCTTGAGCGCGGGCAATATCGCCCAAAGCCTTGGCGACAAAGGCGGCGTCGCCGTCTGCCTCTTCGAGGCAAGCCTCCAAATAGGCTGCCATTTCTTCAGGTGTGCGCAGGTGTTCAGCAACGTCCCAACGTGTCGTAACAGTTTTCGTCATGATCGGTTCCTACAGATTTCGCGCCAGCCGTTTGGCAGTTCTGATGTCTGTTGCTTGCGTGCTCTTGTCGCCGCCAGCCAACAAGACAATCACCGTCTGACCGTGCTTCACAAAGTACACTCGATAACCGGGGCCATAATCAATGCGCAATTCTGAAACGCCTTCGCCAACCGGCTTGACGTCTCCTGGATTTCCAGTAGCTAATCTTTCGATTCGTGCAAGAACACGAGATCGCGCTTTGATGTCACGCAGGCCATCAAGCTACTGAACGAAAGCCTCGGTCTTGCGGATTTCGATCATGTCATCAGTGTAGTCAACGGGCTACACATTGTCAAGGTATAGTGGTGCGTGTGCTTCGTCCGCCCAACGAGAGCATCAGCCGCACGCGGAGCGAGCGCAGCGAGCGGAGCGTGTCGGCTGGATGCAATGTTGGGCCGGGCGACGACGCGAACGCGCTGCGTTCGACCCCGACCCCCGCCGCCTGCCTGCGGCAGGCAGGCCGCACCGCGCAGCCTTGCGCACTGGAACGCACTTGGCCCTGCGAAGGCCTGGCCGCACACGCACGCTGTGACTGCACAGCGCTGCGCCCCAACCGGTGTGCATCAGGCGCATGGCCGAACGCGGAGCGTGAAGGCCAAGTCGCCTGCAAGCGGTGGTTAGCCCGCGCTCAGCCTTGACGGAACCTGAGCCACGAAAACGACGGTTTTCCTTTG
>DAOUBX010000077.1:0-9394 GCA_034432445.1 Anaerolineales bacterium
GGCGTCGTAGCAGAGCAGATCGAGTACACCACCAGCCGCGCCGACGAAGCCTACAGCAAGACCAGCGACGGCGGCAGCGAGTGGACCCGCACCTACCCACCCTCGCCCGGCGCACCCAACAGCCCCGGCGCTACGCCCACGCCTACAGCAACCCCGCCGCTGACGCCCACGCCCCTGCCCACGAGCATCGGTCTGAACGAGGCAATGCCCAATCCGGCCAGCGACTGGGATGGCAACGGCGTGACTGACACCCAGGACGAGTACATCGAGCTTTACAACACCGCTGATGTGGCAGTGGACCTGAGCGGCTGGCAGCTCGACGACGAGGACGACGGTGTGGCCAGCCAGGCCGTCGATCCCGAAGGCACGCGGCCTTACGTGATTCCAGACGGCACGGTGATTGGTCCGCGTGGCTTCTTGGTCTTCTATCGCAGCCGGACCGGTGTGACACTGAACAACGACCGCGACAGTGTGCGTCTGTTGTGGCCGGACGGTCGCGAAGTGGAACGCTACGACTACAGTCGTACTGGCAAAGATGTACCTTTCAGCAAGACAGAGGACGGCGGCAACGTTTGGACCTCCGACTATCCGCCTTCGCCCGGCGCGCCCAATCGACCCGCCTACACACCTGACGATGTCATCCGCTTGAACGAAGTGTTGGCTTCCCCACGCGACATCGATTGGGACGGCGACGGCCAGGCTAACCATCTGGATGAATGGATCGAGCTGGTCAACGACGGCGCAACGGTGGTGCAGTTGGGGGGCTGGCAACTGACCGACAGCCCGCCGCCGGACTCGGCCGCTTTGCGCGGGGCAACCGGCCACGTGTACGCGCTGCCCGCGGGCACCATCCTGCGGCCCGGCGAGTACCTGGTGGTCTTTCGCCGCCAGAGCGATCTGGCCCTCAACGCTGACCAGGAGTGGGTGCGCTTGCTCTACCCCGACGGACTAGAAGCGGACGCGTTGTTCTACGATCGCTTCTCGGGCTACGACCAGTCGTGGTGCCGGCTGCCTGACGGCGATGGGGCTTGGACTGTGGAATGCGCCGAAACACCCGGTCAACGCAATGCAGCCGGTTCTGGCGGTGTTTCTGACGGTGGAGGCAGCAGCGGTGGTGCCTTGCCACCCTACGACCGCTTCAACTACGACCTGGTCACGATTGCCCACGCGCGCGCCTTAGCCGATGGCGTGCGCGTGACCCTGGAAGGGCAGGTGACGGTTTTGCCAAGGGTGTTGGCCGACAAAGAGATCTACATTCAGGATGCGACAGGCGGCATCTTGGTCTACCTGCGCTCCGGCGAGTGGCCGCCGCTTAGCGAGGGCCAGTGGGTGCGGGTCAACGGCTGGCTGGACACCCACGACGGCGAAAAGGAAATCCGGCTGACCCGCATCGACGATATCAAAACGCTTGGTGCGGCTGTCCCGCCATCGCCTCTGCCCATTCGCACGGGCGAGGTCAGCGAAGCGACGGAGGGTCGATTGGTAGCGATTACTGCGCCCGTCAGCGGCTATCGGGGCAAGTCGAGCATTCTGCTGGACGACGGCAGCGGCGAGGCCAGAGTCGTCATCCAAGAGTCCACCGGCGTGCAACGGCCCTATGTCGTGATCGGTGACGTGTGGACGGTCGTTGGTGTGGTGAGCCAAAACGACGAGGAGCCGCCTTACGATAGCTTCTATCGCGTCTTGCCGCGCCGACCGGCTGACTTGCAGCGTGGTGCTGTGGACTGGGCGGCGCTGAACTCGCCGCCGTTGTTCCTCCCCGTTACCGGCGAGGCAGACAAAGCTCCTGCGCGTCATCACGGCGCCGGCCTTGGTTGGCCTTGGGTGGTTGCGACGCTGGCAGCTCCACTGCTCGGAGGCAGTCTGCTGCTGCAAAGACGAGGCAAACGCACAACCACCTGAATGCTTACTTTGCGGGAGGGTTCATTTGTGATAAACTTTGGCTGGCAACGCGGGTACAGTCGGGTGAAAGCGCTTAATGATCTACCGGGCGTTGCCAGTCAATCAATCCTGGCGCGGCGGCCGGGTAATTGTTCTGCGAACCAAAGCATACGCGGCGCAGGCTGAGTGGTACCAAATGGGCGGCGCCGAAAATTCAGCACTCTCGAGGAAACGCATGAGCACTCAATTCGACGTTCTCGTTATCGGTGGTGGCCCGGGTGGCTATGTGGCTGCTATTCGGGCCGCGCAGCTGGGTTTGAAAGCGGCTGTTGTCGAGCGCGAAGCGCTGGGTGGCGTATGTCTGAACTGGGGCTGCATTCCCAGCAAAGCACTGCTGCGCAACGCCGAGCTGGTCAATATCATCCACGAACAGGGCAAGGACTTTGGCTTCAGCTTCGACAATTTCAGCGCCGATTTTGAAAAGGCCTTCAAGCGTAGCCGCCAGGTGTCACAGCGCTTGGTCAAGGGCGTTGGCTTCTTGATGAAGAAGAACAACATCGAAGTGATCAACGGCACAGCCCGGCTGACCTCGCCCAACAGCGCGGTGGTCACAGAGGCGTCCGCCTCCGCCGGCTCCCAACCTGCACCGGCTGGACGCGAAGTAACGGCCAAACACATCATCCTGGCCACCGGCGCACGCAACCGTACGTTTCCCGGCATGGAGACGGACGGTGAACGGGTGTTGGGCTACCGCGAGGCCATCGTCTTGCCAGAGTCGCCCACGAGCCTGGTCGTGATCGGCACCGGCGCTATCGGCGTCGAGTTTGCCTATGTCCACAAGGCCTACGGCGCCAAGGTGACGCTGGTCGAGATGTTGCCCCGCATGCTGCCGCTGGAGGACGAAGAAGTGAGCCAGGAGCTGGAGAAGCTCTATGTCAAGATGGGTATTGACGTTCGTACTAACACGCGCGTCGAGCGCATCGAACGCACAGACGGCGGCGTGCGCGTGCACGCCCAAAACGCAGTTGGCGAGAAAGTTACATTCGACGCCGAGAAGGCGCTGGTGGCCGTGGGTGTACAGCCCAACGTTGAAGACCTGGGCCTAGAGGCCGTCGGCGTCAAGACGCGCAAGGGCGGCTTCATCGAGGTCGACGCCTACATGCGCACCAACGTCCCCAGCATCTACGCCATCGGCGATGTGACCGGCAAGCTGATGCTGGCGCACGTGGCCAGCGCCATGGGTATGGTTGCCGCCGAGCACATCGCCGGCCACGAGACCCAGGGCTTCAGCGACGACGACTATCTGTTCATGCCGCGTGCCGTCTACTGCCAGCCGCAGGTGGCCTCCATGGGCTTGACCGAGAAACAAGCGGTGGAGCGCGGCTACGAGATCAATGTCGGCCGCTTCCCCTTCATGCCCAACGGCAAGGCGCTAGGCCTGAACGAGAAGAACGGTTGGGTTAAGATCATCGCCGACAAACGCTACGGCGAAATTTTGGGCGTGCACATGATCGGCCCGGAGGTCACCGAGTTGCTGCCAGAGTTCGTGCTGGCCCACAACAACGAGCTGACCGCCCACGAGATCGCGCGCAGCGTGCATGCGCACCCGACGCTGTCGGAGGTGTTGATGGAAGCGGCGCACGCGGTGGAGGGAGCAGCGATTCACATCTAGTCGGATAGTTGCTATTCGGCCATCGACGCCGGGCACTCGGGATTGTCTTTGCCCAGGTGTCTGTGCTGCTGCTGCAAGTCGCCAATCGATCGCAAGCGCCCGACGCCCAGTAGTGACACCTGAAGTAGGATCGAACCACACCGGAGTTTTCATGGACAGTACCCAGAGCACGATCGAACTAAAACCGTTTCGCCCCGGCAAAGAGCCGACGGATCAGCTGACACGCGGCCGTCGGCCGGAATGGCTGCGCGTACGCATGCCCGACAGCCCCGGTTACCGCCAGATCAAACAGATGATGCGCGGGCATGGCCTGCACACCGTCTGCGAGGAGGCCATGTGTCCCAACATCGGCGAGTGTTGGGGGCGCGGCACGGCAACCTTTTTGTTGATGGGTGACACCTGTACCCGCTCTTGCGGGTTCTGTCATATCAAAACCGGCCGACCGGCTGCGCTGGACGAGGACGAGCCGCGACGGGTAGCCGAGACGGTGGCGATGATGGGTCTGCGTCACGCTGTGCTGACCAGTGTCAACCGCGATGAACAGCCCGACGGTGGCGCACACATCTTCGCCGAAGTAATCCGCCAAATCCGGCGCTTGCAACCTGGCTGCACCATCGAGGTGCTGATCCCCGACTTCATGGGCAACTGGGATGCGCTCAAGTTGGTGATGGACGAACGGCCCGAAATCCTTAACCACAACACGGAAACCGTGCCGCGACTTTACCGCCGCGTGCGGCCGCAGGCCAAGTACGCCCGCTCGCTGGAGCTGCTGCGCCAGGCCAAGCAAATGGTTCCCGACGGCATCACCAAGACCGGCATCATGGTTGGCCTGGGCGAGACGATGGACGAGGTGTTGCAGGTCATGGACGATTTGCGAGCGGTGGACGTAGACATCATGACCATCGGCCAGTATCTGCAGCCGAGCCGCTTCCATCTGCCCATCGAACGTTATTGGACGCCGGAGGAGTTTGCTCGCCTGCACCAGGAGGGCATGGCGCGTGGCTTCAAGTGGGTCGAGTCCGGTCCTTTGGTGCGTTCTTCGTATCATGCTGACGGCCAGGCTGACCAGCTTGTGCTCAAGCCGATGCCCAAGAACGGAGGCCGGCCATGACGGAGGTTACCGATGAGCCGAGCAGCGATGCCACTCAAGCTGAGATCAGCAGAAGCGAACGTTTTGGCGGTGTGCTGGGCAGCCAACATGAAGGTGCCGACGACGAGCGGCCAGAGCTGCAACAAGGCGCCAGCGGCAGTGGCCCGCGTCCGCAGAAGCCGCCAGCGGCCGTTGGCGGCCAGCTAGGCAGTGTGGGCAGCCACCCGCCTACGGCCGGCGCACCGCCACTCGACCAAAGCAAGCGCAAGCAAGGATGTTTCGGCCTGTTGATGGCTGTGGTTAGCGTGGCCATCAGCATAGCCGCTGCGGTGGCGGTGCTCTAGGCCTTGATCAAGATGCAAGCTGCCATGTGCTGCGTAAGCTGTGTTCCATTGGCATGCGAAGCAAGGGGCACAAATGGCGCTTTGGCGGCTGCGCCCTGAAACCTATATCCCTTTTCTCGCATCAAAAGTGCTGCGAAGGCAACATGTAGAATCCATTGTAAGGTGAGGAGCGAACCATGAACCTGTTCAAGAAAAGCAAACCCGAGACAACCGGTGCGCCTGCTCAGGCGGGCGTTGAACCCATTCACGTGACCGATGCTGACTTCGAGGAGGTCATCCTTAAGTCTGACCTACCGGCGGTTGTCGATCTTTGGGCCGATTGGTGCGGCCCATGCCACATGATTGCGCCGTCAGTGTCACAACTGGCCGCTGCCTATGACGGTCGTGCCATCATCGCCAAGTTGAACGTGGATGAGAACCCTAACGTGCCTGGCCGCTACGGCATTATGGGCATTCCGACCTTGCTTTACTTCAAGGGCGGTAAGGAAGTCGATCGCCAGGTGGGTGTTACCGGCTACGCTTCACTGGCCAACAAGCTCGAGAAACTGCTCGACTGACCTTTGGCGAACCAAGATCGCGCACGACCGGTATGACTGCTTTGATCACTGCAAAAGGGCGGTTAGGCCGATCGCCTGACATTCTGGGATAGATATCTTGCCGAGCTGGCGTAACGCACTGCGTTGCGCCAGCTTCTTTTTCTTCCTCAATATGCGCTACGTCATGTACAAGAAGCAGAAACTTGGTTACAATGCCCACAAACAAGCGGCAAAAACCGTCGATCAACACGTCATAGCCGACGTTCGCTCGTCAGCCAGCAGCGCTGCCGCTGCATTCACTCACCGAAGGAGACGCAAGCAATGGCCAAGTTCGCATACAAAGATCCCGTCCCCAGCGATATTGACATCGCCCAGGCCGCAACCCTCCGGCCGATCCTTGAAATCGCTGACCAGTTGGGACTGAGCGAGGATGACCTGGACCTTTACGGCAAGTACAAGGCCAAAGTTCATCTTGATGTGCTGGAGAAGTTTAGAGACCGGCCACAGGGCAAGTATATCGACGTGACAGCGATCACACCTACGCCCTTGGGTGAGGGCAAAACCACCACAACAGTCGGCCTGAGCCAAGCGCTGGGCGCACACCTGGGCAAAAGAGTCTTCACCTGCATTCGCCAGCCCTCGCAGGGGCCCACGTTTAGCATCAAAGGTGGAGCAGCCGGCGGCGGCTACAGCCAGGTGGTGCCGATGGAAGACTTTAACCTCCATCTGACGGGCGATATCCACGCAGTGACCGCTGCGACGAATCTGCTGGCCGCGGCCATCGACGCCCGCCTGCTGCACGAGCGTAACTACGGCGCACGCTTCAAAGAAGTGACCGGCCTCGATCCGCTCCAAATTGACCCCTACACGATCACCTGGAAACGGGTTGTGGACATCAACGATCGCGCCTTGCGCAGCATCGTGGTTGGCCTGGGCGCAAAGGACGACGGCGTGCCGCGCGAGACGGGCTACGATATTGCTGTCGCCAGCGAGGTGATGGCAATTCTGGCTCTGACTACCAGCCTCAAAGACATGCGCCAACGGCTCGGCCGTATTGTGATCGGCCAAAACGTCAACAAGGAACCGGTGACCGCTGAGGACCTGGGCGTAGCCGGCGCCATGGCCGTGCTGATGCGCGATGCCATCATGCCAAATCTGATGCAAACGCTGGAGGGGACGCCGGCTTTCGTTCACGCCGGGCCTTTTGCCAACATCGCACACGGCAACAGCAGCATCATTGCCGACCAGATTGCAGTCAGGTTGGCCGATTACGTAGTCACCGAGTCGGGCTTTGGCGCCGATATCGGCATGGAGAAGTTCTTCAACATCAAGTGCCGCTACTCTGGTTTGATCCCCAATGTTGTAGTCTTGGTGGCGACCATTCGGGCGCTGAAGATGCACGGCGGCGGACCAAAGGTCGCGCCAGGGCGGGATCTAGACCGGGCCTACACTGAGGAGAACTTGCCCCTGTTGGAGAAAGGGTTTGCCAATCTAGCCAAGCACATCGAGATCGCCCGCACGTTTGGCGTACCGGTGGTTGTGGCCATCAATCGTTTCAAGTACGACACGCCGGCCGAGATCGAGCTGGTGCAGCGGCTGGCTGCGCAGACGGGCGCCTACGCGGCCGTGCCTAGCAACCACTGGGCGCGCGGCGGCGAGGGTGCCATCGAACTGGCTGAAGCTGTGGTCAGCGCAGCGGAACAGCCCAGCAACTTCCAGTTCCTCTATCCACTCGACCTGTCTATCAAAGAGAAGATCGAGACCATTGCCACCAAGGTGTATGGCGCAGCGCGGGTGGAATACACGCCTGAGGCCAACGCCCAGATTGCGGCCTACGAAAAGGCCGGCTTTGGCAACCTCCCCATCTGCATGGCCAAAACTCACCTCAGCCTCAGCCATGACCCCACGCTGAAGGGCGTGCCTACCGGTTTCACCCTGCCGGTACGAGAGGTGCGGGCCAGTGTTGGTGCGGGCTTCATCTACCCCCTGTGCGGTGAGATGCGCACCATGCCTGGCCTGCCCAGCAAGCCAGTGTTCATGAAGGTGGACATCGACGAGAACGGTAAGGTGGTGGGCCTGTTTTAGGTCAAACCATTGTAGGGCGATCTGAGAAGGTCGTCCGTCTTGGTGTCGCTTCGCAGGTTGATCTCGGAAGATCGATCCACGAGGTCGACAGCTCTTGGTTCAATCTGACTGACCGCAGAGGCTGCCTCAAAAAAGGCAGCCTCTGTCGTTTGTTGGGGGCGTCGACACCTTGCATGATGCCAAACGTCAGGGGGTGGGCTGGCCAAAGGTGGGGACGCAGGCGGCCAGGAACTCGTCGAACTGCGCTTGATAAGCCGCAAGGTTGTCATCGATGGAGTGGCCATGCGTAGACCCCCAGTCGGTCAAGTGCAAGCGAGTACAGAGTGTAGGGGGCAGTTGGGCCGCAATGTCGACCGAGTGGTGGGGCTGTGTGAACTCGTCAGTCGCCGAGTGAGAGAGGAAGATCGGCGACGTCTGCTCGTCTGCCGCGTCTAGCGCTGAGACCTGGTGGGGAGCGAAGTTGGCGCGCAGGCCCGCCAAGGCCAGGGCGCCGGGCACGAACAAACGCGTCCACCCACCAAACTGCTGCACCGCTTGCTCACTGATGATGGTCTCCAAGTCGCGGTAGGCGGAGTCGGCCGCGATGAAGGCCAGGCCAGGCGCCAGCGGGCCGGCCTGCAGAGCCGTTGCTGCGCCATAGGACTCGCCCAACATGCCGATCTGATTGGGCTGCAAGCCGGTGCGTTGTTCAAACCAACGCAGAGCCGCCAGCGCGT
Organism: Anaerolineales bacterium; assembly: GCA_034432445.1. Lineage (GTDB taxonomy): Bacteria > Chloroflexota > Anaerolineae > JAAEKA01 > JAAEKA01 > JANWYQ01. The sequence goes on from DAOUBX010000077.1 coordinate 8,325, forward strand.
CCTGCTTTTCATAATATCCGTAGGTGCCGTAGCTGCCGGTGCTGGCGCCGTGATAGCGATGATCGTAGAGCAATAGATCACAGCCGCGCGACCAGATTAGAGGAGTGTACTTTAGCATGCCGTAGCGACTGCCGGTATGGCCGTGGAGCAGGATTACACCGCAGTCAGCGTCAGTAGGATTGGCGAAGTACCAGCCCGCTAAGGTTACTCCGTCACCGGGGATGGCAACCTCCTCGGGGGTGGGCAAGCCGTAGTCGGCCGGTGCGCCATGCTTGACGCGTTGTTGTTCGAGCGGCTGCACGTTGAACTTGACAATCAGGCCGGAGAAGTACCAGCTGCCGGCCACATAAAGCGCAATCAGCAAAACCACCAAAGCGACACCGATTGTCACGCTTTTCTTCATTTATCAGGGCCTCCAGGCACGCGATGAGGAATTTGTGCCGTAGTCTAGCCAAAAGACCCCATCTGTCAAACCGCTTGGCCGATTCTGGGCCGATTCAAGCCGTATCCAGAGCGCCAACCCTCTCGACTTCGGCGCCTCATGCTCGTAGTTGCATGTTTCTGCTACTTTTTTAAGGTTACATGGCCCAAACAAGGGCATTCTGCGCTTGACAGCTACTTTGCTACGCGTAAACTAAGCCCTTTTTAAGGTACGTGACATAACCAAACGGTTGACTTGACGGATCGGTTATGCTAGGATGTGGGCGATCGTGCGCAGGATTATGTTATCCGTGCGGCCCTCCAAACCGTTTGGAGGTGCAGATCAGATCGATCATTGAAAGGAGTAGCAGAATGGCAATTCAACGCACCCGCATCGCAGCCCTTGCCATCATGCTGTCTATTCTCGTTGCGGCAGTGCCCACAGGGCCAAGCCCGATGGCTGCCGTCGGGGACGTGCTGTATAATGGAGGCTTCGAGCAAGGCTTCCTCGCAAATCCAACGTGCAGCGGCATGGTGGGCAAAGGCTGGGGGTGCTTCACCAACGGCGGCACAGCGGTCTATGGCTTCTACGATGACATGTGGCAGCCGGTGGTCTATGCCGGCGCCCATTCCCAGCTCATCGAGATCAA
>DAOUBX010000078.1:0-10059 GCA_034432445.1 Anaerolineales bacterium
GACGGTTGTGCGCCGACGCGCATGGGCATCTGGTTTGCAAACGTGTCTGCGAAGCCAACCTAGGTCGCAAATCGCCTACAAATGCCCGGCACCTGAGCAGTTACAATTGGGAGACCGGTGCCTTGGTTCCGTATAGCGAAGCTTAAGCCCCAGATTGCCTAGACTGTTAGCTCGATAGCTGCGCCGTTGCTGCCACCGCCGCCAGCTCGGCCAGCACCATGGCCGTCGCGCCCCAGACCTTATGGCCATGCACCAGGAAATACGGAATGCGCATGGGCTGTCCCATGACAATCCTCTGCTCCTCCCCAACAGCGCGGTCGTCCATAAAGTGACGCAACGGCGCTTCTAGCAACTCCGCCACTTCGGTCGGCTGCGGGTTGAAAAGGGGACGGCGGGCTACGTAGGCCACATGCGGATAGATGCGAAAATTGCTGGGGGGAATGTAGAGCGGCGTCAATTCCCCCAACAACCGCACATCGCTGGCGCACACGCCGATCTCCTCGCAAGCTTCGCGCAGGGCTGTATGGGCGGTGGACGCGTCCGCAGGATCGACGCTGCCGCCGGGGAAACTGATCTGCCCGCGGTGGTTGGCCATATTGTCGGTCCGTCGTGTCAGCACCACCGTCAGCTCACCCCCTTGGTCGTCGGGATAAAGCAGCACCAACACGCCACCGCGGCGCGGTTCGAGATCTGGGGTAGGCGGCGCCAACGGGCGCGGGTTAGGCGCCATGCGCACCTGAGCGGCCAAGCCGGGCAAAGGTCGGCGCAAGGCAGCCTCCAGGGCTTGCCAGGTCAAGGGAGTGGCAACCATGATGGTGCACAAAAACAGTCGATCGCCATGATCAAGACCCGTTCAACGGCTCGCTGTTGTCCAGGAGAGTGCGTTCCGGTTAGACGTATTGTAGTGGGCTGACGGCGGGCTGTCAAACGAGGGCTGCGCCTTAGGCCCCCGGACGCACGCGACGAATGTGTGCGCCCAGGCTCAGCAGCTTCTCCTCCAGCCGCTCATAGCCGCGATCGATCTGGCCGATGTTGCCGATCTCGCTCACGCCCTTGGCAGCCAGCGCAGCAATTACCAAAGCCATGCCGGCGCGAATATCGGGGCTTACCACCGTGCTGCCGTGCAGCTGTGAAGGCCCCACCACCACACAGCGATGCGGATCGCACAGGATGATCTGCGCGCCCATGGCGATCAGCTTGTCGGTGAAGTACAGCCGGCTTTCAAACATCTTGTCGTGGATGAGCACCGTGCCCTTGGCCTGCGTGGCCGTCACCAGGGCGATGCTCAGCACGTCGGCCGGGAAAGCCGGCCAGGGCGCGTTCTCGATCTTGGGCACGGCGCCGCCCACGTCGGGCAAAACCTCCAGCTCCTGGCCGTCTTCGACAACCAGCGTGTCGCCCTCGTAATGCATCTTCACGCCGAGCCGCTTGCGGAACACCATGTCCATCATGCGCAGGTGTTCGCAGTTGACGCCCTTGATGCGCAGGGTGCCCGCCGTGACCGCGCCCAGCCCGATGAAACTGCCGATCTCGATATGGTCGGGGCAGATGGTGAACTCGCCGCCGTGCAGCCGCGGCACCCCCTCGATCGTCAGGATGTTGCTGCCGATGCCGCTGATCTTGCCGCCCATCTGGTTGATGCACAGGCATAGATCCTGCACGTGCGGCTCAGATGCGGCGTTGCGAATCACGGTCACGCCCCGCGCCAGCGCAGCGGCCATGACCGCGTTCTCCGTGGCGGTGACGCTGGCCTCGTCCAGCAAAATGTCAGCCCCCCTCAAACCGGCAGCGCGCAGGGTGAAGTCGCCGTTATGCGCGATCTGTGCGCCCAGCTCCTCCAACGCCAGCAGGTGTGTATCGATGCGTCGTCGGCCGATCTTGTCGCCGCCGGGCGAAGGCAAGTCGATGCGTCCGGCGCGCGCCAGCATGGGGCCGATCAACGTCACAGAGCCACGAGTGCGCTGGAAGAGGGCGGGATTGGGCGTGCTGCTGCGCAGGGTGCGCGCCTGCAAGGTCACCGTGTGCGCATCTTGCCAAGCAATGTCAACGCCCAGGTCGGCCAGCAGCTCCAACTGCGTCTCGATGTCGCCGATGCGCGGCACGTTGTGCAGGGTCAAAGGTTCATCGGTCAGCAGGCAGGCCGCCAGCAGCGGCAGGGCGGCGTTCTTGTTGCCGCTCGGCCGCACCTCGCCGTTGAGTGGATAGCCGCCTTCGATGACGAATTGTTCCATGGGGGAGTCTCCAGGTGGTGGTGAGTATGAGGCGCGTGCCCGGTGACGGGTCACGCGCTGCGCACTGTATCATGCGCCACGGCCTCGATTGGTTCGCCAACTTGCACGCCCAGCTGTTGCGCGGCGCTGCCATTGCGCACGGCCACCTCGAGCTGGTCGCTGCTGCCGATCAGCGCCAGCAATTGGCCAGGCGCAGCCGCAGCGTAGGTGTGGCTGAGACCGTCTATGCGGCGGCCTGCGATGTCAAAGCGCCAATGGGCGCCGACCAGCCAAGCAGCCGGCACGTCGCTGATCAGGTTGCCGAAATGGTCAATAGCAACGATGTGGCCGCGAATACGACCGTCGGGTAGGCGCTCGGCGTGCAGCAAGGGCAGCATGACCGGGTCGCTGATCGGAGTGCCCAGCAGCGCCAAAGGCACGTCGTTCGCCAGGTGGGCAGCCACCGGCGCAAAGATGTCCCGCCCGTGAAAGGTACGGCTTACCCCTGGCAGCCAATAGGCTGGATTGTTGAGATGCACAATGGTGATATAAGAGCCGGCAGCGGCGATCACCTGCGCAAACACGCCGTTGTCCGGCCCGACAAAGAAACCTTGCGGCGTCTGGATGGCAAGGGGCCGGCGCTCGCTGCCTACTCCCGGATCCACCACCACGACATGGATGGTATCGGGCGCATAGTACGGTACGATGCCCTGTAGCACGGTCATCGCCCGTCGTATGTCCTGCGGCGGCGTCAAGTGCGTGATGTCGACGATGTGAACCTGAGGGGCAACGCGCAAGATGACGCCTTTCATTGCGCCCACATAGTTATCTACCAAGCCGAAGTCCGTGGTCAACGTGATAACGCGCAAGCGATCCTCCATGCTAGAACGACTGCAAGGCCACAGGTGCCGTGCTTCACAAGGTGATTGTACATGCCGCTTAGACCAACGTCAAGACCTTCAACCCGACGCTTGGCCCACGCCACAAGTACGTCTATCCCGTGATCGACGCGCTCCAGGGCGCGTCTCTCGCCACCGCCCCACGGTGGCGGCGTTCTGGCAGTTTACCGGCAAGTATGGTATAATCCGGCGTGTTCGGCAGCCATTTTGTTTGCGCCAGTAACGTGTATTTTCCAGGCGGCACCCTGACTCCGGCAGCTCAGCAACAAGGGTGTCGCCTGCTTGTTGCCTGCTGTGTGGACAGCGCCAAGGCGGCTTCGTGGAGAAACCTTTAGGCATCATCGAAAGCATCTCGGCTGGTTTTCGGCTGGTACAACGACACATCTGGTTGATCATTCTGCCGGTGGTCGTTGATATCTGGCTGTGGCTGGGGCCTCACCTGTCGGTCAGCCAGATCGTCGCGTCGTTGTTCAAGGCGTGGCCGACTGCCGACATGCCTCCCGATGTCGATCAGATGGTGGCCGCGTCGCAGCAAATGCTGAACGCCTTTGGGCAGCAGTTCAATCTATACTGGCTCGTCAGCAACAGCTTGACCTGGTTCAATGTTCTACTGCCGGGGTTGGTGGAACCGGCCCGTTTTGCGACTGAGATCTCGGTGCGCCAGGCGCAGCCGACGACGGTGTGGCTGATAGCGCTGCTTATGCTGCTGGTGGGGTTCGGCTTGGGCAGCGCCTTTCTGGTGCTGATCACAGCGCAGCTGCAGCCTGCAACCGGAAAGGCGGGGTTCTGGCTACGCCGTACGCTGCGCGTGTGGGTCCTGGCAACGCTTTACGCCGCCCTGTTGGGCGTCTTGCTGTTCAGCGCCTTGCTGGCCACTTCACTGGTTTTTTCACTCCTGTTGCTGCTGGCGCCGGCCCTGGCCACGCCGCTGGCCAGCTTGGGCGTGCTCTTGGGTGGTTGGTTGGTGCTTTGGCTCTATTTTATCTTGTACTTCGTTGTGGCGGCCATTGCCTGGGACGGCGCGTCGCTGCGTCAGGCGCTGTGGTACAGCGTCAACGTGGTCGGTCGCAACTTTTGGAGTACGCTCGGATTGATCGTGGTGATTGTGATCATTCTGGGTGGCTTTCAATTCATCTGGCAGCGTCTGGCGCAGATCAGCCCTTGGCTCGTGCTCGTCAGCATCGCCGGCAACGCCTTTTTGCTGGCTGGCTTGACTGCCGCCCGGCTGATCTTCTTCAATGATCGACTGACGCGCTGGCAAAAGACCTTGGTCGCCGCTCAGTAGGTGAACTGAGGTTGCAATTGGTGATAGTTCGGAGGACTTTGGACTGTGGCTCTCAACAACAATACCCCTGCCCATTATGATGCCAGCGACATCACGGTGCTGGAAGGGCTGGAGGCGGTGCGACGCCGTCCCGGCATGTACATCGGCGGCACCGACATCAAGGCTCTCCATCACATGGTCTACGAGGTGGTCGACAACGCTATCGACGAAGCGATGGCCGGCTCATGCGACCACATCGAGATCGCCATCAACCCCGACGAGAGCGTGAGCGTGGCCGACAACGGCCGCGGCATTCCGGTTGGCATTCATCAGCAAACGGGCACATCGGCGTTGACCGTAGTCATGACCAAGCTGCATGCCGGCGGCAAGTTCGGCGGCGGCGGGTACAAAGTATCAGGCGGCTTGCACGGCGTCGGCGTATCGGCCGTCAACGCCCTTTCCGAATGGCTGGAAGTGGAGGTCAAGCGCGAAGGCAAGGTGTGGCAACAGCGCTTTGTGCGCGGCGTGCCGCAGTACGACGTGCGCCCTGTGCGGGATATGGTGCCGGGCGAGCGCACCGGCACCAAAGTCACCTTCTTGCGCGATCCGCAGATCTTCGAGGTGCTGGACTACCGCTACGACACCCTCTTGCAACGCTTCCGCGAGATGGCCTTTTTGACACGCGGCATCACCATCACCTTCAGCGACTGGCGCGAGAAGGAGCCACGACACACAACTTTCTACTTCGAGGGCGGCGTGCAGAGCTTCGTGCGCTATCTCAACAAGAACCGAGAGGTCTTGCATCCGCCGATCTACGTCGAAAAAGAGGTCGAGGGCGTGCTGATCGAGGCTGCTCTCCAGTACACCGACGGTTATAACGAGTCGGTCTACACGTTCGCCAACACGATCAACACCCCCGACGGCGGCACCCACTTGACCGGCCTGCGGGCGGCGCTCACACGCAGCGTGAACGACTACGCGCGCAAGCAGGGCATGCTCAAGGAGAGCGAGCCGGCATTCACGGCCGATGACACGCGCGAGGGCTTGACAGCCATCATCAGCGTCAAGCTGCCCGACCCGCAGTTCGAAAGCCAGACAAAAGTAAAGCTGCTCAACGCCGAGGTTAAGAGCTATGTGCAATCGGTGGTAGGCGATGCCCTGACGGCGTGGATGGAACAGAACCCGCGCGACGCCAAGAAGATCGTGGAGAAGTGCCAGACCAGCAGCCGCGCGCGCGATGCCATGCGCAAGGCGCGTGACCTGGTCTTCCGCAAGAGCGCGCTGGAGAGCGCTACGCTGCCCGGCAAGCTGGCCGACTGCTCGGAGCGCGACCCGGCGAAGTCCGAGCTCTACATCGTGGAGGGCGACAGCGCCGGCGGAAGCGCCAAACAGGGTCGCGACCGCCGCTTCCAGGCCATTCTGCCGCTGCGCGGCAAGATCCTCAACGTGGAAAAGGCGCGGCTGGACAAGGCGTTGGCTAACAAGGAGATCCAGGCGCTCATCACTGCCCTCGGCACAGGCGTAGGGGACAGCTTTAACCTGGAGAACTTGCGCTACGGCCGCATTTGCTTGATGACCGATGCCGACGTAGACGGCGCCCATATCCGCACGCTGCTGCTGACCTTCTTCTTCCGCTATCTGGAACCGCTGATCAGCAATGGCAACCTGTACATTGCTCAGCCGCCGCTTTACCTGCTGCAAAGCGGCAAAGACAAGTACTATGCTTACAGCGACGAGGAAAAGGACCGGCTGCTGAAGCGCTTGGACGGCAGGAAAGTTACCATCCAACGCTACAAGGGCCTGGGCGAAATGAACCCGGAACAGCTCTGGGAGACGACGATGAACCCAGAGAATCGCACCCTTTTGCAGGTGACTATCGAGGACGCCGCCGCCGCCGACCGCACCTTCGACATGCTCATGGGGAGCGCCGTGCCCCCGCGCAAGCGCTTCATCCAGACGCATGCCAAGCAAGTGCGCAACCTGGATGTTTGAGATGTTTGATCCTGTGGCCAGGGCGCCCGGTGGACGCCCTGGCCCGCCCACACACCCGCCGCAACGCCCTACGGCAACGCATCGGCCACAGATGCCCAGCCCCTCCCTTGCCTTTGCGGGTCGCAAGTGCCCGCTACCTGAACGGCTATGCCATGTACTTGTCTAATGCTTAGGCGACCGTTTCGGCCTGGGCTAAGCCCTTCTAGCGTCAAGGCAGGCGCCTCACGCTTGTGGCAGAATAGCTGCGCCGCGCCACAATTTGACGCAGTCGCGGGGGCGATGGTACGATGGAACTGGCACGATTGTACCTCATCACACAGGCGCTTATCAGCAACAGCTTATGACCCTGACTGACGACTTACTGGCCGGCAACCGCCGGGCGCTGGCGCGCACGATCACCCTGGTCGAAAACAACGGTGCCGAAGCGCACAGTCTGTTGGAGGCTCTCTATCCCAGCACGGGCCGCGCGCACATCATCGGCATCACCGGCGCTCCCGGCACCGGCAAGTCTACGCTGGTCAACGCCTTGGCCAAGACGTACCGCCAGCGCGGCTACACGGTGGGGATTGTAGCAGTAGATCCCACGAGTCCGTTCACGGGCGGCGCGTTGCTGGGCGATCGCGTGCGCATGCGCGATCTCAGCGGGGATCCTGGGATTTTCATTCGCTCCATGGCGACGCGCGGCAGCTTAGGTGGGCTGGCGCAAGCGACGGCGGGAGTTATTCTGGTGCTGGACGCTGCAGGCTTCAACCGGGTGCTTGTGGAGACGGTGGGCGTCGGACAGGCTGAGGTGGACATTGCCAGTACAGCCCACACGACCATCGTCGTCGAAGCCCCGGGGTTGGGCGACGAGGTTCAGGCGATCAAGGCGGGCGTGCTGGAGATCGCCGACATTTTGGCTGTCAACAAAGCCGACCGCGAAGGGGCGGACAAGACCGTCACTGCCCTGCAGATGATGCTCGGCATGGGACCTAAGCAAATCAGGCACCACGGTCAGACGATGCACGTGCAGACGCCGGATGGCCCCGAAGCCGATGTGTGGTTGCCGCCGATTGTCAAGACCGTGGCCTTGCGCGATCAGGGTGTCGCCGAGTTGCTCGACGCAATCGAACAACATCGTAACTACTTGCACATCAGCGGCGAATACCAGCGGCGCGAGGTTGAGCGCGCCCGCAACGAAGTCTTTCACATCTTACAGACGGCTGTGCTGCGCCGGCTGGCAACTCAGGTAGCGCCGGAGCAATTGCACGACTTGGTAACTCAGGTGGCTGCCCGCGTGGTAGACCCCTACACGGCAGCGGCCAAACTGCTGCCTGTGGTGTTAGAGCAGTAGCCGGAACGCTTGGCGCAGCAGTTCGTGTTTCTGCTGCAGAAAGGGGCTGCACCTCATGGTCAAAACCAGCGCACGTCGAACAAGCGACGCAGTCAAGACAAACGGCGGCAAGAGTCAACTGGCGCCCGCTGTCCCTGTGCCAGAGCTAGTCTCCATGCAGCTCAACGGCCCGCAGATGGCGACTCAGTCCGCCCCCACACTCATCCGGATGTATGGTGATCTGGCGATCTACAGCGGCACCGCCAATCGCGATCTCGCGCAGGCGGTGGCCAACTATGTGGGAGTGGAGTTGGGCGGCGTCGATGTTTTCCAATTTCGCAATACCAACACCTTTGTGCGCCTCCACGAAAGCGTGCGCGGGAAGGACGTCTTCCTGATCCAGCCTACTTCGCCGCCGACCAACGACAACTTGATGGAGCTGCTGATCTTCATCGATACCTTACGCCGCGACTCGGCAGCGCGCATCACAGCGGTGGTCCCCTATTATGGCTACGGCCGCACCGACAAGAAAGATCAGCCGCGGGTGCCCATCAGCGCTCGCTTGGTGGCCGACCTGATCACGACTGCCGGCGCCGACCGCTTCTTGACCATCGACTTGCACGCCGGGCAGATCCAAGGCTTCTTCACGATTCCGACCGACGAGCTGCCGGCTATCGACATCTTTGTCCGGTACTTCCGTCGGTTGCATCTGGATGAGGAAAAGACGGTTGTTGTGTCGCCTGACATCGGCGGCGTACGACGGGCGCGTAACTTTGCCGAGCGCATGGGCTTTCCCCTGGCAATCATCGAAAAGCGCCGCACGCGCGATGGCGGCACGACGCAGATGTACAACGTCATTGGCAACGTCGAAGACAAAAACGTGATCATCGTCGACGACGAAATCGATACCGCAGGCACGCTCTGTGACGCTGCGAAGTTCCTGCGCAAAGCCGGTGCGCTGGAGCTGTACGCAACAGCCACCCATGCCGTGCTGTCTAAGCCGGCCGCTAAGCGCATTCAGAAGAGCGACATTGCCCATCTCGTCGTATCGGACACGGTGCCGATCGACGAGAAGAAACGGGAGCGCATTGGCGACCGGCTGCAGATCATCAGCGTGGCCCCCCTTCTAGGAGACGTGATTTGTCGCATTCACGAGGGGCGATCGGTAGGCGAGCTCTTCGACGAATAAGACAGCAAGGAGAACACCTAAGGCATGATGTTTAGTTTGCCAGGACGCAAACCACAAGAGCATAAGGTCAGGCGCCTGGGTGCGCTGTTGGGCCTGATGGTCGGGCTGTTGCTGCTGACAGCGTGCAACAGCGGCGGGCAATCTGCGAGCGCCGTGGCCCAGCTCCCTGAGCCGACCTCTTCGGCAGCACAGCCTACGGATACGCCCACACCAGCGCCGACGGCGACGCCGACGGCGATTCCTACGGCGACGCCCACGCCCCTGCCCACCGACACTCCCACACCTGCGCCGACAGACACACCCACGCCAACGCCGACGCCAGAACCGGCCGCCGGCCGGCCGCCAGCCAGCCCCGATATCGTATATGTGGGTACGCCGACCGCGCCCGACGGGCGGCCCCAGGTGAACCTCAGCTTCGACGTGGAAGGCAACCCTGAGCTGCTCTACCAGATCCTAGACATCCTGGATCAATTCAACTACCGCACTACCTTCTTCATGCAAGGCGAGTGGGTACAACAAAACCCGGAGGCTGTTCAGCGCATCGCCGAGCGCGGACATGAGCTCGGCAATCACTCCTGGACGCATGGCGACTTCAAGCCGATGAGCGCAGAGCAAGTGACCAAAGAGTTGATGGACACCGAAACACTGGTGCAAGAGCTCACCGGGCAGACCACCAAGCCCTACTTCCGCCCACCTTTTGGCTCGCGCAGCAAGATCAGCGTCCCCACCGCTTATGAGCTGGGCTGGACGACCATCATCTGGACCTATGGCTCCGAGGATTGGCGGGACGGCGCCACCGCTCAGACCATCTACGACAACGTGTTTGGCAACGCTGCCCCTGGCGCGCTCTACTACATGCACACGAGCCGTCAGATCGACGTCGAAGCGCTGCCGCGCTTGCTACAAGCTTTTCAAGATGCCGGCTATGCGCTGGTGTCAGTAGGCGAGATACTCGGCGGACCAACCAGCGGCCAATAGCCGCCGTTGACAGGATCAAGACGCGAAGCGGGCGTCCTCGCATGAGGACGCCCGCTTCTTTCGTAACTATTCAGCCCTAGGTGCCGAGCATTTGGATTCTAACCTGAAAATCGCTCGGGCTGGTCTCCGACCGTGCCCGCCGCGCTTTCATTGACGGTTGTGCGCCGACGCGCATGGGCATCTGGTTTGCAAACGTGTCTGCGCAGCCAACCTAG
>DAOUBX010000079.1:0-8216 GCA_034432445.1 Anaerolineales bacterium
GCCGGGCACTTAAGGCTGCGCTGGCCAGGGCGTCTGCAGAGCCGGCTCAAGCTGTAAACCGGTCGCAAGTGCCCGGCACCTGAATAGTTACGCGTAAGATAATATTCCGGCAATGAAGCGGAGCTCGCCCTCATGTTATCCCGCCGGGGAACACCTGCACTTGCGTCGCAGGTGCGAGTGTGAAGTTCCGCGGCTACATAACAGCGCCCGTTGAACCGGGCTAGCGCGTGCCAGAAACGTTTCAGCCCCGTTGACGGGGCGCTGTTGGCTAGCCGGTGGGATTTATCCCCGGGCGAGCTCGCACGAGGGACGACTCGCCGCAAGCATCTATTACCGGATCATTTTCTTAACCTTCATCAGTCGCCAGATACGCGCGCACGGCGGCAGCCTGCGCAGCAGTGATGCGCTGGGCCGCCTCCAGCGTATCCACGATCTGCGACAGGGTTAACGCCGCGTGCAGCCGATAGCCGGCCGCCGCCAAGGCCTGCGCGCCGCCCTGCTCGCGATCGATCAACACAACGACATCAACCAGGTCCAGGCCGGCGGCCTCCAGTGCGGCGATCGCTTTCAACACGCTGCCGCCGCTGGTCACCAGGTCTTCGATGACGACCACCCGTTCGCCGGCCGCGTAAATTCCTTCGATGAGCTGGGCCGTCCCATACGACTTTACCTCCTTGCGCGGGTAGATCAACGGCTTGTCTGTGGCCAAGGCCACCGCCGTGCCGATCGGCAAAGCCGCATACGGCACGGCTGCCAATCGATCGCAACGCAAAGGCGCCAGCAGAGCAGCATAGGCGTTGGCAGCTTGGCGCAGCAGCGTGGGATCGCTGGCCATGCGCCGCAAATCAAGGTAGATCGGCGAGCGACGACCGGAGGCCAGGGTGAAATCGCCAAACTGCACACAGCCGGCGGCGTGGAGGGCGAGGATGAGCGGAGAGGAAGGAGAAGCGGAAGGAAACGAGGGAAAGGAAGGAAAGGAGGGGGCAGGGGGATCCGCTGGCAGTGCTGGCGCGGTGGGTTGCTGGCTGCGAGGGCGGGTTCGGGCTGCGTTGACGGCGTCGCGCAAGCCGCGTGCGACAGTGCGCGGGTCTTCGGCGTAGATCACCTGGCGTGAGACGGGCACGATCACGCCGCTGCCCTGGGCATCCAGCCCGGCCGACAGCGCCTCCTCCAAATCGCCGCCCTGCGCGCCGACCCCGGGGGCGAGCAGCCAGCAGGGCCGATCGGCCAGCAGCCGACGCACGGCAGCCAAGGCGGCCGGTTGCGTGGCGCCCACGACAAAGCCGATTTGCTCTGCTTCGCCCCAGTTGAGCGCCTGGCGCACCACGTGCTCGAACAAGCGCTGCTCGCCGACCATAGCGTCCTGGATCGCCGCCGCCGACGGGTTGGAGGTGTGAGCCAGCACAAAGACGGTTTTGCCGGGATAGGCCAGGAAAGGCGCCACAGCATCGCGGCCCAGGTAAGGGTTGACCGTGACTGCGTCCGCGCCCAACACGTCGAAGGCAGCGCGAGCGTAGGCTTTGGCCGTGCTGCCGATGTCGCCGCGCTTGGCGTCAAGCAGCACGGGGATGTCGTCGGGAACGGCGGCAATGGTCTGACGCAAGGCCTCCCAGCCGGCCGCGCCGAACTGCTCGTAGAAGGCGCTGTTGGGCTTATAGCAGCACACCAGGTCGGCGGTCTGCTCGATCAGCCGCCGGCCCCACGCGACGAGCGCTGCAGCGTCGATGGTGGCCGGGAAGTGAGCCGGAAACTGACACGGGTCAGGATCCAACCCGACACAAAGCAAGGAGTTGTTGCGCTGGACAGCCGCGGTAAGCTTGGCGAGGAAGGAGATCGGCATAGGACAACTGTTCACCATGGATCAGGCAACGCTGCGAAGCGAAGGGGAGAAGAGCACATGGCCAAAGCCGGGTGGAGCAAGGTAGCCCGCTTCTCGATCATAGACAACGACCCCGCGCAGCACGACACGTTCCACCCGGGCCACGACCTTGACCCCGGCGAAGGGGGTCCAGCCGCACTTGGTGTAGAGCCCCTCGGCGCTCAGTGAGTAGGCACGGCCGACATCGACCTCCACCCAGGTGTCGGGCTGGGTGGGCAGGCCGAAGATGCGTCGCGGGTTGACGGCCATCAGCGCCACGAGGCGATCGAGGCTGAGCCGTCCCTGGTCCACGGCCGTGAGCATGAGGGGCAGGGCGGTCTCCAGGCCGGGCACGCCGGGCGGCGGCGCAGAGGAAGCCTTCTCGTCCAGGGTGTGCGGCGCATGGTCGGTGGCGATGCAGTCCACTGTGCTGTTGAGGTGCGCCCAGAGCGCGTCTTGGTCGGCCTGTGTCGCCAGCCGCGGCCGCATATCACCCAAGGGGCCCAGCCGCGCTGCGTCCGCCTCGGTCAAGAAGAGGTGGTGGGGTGTGACTTCGCAGGTGACCGGCAGGCCGCGGGCCTTGGCAGCGGCAATCAGCTCGATCTCGTCCCGGCGGCTGATGTGGCAGAAGTGGACCGATCGGCCATAGGCCGCGGCTAGGCCGATGCCCACGGCCACACTCTGGCCCTCGGCATGCATGGCAATCATCTTGTGCCGCGGCCAGCGCTCAAAACAGGCGGCAAGGGTGGGCAAGTCCTCCACACGCAGTGGGCCAAAGGTGTCGTTCAAGTAGACCTTCAAGGCGATTGCGGGTTCACCCAGCTCGGCCAGCCGGTCGACGTGCAAAGGACTGGCCCCGGCAAAAAGCCCGACGTCGCAGCGGATGTCACGGCGCGCGGCAGCCAGGGCAAGATCGAGGGCTGGCGGGGTGGCCAGGGGAGGGGAGGTGTTGGGCATGGCCAGCAGCTGGGTGAAGCCGCCGGCCAGGGCTGCGGCAGTGCCGCTGGCAAAGTCCTCTTTGTGCTCGCCGCCGGGCACCCGCAGATGGGTGTGGACATCGACAAGACCAGGTAGACGTAGCAAGGAGGTCACGACAACAGCCTCCGGGAGGCACAAAAAAATCCCCGACTCGTCGAATCGGGGATTATGTCACACAAGGGTGATGGCGAGCATGCTATGCGGTTAGCCCGGTCAAGGCGTATCGGTTGAACTTTCCAGGATTTCACACTGGGACTGCATTATAGCCAAGAAAGGCGCACGATGCAAACACGGCTCGCGCCTCGCCACGGCACAAACAATTGACAATGGCCGATGTCAGGACTATAATGGCGTGGTTTGTTCAGGCGACCGGATCTTTGCTCCGGTAATCGTGCCCCCTCTTCGTCTGTCTACCAGTTCGCCCAAGGAGACCCCCATTCCATGTCAACCCAACCCAAGTTGCGCGTTCTGCTGGCCGTTCTGTTGCTCGCCGTAGTGGCTTTGGTGCCGGGCCGCCTGTCGCTGGCGGCGCCGCAGGTTAACACCGGCGCTGAGTTCGCGAGCGATGTCGTGTTGGTTCGTTTTCGCGACGGCGCGACGGCTTTGCAGAAGGCCGAGGCTCGTCAATTGATCCAAGCGGAGACGGAGACCACATATTCCCTGGTACCGGGCTTGGAGAAACTGCGCCTGCGCGGCGCCTCCATCAGCGTGCCCGACGCCGTACAGCGATTGGCCAGTCTGGGCTACGTGCAGTACGCCGAGCCCGACTACACAGTGCACGCCGCAGTCATCCCCAACGATCCGCTCTGGGGCGACCTGTGGGGTATGACCAACATCAAGGCGCCGCAGGCCTGGGACACCTTCACCGGCGACGCCAACTTCGTGGTGGCCGACATCGACACGGGCGTGGACCGCAACCACCCGGACCTAGCGGCCAACATGTGGACTAACCCTGGCGAAATCGCGGGCAACGGCATCGATGACGACGGCAACGGCTACATCGACGACATCCATGGCTGGGATTGGGCCTACAACGACAACAATCCCAGCGATGTCAACGGCCACGGCTCGCACACCAGCGGTACGATCGGCGCGGTGGGCAACAACGGCGTGGGCGTTGTGGGCGTGAACTGGAACGTCAAGATCATGGCGCTGAAGTTCCTCAACGACAGCGGCAGCGGCAGCACCTCCAATGCCATCGCGGCCTTGAACTATGCCGTCAACAAGGGCGTCAAGGTCTCCAACAACAGCTGGGGCGGTGGCGGTTACTCGCAGGCGCTCTACGACGCCATCGAGAACGCCAAGTCCGTCGGTCACCTATTCATCGCCGCGGCCGGCAACAACGGCACGAACAACGACACGTCGCCCTTCTACCCGGCCAGCTACAACAACGACAACCTCATCTCTGTCGCAGCCATCGACATCAACGACGCCAAGGCCAGCTTCTCCAACTACGGCGCCACCACAGTTGACCTGGGCGCGCCCGGCGTGAGCATCGTCAGCACCACGCCCAACAGCTCCTACTCCTCCTACAGCGGCACCTCCATGGCCACGCCGCACGTGGCCGGCGCGGTCGCCATGGTCTATGCCCTCAATCCCACTTGGACCTATGGCCAAGTGCGCGACCGCATCTTGAACACAACACGGCCGATTGCAGCGCTGAGCGGCAAGACTGTCACCGGCGGCACCTTGGACCTGGCCGCGGCCATCTCCGGCGCGACGCCCCCGCCGCCCACGGCCACGCCCACGCCGGCGCCGACGGCCACCCCCGCTCCCAGCAGCGCCATGCACGTGGGCGACCTGGATCGGGCAGCCAGCAACGTAAACAACTCTTTCTGGCGCGCGTCGGTGACCATCACAGTGCACGACAGCAATGAGAACCCGGTGGCCAGCGCCACGGTCAGCGGCTCATGGAGCGGCGGCACAAGCGGATCGGCCTCGTGCACCACGAACTCCAGCGGCCAGTGCACCGTGCAGAAGAACCTCTCCAAGTCGCGCGTGAGCAGCGTGACCTTCACGGTAAACAACGTGACGCGCAGCGGCTACACCTACCACGCCGGCGCCAACCACGATCCAGACGGCGACAGCAACGGCACGAGCATCACTGTTAACCGGCCCTAACCCTAGCCCGTGAGCGGGCGCCGGGATAAAAAGGACGCGGCCTGGGCCGCGTCCTTTTGTTTGGGACAAAGAGGGAAAGGAGGGACGAGAGGGGAAAAAGGAAACAGAGGAAAAAGAAGAGAAGGAGGGAAGAGGAGCTGTGACGGGTCGTGGCGGCGGGGTCGGCTCCTTGGGCGGATGCGCTCGCACGGGTTGAGGATTGCCACGTGCGGCGACGCAGCAGTTGCCGCGGGCCGGGCCTTCAGGCTGTTTGGGAGCCGGGGTGTTAGCTCTGCACAGACGCCAAGATAGAGCCGAGCAGCGCCAAACCGGCGCCCAGCAGTTGCACGCCGCTCGGGCTCTCGCCGAAGAACAGGGCGCCGATACGGAGGAGAGGCATGGCTACCGGTTAAGGGAGGGGTATGGCAGTGTCAAGCCGGCGTCGTGCGGCGGGGGTTAAGCTGCGGTCGATCCTTGGTGCGCCGTGGACAGTACTGCGCAGGTCGCAGCAGGTGGGAAAGCAGGGAGCGTCGGCAAACGGGCGGGGAAAGATGATTTTGGTCATGTTGGGCGCAGGCGAGACTGTGGTAGAATAGCGCAATACCACGACCTGTGGCGTGAACGCCATGCTAGCAAAGGGAGTTCGATGCAACGAGCACGGGAAAGCAAGTGGCTGGTACTCCGCCGCTGCTTGGCACTACTGCAGCGCTTGCTGCGCGGGCCAGCGAGCAAGGCGGAATTGGTGGCAGCCGTTAACCAGACTTTAGAGATCGACGCTTATCTCGCCGGTCCTGATAGCAGGCGCATCAGTGCGTTCGAGAAAGATATCAACTTGCGGCTCTTGCAGTACTTGGGTGCACAGGTGCGCTTCGACCGGCACACCGGTCTGTATGAGCTGCGTGAGTTCTCCGGGCTGCCCGGCTTTGATCTACCCGACGAAGCCTTGGCAGCCCTGGCGTTTCTACAGGACACCTTTGCGCCTGGAGCACCACACCACGAGCGCGTTCAGGCGCTGACCAACCATGTGCACGCCTGTCTACCAGAGGCGCGACGGCAAGCATTAGCCCGACAGCGGGTTGCACCGCGCGTAGACCTGCGCCGACTCGATCCCGGTCAGATCGCACCAGCAGTGGAACAGAAAGTAACACAGGCGGTAGTCCAGCGACGCCTGCTACGCTTCACGTACCGCTCGCCTCTGTACGAAGACGGACTGTCGCGACGGCACACGGTCGAACCATACGATCTGTACTTCGACACCCGACGGCGCCATCAGTATCTCTACGGTTTCTGCCGTGAGGTGGAAGGGGGACCGGAAGGCTGCCAGCCCGTGCGCAACTACATCCGCTATCGCATGGATCGCATTTTGCCGGAGGGGATCGAGGTGTTGGAGAGCAAGCTGGCGCCGCAAGCCCCGCGGCCCAAGCGCTACCGGTTGGTGTATCGGCTGGCGCCGACCATTGCACGGCACGGCGAGGTGACCCAGCACTTCGACGAGATGCAGGTAACCCTGGAGGCCGACGGATCGGCCGTGGTGGAGGCAACGGTAGACAACCTCTTTTTCGCCGTGCGCACCCTGCTGCACTACGGCGACAACTGCCAGGTGCTGGGAGGCCCTGAGGCCTTGAGAGAGATGCGCGCCATCGTGCAGGGAATGGCTAAGTTGTACGGAATCTCGTAGCCGCTCGCAGCGCTCTACGCACGTTCGTGGGTAGAGTGGTGTGGTAGAATAGGGCAACCTGGCTGGAAAAGTGACACGACGAGGTCAAAATGCTATCACACGATCAGCTTGACACCATCTTGGCTGAGTACGTTGAGCAGGTGATCCCCACCATGCTCAGGCGCTCTTACCATCTCATCCTGGTCAAGGGCGGTCCCGAGTACCCCCACCTGCCGGAGCAATCGCACTTCGCTCACATCGTCAACGGCGTCTTTGGCCTTGCACGCTTTCTGCGCTTCGTCGTAGACCACGGCATCCGTGTGCCAGGGCTGGACGAGACGCAGGTGCGCCGGGCGGTTGCGCTCTTCACCGTCCACGAGGTGCACAAGGACCACACCGTCGAAAAGCTGGGCGGTTCCGAGTTCAGCGTGCCGCTGCAGGCGGTGCGCGCCGAATACACCGCCTTGGGCCTGGACCAGTTCGCCAACGTCGACGACCATCTGCTGCGCGCGGCCAACGTGCACAAGCGCAGCTCCAAGCACGGCGACCTCCTGCTGAGCGACGACCCACAGGCCGGCCGGCTTTGGCTGCTGGTGCGCATCGCCGACACCTTCGCCTCGGTGAAAACGCCGGAAGAGGCGGTGTCCTCCTTGCAGGGCTACCTGGCGGACCTCAGCCCGGCCTTCGTTCCCCAAAGCCCGCCCGGCAAATACGCCCTCTACACCCACCAGATCAAAGACGTGCGTGGGGTGCTCACCAACGCCATCCACCGGGCCGTGGCCGAGCAGCTTGCCGCCGACGCCGGTTTCTTCCCGCTGCTCTACTTCGCCACGGGCGCGCTCTACCTGGGACCGGCGTCGCCGCGCGGCGCTGCCCGCGACGGTTTCATCGCAGACGTGGCCGGCCGGGTGCTGGGGGCGTTGACCGGCGGCAGCGGCGGCGGCGCCGCGCGCGATGGCCTGCGCCGCCAGAAGTTCGACTTCGAGCCCTACGTCTACGCCTTTGCCGGGGCCGACTCGCTGCTAGAAGTGGTGCGCGAGGAGACGATCACGGCCAAGCCGGATCCCAAAGCCGCGCTCGACGAGATCAATGACCTGGTGGCCAAGCGCAAAGATCTGCCGGCGGACTGGCGCGACACCGTGGAGGCGCGCTTCGGCATCGCGTTGCTCGACCCGAAGGAGTACAAGCCCTTCAACGAGCTGTGGTCACAGGCGCGGCGCTACCTGCTCTATGTGGACACCCTGCTGCGCGATCTGAACCCCGGCGCCGACCGGCTGGAGTGGTTTCTCAAGGCGTTCGATGTGCCCGCGGGGCCGGCCGCCAACCTGCGCCAGGAGGCGGCCATCTGGGCCAGGGGCGGCGTGGGCAAGTATGTGTTGATCGTCGCCTATCACTTCCTGCGCGGCCCCGACTTCGCCGACCGGCCGGCCGAGGCGTGCCCTCCACAAGAAGTCCTGGACAAGCTGCACCAACGGGTGCTGACGACCATGCGCCAGGTGGACACGCAGGCCGGCCGGCAGGCTGCGGTGGACAAGCTGGGCCTGCGCCAGGAGTTGGAAAGCTACCTGGCCGAGCATCTCTACCTGTCCTTCGCGCCCGCGAGCCACCTCGCAGCCGACGGGC
>DAOUBX010000080.1:0-13901 GCA_034432445.1 Anaerolineales bacterium
GGGCACTTAAGGCTGCGCTGGCCAGGGCGTCTGCAGAGCCGGCTCAAGCTGGAAACCGGTCGCAAGTGCCCGGCACCTGAATAGTTACGGCGATTTGCGACCTAGGTTGGCTTCGCAGACACGTTTGCAAACCACAATCCAAATGCCCGGCGCCTATGGCTGAGTAGTTACGCATGCAATTGTTGACGGCTGCGCCGAGTGTTTTGTTCTGAGAGTGGCGTGATCAAATTCGGCGCTGCCGGCCGATCAACAGCGTTCCATGGAGTCTACGCACGCGTCAGCTCAATCCAACTCTACCCAGCGGCCTCATCCGCTCTATCGCCGCCTGGCCGCCTTGCGCTGGCCGCTGTTCGTCATCGTGGTGGGGGCTGCTGCCGTCCACCAGGCCATCTTGTTCGCCATCTTGCGCGTCAGCCCGCCGCCCGAGCAAAGCCTCATCCAGCTTGCTCTCTACAGCGCAACCGGCATCGTTGCAGTCTGGTTGGGGCTACGGCTGCTGGGGAAAGCCGCAGATCGCCAGGAGCAGGCCGAATCCGATCTGCGTGCAGCCAACGCCGAGCTCGAGCGCACCAATCGCCAGCTACGAATGATCCACGAGGTGGGGCAGCGGGTGGCCAACTCCTCGGATGTACAGGAGCTGTGGGAGATCGCAGCGCGCATTCCGGTCGAGCTGCTAGGGGCTACCAGCGCCGCCGTGATTACCTTTGACGAAGAACGCCGCCACGGTGACCTAGAGTTCACCTACGGTTTGAGCCAGCCAGCCGAACAGGCGCTGCGCAACCAGGTGCAGACAGTGTTTGCGCCGCAGCGCTGCGCCGACTGCCAGCCGCTCACGGCGCACGTCAACCAGGAGTGCTCGTTGTTGCTCTCGCTGCAAAGCTCGGGCCACGGCGGTGCAGTTGACCGTGTGGTGTGCATGCCTTTGGGGCGCGGGGACCAACGCAGCGGCGTCGTCTCGGCTTTCTTGCAGCCGGGCAGCGCGCCGTCGCCTGAACAAGTGCAACTGGTGAGCATTATCTCTGCCGAAATCACTTCGGCCCTGGAGGGCGCCCGGCTGCGCGCCCGCCAGATGGCCACTCTGTACGCGGTCGATCAGGCCACGCAGGAGCGGCGCAGCCTGGACGGGCTGCTGGCCGCGGTGCTGCGCACCACAGTCAAGGGCTGGGGCGCGCAGGCCGGTGCCATCTTGCTGGCTGCCAGCGACGACTCGTGGACCATTCGCGCCCAAGAGGGCATGGAACGCGTGCAGGCAACGACCGATCGCTCCCTCACGCTGAACGCGCCCGCTTTTGATCTGGCCCTGCGCCTGGCCGAACGCGCGCGCGCCGCGGGGCAGACGATTGTCCTGCAAGAGCGAGATGGCCGGGACACGTTGGCTTCCGTGGCGGTCGTGCTTTTGCAAGCGGAGGGCGAGACACTGGGCGCGCTCTTCCTGGCCAGCAGCCAACCCGGCTATTTCAAGCCTGCCCAGATCGAGCTGCTCAAGGCCGTGGGCAGCCAGATCGCGCTCGCCGTCCGCAACGCGCAGCTCTACCTGCAACTGCGTCAGACCGCAGTGCTTGAGGAACGCTACCGCCTGTCCCGCGAGATGCACGACGGCGTCGCCCAGACGCTGGGCTACCTGGGCATGCAAGCGGAAAGACTACAGCGCAAAGTCGAACGCGGGCAAACGGCGGCTTTGGCGGAGGAACTGCAAGAGCTGCGGCGCGTGATTGCTGAAGCCTATCTGGATGTGCGCGAGACCATCGACGGCCTTCGGTTGACGGTGGACCAGCCCGGCGGCTTCTTGGGCGCGCTGCAAGCGCACGTGGAGGATTTTACGCGCCGCAGCGGCCTACCGGTGGACTGCAGCGGGGTCGATGCCCCGCCCGATTTGCCGCCCGATGTGGCCCTGCACTTGCTGCGCATTACCCAGGAGGCGCTGGCCAATGTGCGCCGCCACGCGAACGCCAAGCAGGTGTGGGTGAGCTTGCAGCGCGCCAACGGCCAATTGGAGCTAACCATCGCCGACGATGGCACGGGCTTTGACCCGACCCTTTCGCCCGATCGCTCACATGTGGGACTGGCCAGTATGCGCGAGCGTGTGCGCAGCCTGGACGGCCAGCTCACGCTGGCCACCAGCCCAGGACAGGGCACACGCGTGACAGTGCGCGTACCGCTCGCTGCCAACGGCCATCTGAAGTGGCCAGAGCACACGTACTAACGGCCGATGACAACCTCTATCGCCCGCGCATGAGCCATGGCTAAGATCAAGCTGGTTATCGTTGACGATCATAACCTGTTTCGTCAGGGCTTGAGTCGCATCTTAGGCGACTTCGAGCAGCTAGCTATTGTGGGAGAAGCAGCCAACGGCGAGGAAGCGTTGGCCTTGTTGGAACGCGTGACCCCTGATCTGATCCTGATGGACGTGAACATGCCGCTGATGTCAGGACCAGAGGCGGCACGGCGCATAGGCGAGCGCTATCCGCACATCCCCGTCATCATGCTGACCGTCTCAGAGCGCGATGAAGATCTGTTCGAGGCCATCAAAGCCGGCGCTCAGGGGTATCTGTTGAAGAACGTGGAAACCAACGAACTGCTCGACGCGATCCAGCGGGTGCGGGCCGGCGAGGCCATCATTGCACCGGCCATGGCCTCGCGACTGTTGGCGGAATTCCGCCAGTTGGCGGCTCAACCGGCGTCAGAAGCGCAAAGTACGCAGATCGAGGGCCTCAGCGACCGCGAGACCGACGTGTTGCGGTTGGTGGCCCAGGGGCTGGCAAACAAGGAAATTGCAGACGCCCTGGGCCTCTCCGAGCACACTGTCAAGACCCACTTACAGAACATTCTGGAGAAACTGCACCTGCGCAGCCGCGCCCATGCGGCTGCTTATGCCGTACAGGCCGGGCTCGTGCGCGATGTCGCGCCGATCGCGCGCTAGCTCTGATCTCGCGCTTCCCTGCTGCGCCCCAGGTGCGGTATAATGCGACAGCGCTGGTGTCCCCAGTGCGGCCACCGTGGCCAGAGCTACATCCCCGACAGACAACGCTGGTGGCCGACAGGTGCAGATCTCTCTGACCCAGACGCCGATGGGTAAAGTTCGCAATAGAAGTTCAAGCGTACCGCCGCTGCAGATTCCATAGAAAGAGGTCAATCCTATGATCGACTCGACAGCCGAAGCAATTGCTGTGCTCCAGGATGCTAAACTGCCTGAGAGCGAGCGCACCAAGGCCATTCACTTTCTGCGCGACCATCCGTCAAACGAAGGTATCGATGCGCTGGTGGCGGCGCTGGGCGATGACGATTTTGGTGTGCGCTGGGCAGCCGGTTCCGCCCTCGCAGCTCAGGGTCAGGCGGCTCTAGAGCCGATTCTACGCAAGCTGTTAACTTCTGCTGGTGATCTAGCCGCGCGCGAAGCGGCTGCTCACGCCTTGCATGACAGCATTAGCCCGGAAGTGCGCGCCAAAACTGCTGACTTGCAGGACGCCTTGAAACGACGCCAGACCGACGTCGCTGTTCTGACAGAGACTTCGAAACTCTTGCAGCAACTGCACAGCTAAGGCAACAACGCTCTGCGGCGATCGGCCGGTAGCAGTCAGAAGTGAGGCATTGTCCCCCATGTTCCTCGACGAAATCGCTGTGCGCGAAGTGGTTAGACAGGCGCGCGAGCGCAACGAAACACCGGTTCTGCGTCAGCTCAATTTGACGAATCTAGGCTTGTTTCGGGCTGACCTGAGCGGGGTTGACTTCGCAGGCTCAGACCTGGGCAGCACCAATCTAGGGGGCGCAGACTTGAGTGGCGCCAACCTGACGCAGGCTGATTTGGGCAACGCTGATCTGGGCCGGGCCGATCTACGTCACGCCATCTTGCGCCGGGCCAATCTCTTTCAAACCAACTTGACCGGCGCCAACCTACAAGGCGCAGATCTGCGCGGCGCCAAACTGCAAGGCGCCGACCTGAGAAACGCCGATTTGACAGGCGCCGATTTGACAGGCGCCGAGTTCAACGAGTACACGCGTTGGTCGATCGGTTTTGACCCGGTAGCGGCCGGCGCGGTGCGCCGTCTCGGCAGCTAAGCCTGGCCGGGGCGCAGACGGCGTAACCAGCGCCAGCCGACGCGTATAGGGCGCAGCAGATGGTAGCGGGCCACCCACCAGGCGGCCCGCGTTGTTTCGGCACGGCGCGGCCAGAAGCGTTGACCGTTGACGCTGGCGCTTGCCACTTGTCCCAACACCTGTTCCGGACGCAGTGGGGGGTCGGGCCCCAGGCGACCATCGCCTTGGGTGATCCACTGCCGGCCGGCGCGGCGCACCAGCCGGTGCGCCACCAGGACATCCCCGCTCAAGAACACGAGCACATCTCCTAACTGGGGCCTTCGGGACGGGAGAGGTATGATCTCGATCTCGCAGTCGGGGGGAAAGGTGGGCTGCATGCTGGTGCCCCTGAGGCGCCAGCGGAAACGGCCTTCGCGCTGAAGCCCCTCCTGCAACAGGGGCAAGAGCACGCTTGCCGGCACCCCCGCCGGTGCACTGCGCGCCTCAGCCTCTTCCGTGAGCTGCCCTGGTCCGCCGTAATCGGTGCTTACCATCGTTGCGCTCGATCACGGCGCTGCCGTGCGGGCCACTTCGTCCAACGTCGCGCTGCGAGCGCGCTCGATGCGATCCACGCGCTTCTGGAACTGGCTGATGGCGAAGTCGGTGCAGTCGGAAAGTCGCCAGTCGATCACATCCTGGCGCAGGTCGATGTTGTTGGGATGCCAGGTGCCGAAGCGCTTGGCCTTCTCGTACAGCCGCATCGACGGCAGTTTGCGGAGCAGACTCTGGGTCGTGGTTACGAAACTTGCGTTAGCCATCTCGGCGCTCTCCATTGGTTGACCCAAGAAAGGAAATGGCTACTCCCCTTCTTCCTGGGCCGCCGTTTTGTCCAGCTTCGCTCCCATGCGCACAACGACCGCAGAGCCAGTGACCAGGAACGCCGAGCTGGGCGTAGCGGCCAGCGCAGCGGCAAACTGCGCGCCATACAGACCGGCCACAGCGCCCTGGAACCAGCAATCCCTGACCTGCCACACGCGCCAGCGGGGGTGCTCGACCTGGTACTCAACAGTGCGACCACGCCAGCTGGCATAGCCCCAGTAGTGCTCGGTGATGAACTCCTCCTCAGAGCCGTCGGCGATGGGCTGCGAGTGGCCGGACGGCCGTACCCCCAGGCGACACCACCCGCCGCGCCAGCGCCAGGCATATTCCACCAGGCCAGGCGACTGGTTGTCTGTGTCTTCCCGGCGATGACGCATCGGCAGGGCAACGTAGCGCTCACCGTACGTCAGCCGCGCCGTCCAGGCGATGGCCGGCTTGGGCACGATCTCTTTGACGAAGACCACCCCGCGTCGCCAGCCGCCGTCTGGATCACGTCGGCGCACATAGAAGCGCAGGTTCACCTCCTCGAAGTTGCGATGCCAGGGGATAGGCAAGCCCAACACCTTGGTATCGAGGAAGAGAAAGCCCACCATGCTGACGAAGGTCTTGCCGTTCCACGTGTCCAACTCGACGCCGGCCGGGATCAACAGTCGCAGCAGCGCCGGATCGATCTCGTAGTTCAGCATGACCAGATAGCGCCATTGCGCGGTCAGGAACGTGCTTTTAGGCTGCCACATCTTCGCGCTGTACACCGGGGAAATCTAGGATGAAATCTGCCCCAAAGGCCAAGGAGGGCGTTTGGAAGCCGGGCTGCACTTGGCCGGCAAGCACCCTTTCCATGGCTGCCACGGCGGTCTGCACGGTGAGGGCATAGCCCTCCGGCGTGCGCAGGCGAGATGCGCAGCGGCGGCCGGCAGCGTCGACCGCTTCGCCCCACAGCAGGCTGCTGCCCTGGCTGCGCTGCTCGGCGCTGGGGCCGGACGGTCCGCGCCGGATGCCTGCCTTGAGCAGCCGCTGGATCGGCCTCGACTGAAGCAGCCACCCGGCGTAACGCGCAGCAGACATGGCGCGGATGGCGCCGGACGGGAAGTAGAAATAGACCTCGATGTTGGGAATACCGGTGCTGTAGAAGGCTGTCGCCACATCGCCCCAACCGATGGCAACGCACTCTCGGGGGCCGCGGCCGAAGTCGATGCGGCGTCGCAGCGACCCAACGGGCACGGTAACCAGCTTGCCGTTGCGGCGCACGACCGTGGCCGAGCCGAGGTTCTCGACGGCGGTTGTGGCGGTGCCGCGCGAGACACCGCCGCCCAGCCCGCGAATGCCCAGCGTGAGATGCGTAGCTGTGGGCAGCCGGCGGTGCAGATGAGCAGCCAGGCAATCGCTGGGCACGACGTCGAAGCCGACCCCCGGCAACAACACCACACCCCTGCCGCGAGCCTCGGCGCTGCGCAGCGCCAACATCTCAAAAACGGCGATCTCGCCCGTGATGTCCAGGTAGTGCACTCCCCTGTGCAAACAAGCCTCGGCCATGGCTGGGGCGGTGTGGCGGAAGGGGCCGGCGCAGTGCAACACGGCGTCAACCTGCGCCAGCGCCGTGCGCAGCGCCTCAGTGTCATCCAGGGGAAAGGCGAAGTGCTGACATCCTAGCTCGGTCGCCTGCGCCGCCAACCGCTGGGGATCGCGGCCGGCCAGGATGGGCCGGTGGCCACGCTGCACGGCCAGCCGCGCAATCAGGTCACCCGTGTAGCCGTAGGAGCCGTAGATCAGGAAATTGGACATAGACGTAACCATTACCTGACAAGCCGTCGCCGCCAGTCAACCTGGGCACCCGACCGCTGCCAAGCCGTTTACACCTGCCAACGCGGCCGGTACTGGATTGCCTCCGCCAGGTGAGCGGTCTCGATGCGTTCGGCGCCGGCCAGGTCAGCGATCGTGCGCGCCAGCTTGAGGGTGCGGTGATAGGCGCGGGCGCTCATGTGGAGCTGGCGCATCGCTGCGCGCAGCAGGCTGTGGCCGGCCTCGTCCACCGGGCAGAACTCGCGGATCTCGCCCGGCCCCATGTCGGCGTTGGTCATGGGCCGGCCGGCGCCGTTGGCGGCAAAGCGTTGCCGTTGCCGCTCGCGCGCGGCCTCGATGCGCGCCCGGATCACCCGTGACGGCTCTCCGCGGCGGCTGTCGCTCAGCTTGTCGAAATCGACGCGCGGCACCTCCACGTGGATATCGATGCGGTCGAGCAGCGGGCCGGACAAACGCTTTTGATAGCGGCTGACCACGGCCGGCGAGCAGGTGCATTCGTGCTGCGAGTCGCCGTACCAGCCGCAGGGACAGGGGTTCATGGCGCCCACCAGCATGAAGTTCGCCGGAAAGCTCAGTGATCCCTGGGCGCGGCTGATCGTCACGGTGCGATCTTCCAGGGGTTGGCGCAGCGTTTCCAGGTTGTGGGGGCCAAACTCCGGCAGCTCGTCGAGGAAGAGGACGCCCCGATGGGCCAGGCTGATCTCGCCCGGCTGCGGCAGCCGCCCGCCGCCCACCAGTCCGGCGTGGCTGATCGTGTGATGCGGCGCGCGGAAGGGACGTTGGTTGATCAGCGGCGTGCCGGCCGGCAGCTGGCCCGTCACCGAATAGATGCGTGTGATGTCGAGCGCCTCGTCCAGGGTCAGCTTGGGCAAGATCGAGGGCAGCGAACGGGCCATCAGCGTCTTGCCTGCGCCGGGCGGTCCGGTCATCAAGACGTTGTGCGCGCCAGCCGCAGCCACCTCCAGCGCGCGCTTAACGTGCTCCTGGCCTTTGATGTCGGCAAAATCGACGGCATAGGGGGCTTCCTGCAGTGCATCGAAGAGTTGCGGATGTTCATAGACCGGAATGGGGTCGAAGTCGCGCAGGTGCGACACCAGAGCCGACAGCGAGGGTACCGGAATCACGTCGATGCCCTGGATCAGTGCAGCTTCCGGCGCGTCGACTTCCGGCAGGTAAACGGTTGCGATGCCCTGTTGTTGCGCCATGTGCGCCATGGGCAACACGCCGTCGATGTGGCGTAGGCTGCCGTCCAGGCTGAGCTCGCCGATGAACAGGCTACCCTCCAGCCGATCCAGCGGCACCTGATCGCTCGCCGCCAGCAGGCCGACGGCGATGGGCAGGTCGTACACCGGCCCTACTTTGCGCAGGTCGGCCGGCGCCAGGTTGACCGTCACGCGCCCGCGTGGGTACATCAATCCGGAGTTGACCAGCGCCGCGCGCACGCGCTCTGTGGACTCCTTGACTGCGGCGTCGGGCAGCCCTACGAGGATGATCGAGGGCAGCGAGTTGCTGTAAATGTCGACTTCTACCTCGACGACCGTGCCTTCCAGGCCGACCACCGAGCAACTGACAACCTTGGCGAGCATGCGCCCCCTCTTCCGTTGGATGACTGTTTCTGCCGGCCAATTGACCGACGACCATGGTTTAGCGCAACCGCGCTGTCGACAACGGGGTTGTCATCCCGCGCTGGCGCTGTGGCTGCATTCTACCAGGCCGGCCCAGAATCGACAATCCGTCGCTGTGCGGCGCCGAAGCACGTATGACTAAGCGATTACGATCGCGCTTCTGCGCTCGACCTGCGGTGGCGTGCACCCTACTTGATGCCCAAATGGATCGCGATCGTGCCGAACATCAGCCGCTGATAGCGCACGTTGCGCAGGCCGGCGGCGCGGAACACGTCAGCCAGCTCTTCCGGCTCCATGAAAGCCACCGATGACTGGGGCAAGTACCGGTAGGCATAGCCGGAACCGCTGACCAGCCGGCCCAACAGCGGAATCACAACCTTGAGGTGGAACTGGATGGCCGGCTGCAGCAGGTTGGCGGGCGGCGGGCTGGTCTCCAGGCTGACCACGTGGCCCCCCGGCCGCACCACGCGACGTTGCTCTGCCAGCGCTGCGGCCACATCCACCACATTGCGCAGCAAAAAGCCCGACACCACGGCGTCGAACGTGTTGTCGGCAAAGGGCAGGTGCAAGGTGTCGGCGGCCAGCCAGTCCAGTATCTCGCCGCGCGGCTTGACCCGGCCGGCCTCCATCATAGGCAAGGAGAAGTCGGCGGCAGTCACCCGCACCCCCGGCACCTGGCGCAAAGCCTCCAGCGCAATGTCGCCGGTGCCGGTGGCGATGTCCAGCAGGCGGCCGCCGGGCGGCAGCGCTGCGGCATGCACCAGCATCTGCCGCCAGCGCACATCCTGGCCAAAGGTCATCAGCCGGTTCATGCGATCGTAGCGCGCGGCGATATCGCCGAACATGCGCTGGACGTAGGCCGCCTTTTGCTCGGCGGCGGGCAAGACCGAAGCCATGGCTTTAGCTCTCGACGATCGTGACCCTGGTCATGAAGTCGCCCTGCTCGATGGCGTTGACGACATCCATGCCGCTGGTGACCTTGCCGAACACGGTGTGCTTGCCGTTCAGGTGCGGCTGCGGCGAGTGTGTGATGAAGAACTGGCTGCCGTTGGTGTTGGGGCCGGCGTTGGCCATGGAGAGCACACCGGTTTCGTGCTTCAGGGGGTTATTGCGCACCTCGTCCTCGAACTTGTAGCCGGGACCGCCGCGGCCGGTGCCGGTGGGGTCGCCGCCCTGGATCACGAAATTGGGGATCACGCGATGAAAGGTGACGCCGTCGTAATAGCCCTCGCGCGCCAGAAAGACGAAGTTGTTGACCGTCTTGGGCGCGTGCTGCGGATATAGCTCGATGACGATGGCGCCGCGGTTGGTCTCCATCGTCGCCGTGTAGTGCTTACGGGGGTCGATCTGCATCTCAGGGGGATGCTTCCACTGCTTGGACATGATTAGCTCCTCAGGTGGTAACTGCTCAGGTGCCGGGCATTTGTAGGCGATTTGCGACCTAGGTTGGCTTCGCAGACACGTCTGCAAACCAGAATCCAAATGCCCGGCACCTATGGCTGAGTAGTTACCTCAGGTGATAAATATCGCCGTACTTGTGATGTAGATAGCGGGCGTAGGGCTCGATGCTCAACGGGCGGCCGGTGGCGCGCTCGACCAGCTCGGGAGCGGTGAACTTGCTGCCGTGCCGGTGGATGTTCTGACGCAGCCAGCTCAGCAACGCGCCGAATTGGCCGTTGGCGATCTCGTCGTCGATCTCCGGATGGGCGGCGTGGGCAGCCTGCCAGAAGGCCGCCGCCATGATGTTGCCCAGGGTGTAGCCTTGAAACACGCCGCCGATCTGGCCGGCATACCAGTGCATGTCCTGTAGCACGCCATCACGGTCGTCGGGCGGCGCAACGCCCAGGGTGTCGCGATAGCTGGCGCGCCAGGCTTCGGGCAGGTCCTTGACGGCCAGGGTGCCCTCCAGCAACGCCAACTCCAACTCGAAGCGGACGATAATGTGCAGGTTGTAGGTCACCTCGTCGGCGTCGACGCGGATCAAGCTGGGTTTCACCTTGTTGATGGCGCGGTAGAAGGCGTCCAACGACACGTCGCCGAGCTGTTCGGGAAAAACGGCCTGTAGCTGCGGGTAGTAGTAGCTCCAGAAGGCGCGGCTGCGACCAACCAGGTTCTCCCACAGCCGCGACTGGCTCTCGTGCACGCCGGCCGAGGTTCCGCCGCCCAGAGGCGTTCCGTCGTAGGCCGGGTTGATGCCCTGCTCGTACATGGCGTGGCCGGACTCGTGCATGGTGGAGAAGAGCCCGTCGCCCAGGTCGTCCTCGCGAAAGCGGGTGGTGATGCGCACATCGCCGAGCGAGAACTTGATCATAAACGGGTGATGGGTCTTGTCTTGCCGGCCGCGCTGAAAGTCGTAGCCGAAGCGTTTGATCACTTCCACGCCAAAGTCCCACTGTTGCTGCTCCGGGTAGTGGCGATGGAGGAAGGTATCGTCGGGCGCCGGCTGTTGTTGAATGGCGGCGACCAACGGCACGAGCTGCTCGCGCAGCGTCGCGAAGAGCGGCCGCAGGGTGGCCACGTTCATGCCGTAGTCGGCCTGGTCGATCAACGGATCAGCGATGTGTCCGCCGGCCGGCCGGCCGAGGTACTCGGCCATGCGCCGGCTGAGCTCCAGCGTCTTCTCCAGCAGCGGCTCGAGCGCAGCGAAGTCGTTGGCCGGCCGTGCGGTCGTCCAGACCTGAAAAGAACGTGCAGCGTGACTGTTCATCTCGGCCACGAACTCCGGGGGCAACTTGACGGCGCGCTCGTACTCGCGTCGGGTGACGCGAATCAGGCTGGCGTCGTCGTCCTCGTAGGGCAGGCTGGCCTCGTAGGCCCGCAGGTCGTCAAGCAGATGGCCCACCGCCGGGTCGATGAACTTCTCCTGAGCCAGCCGGCTCAACGTGGCCAACTGACGGCCGCGCGCCTCGGCGCCGCCAGGCGGCATGTAGGTCGCCTGATCCCAATACAACAGCGCGGCTGCGAATTGTAGGTCGTAAACCTCTTGCAGCCGCGCCCGCAATTCGTTGAGCTTATCTTGCACGTGAAGTCTCCTTGTTGTCGATGGTCGCGAGGGAAAGGGGAAAAGAAAGGAAAAGAGGAAGGGCGTGGGCGGCGGGTCCTTTTTCAAGTGTGTTGCCTGAGCTGCCGCCGTTCCCTCACATTTCCGCCTTCCCTATCACTTCCATCATTTCCATCGTTTCCCCCGCATGGTGCGCCGCGTTTGGCGTACAATCCGAGCCCAGTTGCGCATGTGCTGCCACGGCCGGATGTGGCTGCTTTCGCCAGCGTAGATGGTGCGGATCGGTATCCAGTCTAACACGTAGCCGCTGCGAATGCAAGTGGTGATCATCTCCACTTCGAACTCGAAGCCTTGTTCCTGGCTATCGAGAACGGCTTCCATCATGCGCCGACTGAGCAAGCGGTAGCCAGACTGATTGTCCGGGATGGGCTGGCCCACGGCCCAGGAGAAGCTCCAGCGGCCAAGGCTGTTGGCAATGCGCCGCGCCGGCGGCATCTGGCTAAAATCGCGCTGGCCGATGATCAGGTCGGCGCCGGTGGCGGCAAACCGTTCGAGAAAGCGCGGCAGCTCGGCCGGATCGTGTTGGCCGTCGGCGTCCAGGGTGACCACGGCCATGTAGCCATGGGCCAACGCCCAGCGCATGCCGCTGCGCAAAGCTGCCCCCTTGCCCTGATTGGGTGTTTGACGCAGCACCGTAGCGCCTGCACCCTCGGCCACGCCTGCCGTGTCGTCCTGGGAACCATCGTCCACTACAAGAACCGGCAGATAGTGCAGCGCGCCGACGATGACGGGCGCCACACGCAGGGCCTCGTTGTACGCCGGAATAAGCGCCAGAACGCCAGGAGTCGCCATGAGCGTTGTCCGCCGCTAGGGCTCGGTCGACCGATTGCGCGCCGCTTGCCGCAACTCGTCGATGGCACGCAACGTGCCGTCCTCGGCCTCGAAGTACCAGTGCTCCCAGCCGTTGCATGGGCTGCCGTTCATCAAGTGTTTGCCGACCTGATGGATCGAACCTTCGAAGCCGTCGGCGGCGAGGCGCAACCGGCCGTCGGGCTTGACGTGGGCCAGGTGACCAAGGTCACGACGGCCGCGGAAGTAGAGCACCTGGCCGGGCAACAACAGGCCCTGTTCCAGCAGCGCACCCAAGGCGATGCGCGGCTGCACACGCTTGCGGTCGCGCACGTCGAAGACCGCCTGATCCAGCGGCGCGGGCGTGATGGCAGCGATGCGCTGCCGCGCCACCTGGATGTAGGCCGGCTCGCGCTCGACGCCGATCCAGCGGCGGTGCAGCTTTTTGGCCACTGCGCCGGTGGTGCCGCTGCCGAAAAAGGGGTCTAGCACCACGTCGCCGGGGTTGCTGCTGGCCAGGATCACCCGGTAGAGCAGCGCCTCCGGCTTCTGAGTGGAGTGAGCCTTGTCGCCGTCGGGGGTGCGGAGGCGCTCGCGGCCGGCGCAGATGGGCAGATGCCAGTCGCTGCGCATCTGCAGGTCGTCGTTGAGCGCCTTCATGGCGTGGTGGTTGAAAGTGTAGCGCGCGCCTTGGGCTTTGGCGGCCCAGATCAAGGTCTCGTGGGCATTGGTGAAGCGCACCCCGCGGAAGTTCGGCATCGGGTTGGTCTTGATCCAGGCGATATCGTTGAGAAACCAGAAGCCCAGGTCCTGCATGATGGCGCCGACGCGGTAGATGTTGTGATAGGAGCCGATGACCCAGATCGTGCCGGTGTCCTTGAGGACGCGGCGACAGGCAGCCAGCCAGCCGCGCGTGAAAGCATCGTAGGCGGCGAAGTCTTGGAAGCGATCCCACTCGTCGTCCACGGCGTCGACGCGCGTCATATTGGGCCGCCACAGCTCCTGCCGCAGCTGCAAGTTATAGGGCGGGTCGGCGAAGATCAAATCGACCGATTGTGCAGGCAGGGTGTTCAGTGCCTCGATGCAGTCACCCTGGATGATCTGGTCGAGCGGCAACAAGCCCGGAAAGGTCAAGCGGTAGTCCTTTGCGCCTTGATTCGGTAGCACCGGCGATAAGCATACACACCGTTGGTCATTTAGCCAAACGGTGCGAGTGTTCCTTTTGCGATGGCAGACGCAGCGCTTCTGGCGCCTAACGGTTAGGTTAAAACGGTTAGGTTAAGCGGCTTGCGAGTGAGATACTACCGACCGGGCGGACTTCACATGCAGCAAGTCCGCTTCAACCGGTGTTGCACAAACCGGGTCTACGACCGACCTGTTCGTCTATGGAAATTGCACCTGCCGCCGATCCACGGGAAAGAACCGGCATGATCGTTGCCGCCAGCCACGGACGGCGCCCAAGCAAGCCAATCGCAACGGCTGTCGCCCACGGCAGCGCGGCTCCATCAGGCTACCTTCACCCCTTCCGACCATTCTTTCAGCCGCTAGGCGCACTACTCCCTCGACACGACCGGCACGCCAGCATCAAGCCACACGAGGGGTGGCAATAGACAACGCCGCCAGCACTGCGCCGGCCTCCTCGCGGTCGAAGGTGCGCACGCGCACCAGCCGCCCTTGCCCACATGCGGGACAACACAGCGGATCGATGCCGATCTCGGCCAAGAGCTCGCTCT
>DAOUBX010000081.1:0-43517 GCA_034432445.1 Anaerolineales bacterium
ATGAAAGCGCGGCGGGCACGGTCGGAGACCGGCCCGAGCGATTTTCAGGTTAGAATCCAAATGCCCGGCACCTATGGCTGAGTAGTTACTATTTCTCAACGATTGCGTACTGATATGGCGCCGCCTCAGTCGTGACAGGGGCCAATGCGCTGATCGCCAGGATCACGCGGGTGTCGCTACTCAGGTTGTTGATGGTCCAAGTTCCCCGGCCGTTTTCGTCGACCGGCAAGCGGTTGACCATTGGCGCTGCGCCCCGCGGCATTTCGATCAGCTGCACCAGCCAGCGCTGCCGCAGCAGGTTGTCGGTGCGGATCCAGCCCTCGCTGACCCATCCATCGTCGCCCTCTTCGGCATCATAGCTGTAGCCGATCTGCGGAATGCTGATGTCGTCCACGAAGAAACCGGGATAGTTCACGGCATCGTCGGTGATGTACTGGAAGCGGATGAGCACCTCCTGGCCCGTGAAGGGGGTCAGGTCGGCGGTCTGTTCGATCCAGCGCGCATTGCAGGGATCGCCGGCCTGGGTGCTGGTCGGGTCGCCAGAGCAGCCTGTGAGCGCCCAACCAAAGCTGTTGCCGTTGGGGTTGGTGTCGACGGTGTCCTCTGTCTCCAGGGGTGTCCACGTTTGCCCGCCGTCCGTCGAGGCCATGACGTAGGCGTAGTCCCAGTCATCCTCGATGTCGTACCATGTCCAGAAGTTCAATGTAGCCTGGTCAACGCCGGTCAGGTCGAACGCGCGCGTCAAGCGGGTGTCCGAGTCGTCCACGCGGTTGGCCCACCAGCTGAAGGCGCCGCTGTGAGCAGCGTGGTCGGCCAGACGCGCGATCGTTTCGCCTTGGAAGGAGATCTCGATGTTGCCGCGGCTGCGCAGCTCGACATAGTCCGTGGCGTATTGGCTGACAGTGGCCTCGCGCTGCACAGGAAAGCGGCGATGGGTAGCGTCGATGGTCATGTCGGCGATGTCGTCGCGCTCATAGCCGTAGCGGCCGTCTGCCAGATCGGGGTCGTCCAGGAAATTGGCGACGACCCAGTCGGCAAACACATCGTCGAAGGTCAAGCCTGTGTTGTGCTCAGCCAGCACCTTGTCGAAGCTCTCGATGCTGTTGGCGTCTGAAGCCACGATGGCTTGGGTCATTTCGTTGCCAAAGCGCTGCAAGAAGTAGGACATGAACAAGTAGGCGGCGCCGTAATGTTCGGTGCGCCCGTTCGGGTCGTCGCTCCAGGTGTTGAGCTGGGTATCAGGCAGCTCGCTGAACACCTGATCGGCGCCGCCGCGGTCGTAGCCGTTGAGTTCCGTCGCCAGCTCGCTCATCCCCTCGTTGACCCAGCTGCTTTCGTTTTTGTCCTGATACCAATGGATCATGTGCTGGAACTCATGCGCCAGCACGCCGTTGTAGAACTCGGAGTTGGGCTCGGCGTTGTCGATCTGGATGTAGAACATCTCGCGCTCGTTGGAGAACGGTTGCGCTTTGTTGCTGACTGCGTCGGCCCCGCTGAAATAGCCGGCAATGCGGTCCCCTAGCTGGTTAGAGTGCAGGATGTGCAGTCGTGGGTCGCCGTCGATGCCCGGGCTCCACTCGCTGCCGAAGAAGTTGCGGTTGGTGGGGTAGGTTTCGTTGGCGAACTTGTCGGCGGCCTTGCGCAGGTTGTTCAAGTTGTACTTGAGCCCGGTCTCAACCCAGATGTAGAGCACGTCGTTGATATACACCAGGGTGGCATCGATCTGTTTGTGCTCATTGGCGTCCTGGTTGCTGATCCAAAAGCGCTCGCGGTCGCCGACTTGATACGGTTTGGGCGTTGTGCGCACGACCTCGGGAATGGGGCCAGTGTTGCGCAGTCCCTCAGCTAACACGCGCAGATCGCGCGCCGGCACCACCACCGTGGCCAGCTCCTGTTCGGTCAGGAAGTCGCTCTCGATAGCGGCGCTGGCGGGCGTTGGCAGCGGCTCAGGCAACGCATCCGGCGCAGGCCGAGAACTAGGGGTAGCAGAAGGGCCGGTTGGGACCAGAGCTCCGTCGGGCCGTGTGGGCGCCGCTTCATCGATCACGATGGGAGGCACCTGGTTATCGAAGCTGAGCGAGGGCAACAGGCCGACCATCAGACCGCCTGCCCCGATCATCAGCAAACAGCAGCAACAAAAAACGACGAGCAAACCGCCCAAGATCCACCACAGAATGTTGTTTTGATTGGTGTTCAACTTCAAGCTCCCATCAGAAACTCGGCAGGTAATCGACCCGGCGCGTAACTACTCAGCCATAGGTGCCGGGCATTTGGATCCTGGTTTACAAACGTGTCTGCGAAGCCAACCTAGGTCGCAAATCGCCTACAAATGCCCGGCACCTGAGCAGTTACCCCGGCGCAGCGATTATAACAGAGAGCGGTGCCGGGCGTAAAATCCGTTGTCTAGCCGCCTACCACCACGCGCACGGTGCATTCGCCGAAATTGCCCGTCACATCGACCGTCACCAAGCGCAGCAAGTACTCGCCTGGCGGCAAGCCGGCAGGGTCCCAAGCGCCCAACGGCCCATTGAGGACGGAGTTCTCCCGACGCAGGTAGAAGCTGAAATCGCCCGGCGCGCCGGCCGGCTTGAACTCGATCTTGTAGTACTGGAAGTTCTCGGTTTGGGCGGTGCCGATCACCTGTACGGGCCCGGCGATGCGCTGTCCTGTACCCGGCTCAAGGATCACGGCGCGGCTGTCGGGACAGTTGGGCCGTACCACCGGCGGCGCGGCCGGCGTGGCCGGCGGCGTGGTCGGGATCGGTCGCGGCGTGGCGCGCGGTCGCGGCGTGAAGGTTGGCGTAATGGTGGGCGTCTCGGTGGCCGGCGGCGGCGTTGCGGTCGGGGTGTCAATCAGGAACACAGGCGTTGGCGTTGGGTCGGCCTCGGCGATGATCGGTTCCACGGCCGGCGCCAGATAGCGGCTGATGGCCCACACACCACCCAGGAGCAGCAAGAGCAACACAGCCAAGCGCAAGAGGTTGTGTGTGCGGTTCAGCGCCGCCTCGCGCTCCAGCGTGAAGGCTGCCTGACGCCGCTCACGGCGTGCAACAAGGGCGAAGCGCAGCAGGATCAGGGCGGCTAAGGCGATGAGGCCGTAGAGCCAGTCGGCGTTATTGCTGATCAGTTTGACCAGGACGGCCATGAGAAGTCATTACCTCAAGAAGCAAGCAATGCCCGCGCACAAGCCGGGCATTGCGTTTCACGCAACAGAGCGTAAGTTGGTTCACAAGCGCGCCAACACGCCTTTGATCAGCGTCAGCAGGCGGGGTACCAGCAGCTTGCCGGCCTCCAGTACCTCCTCGTGGCTGGCCTCTCCCTCGGCGTCTACCTCGTCGATGGCCACATTGCTGATGCCGGAGAAGCCCAACACCCGCATGCCGCCGTGCCGCGCCACGATGGTCTCAGGCACGGTGGACATGCCCACGGCGTCAGCGCCGATCAGCCGCAAGAAGCGGATGTCGGCCGGAGTTTCGAAGGTGGGTCCGGCCAGACACATGTAGACGCCCTTGTGCAATGGGATGCCTGCCTGTGCCGCCACCTGCTCGGCCAGCTGCCGCAGCTCGCGATCGTACGCCTTGGACATGTCCAGGAAACGCGGTCCCAGCGCCGGATCATGTGGCCCGCGCAGCGGGTTCAGGCCGGCCATGCCGATCAGGTTGATGTGATCGGTGATTAGCATGATGTCGCCGGCTTTGTAGCGTGGATTGACGCCGCCGGCCGCGTTGGTGAGGACCAGGGTTTCTACACCCAACCGTCGAAAGACGCGGATGGGCAGCGTGACCTGCTGCATGGAGTAGCCCTCGTAGTAGTGGGTGCGTCCCTGCATGATCAACACGGGCTTGCCCTGCAAGTGGCCGATCACCAGGCGGCCCATGTGGCCAGGGATTGTGGAGAGCGGAAAGTGCGGGATAGCGCGGTAGTCGATGACGACGGCATCCTGCACTTCGTCTGCCAGCGCGCCCAGGCCGGATCCCAGGACGATGGCGATTTGCGGCTGCAAGTGCGGCCCACAAGCCTGCTGGATGACGGCGGCCGCCTCGGCGAAGTGTTGCTGCGTGGGTAGGTCGATCATGGGGGTTGGCCTTAGGCGCGCGGGTGAGCCTTGTCGTAGGCAGCGCGCAGATGGTCACTGGTGACCTGTGTATAGACCTGGGTGGTCGAGATGTTGGCGTGGCCGAGCAGCTTTTGCACGTCGCGCAGCTTGGCGCCGCCGTGCAACATGTGGGTGGCAAACGAGTGGCGCAGTGTGTGCGGCGTCACTTCTTCCTGAATACCGACAGCCTCTACGTAGTGCTTGATGATCAGCCACAGACCCTGGCGCGTCAGCCGTTCGCCGCGATGGTTCAAGAAAAGCGCCGGCTCATGCGGATCGGCCAGGAGCTTCGGCCGGCCCTCGGCCAAGTACGCGCTGACTGTTTGCGCCGCGCGATCGTAGATCGGTACAATCCGCTCGCGGTCGCCCTTGCCGCTGCACAGGACTGTGCCTGCCTCCAGGTCAACGTCGGTCACATCCAGCGACACAAGTTCAGTCACACGCATACCTGTGGCGTAGAGCAATTCCAGCAAGGCGCTGTCGCGCAGGGCCTTCGGCGAGTCGGACTTAGCCGGCTCGCTCAGCAGCTTCTCCACATCTTCGATGGAGATCGCCTTGGGCAGGCTCTTCTTCACTTGCGGCGACTCCAACGACACGGTCGGGTCATCCTTGATGATGCCTTCGTCGCGCAAGTAGTGGAAATAGGATTTGATGGCCGCCACTTTGCGTGCTACGGTGGACGAAGCGTAGCGCCGTTCTTTCAGGAACAAGATATAGTTGATGATGTCATTCTTTGAGACGCGATCCCAGGTCAACAGATCGTCGCCCTCTGCCTGTTGGAGCAAGTAGTCGGCAAACTGCGTCAGATCGTTGTGGTAAGCAGCAATTGTGTTGCCTGAGTAATTCTTTTCCGAAGCAAGATAATCGAGAAAACTATCGATTGCGGCCTGCATGGCGAGACCCCTTCCTGCTACTCCTAGCGTGCCAGGGCCCGTCCAGGCGTATCATCAGCGGTTTCCACAGCGTGTGATGAGAGGGAGCAAAGACGGGGAAACGCATTGCGCCGGGCCTTGGTGGCGACTTCAACGGTGGCTTCTGTTATGGTAATGTTGACGCCACTTATTGTACCATAGCTTGCCATAAAGTCAAACGGAACGCTAACGTTCTGCTAATGGCGTTCTTACGTACTTGTGGCATAGTATGAATACAAAGCGACTGCTCAGGCGTAAGCACTGCAAGTCGATTGGATTTTGTCGAGGTAACACGCTTGCGTGAGCGGGTTCGTCCCTGAACGGGCTCTGTCATGAGAGTCGAGCGAAGAATGTTGACGTATGGTAGGGCGATTCTTCGCTGGCCTGTCGTGAAGAGAGCGTTTGCGGTCAGACCCCTCAGAGACACAAGACGCCTAGCCGCTTCAGGTAGTTTGACCATTCAAACTTCGGGTGCAACTATTCAGCCCCGGATGCCGGGCACTTAAGGCTGCGCTGGCCAGGGCGTCTGCAGAGCCGGCTCAAGCTGTAAACCGGTCGCAAGTGCCCGGCACCTGAATAGCACCTGAATAGTCACCTTCGAGTGTTTTCTGAGGGCAGGCGCCGATGGGCTAGGTAATTGCCGTGAAGGTCGCTGGATGAGAGCAGACGAAAAGGAGAATGAGTGAGAGAGTATGCGACTAGATAGATTTACACAACGAGCACAAGAAGCAATTATGGAAGCTCAGGCTTTGGCCGAGAGTTACAATCACGCCCAGATCGAGCCTGAGCACCTGCTATTGGCCCTTTTGCAGCAGAGCGATGGCGTCGCACCGCTGGTTGTGCAGGGACTAGGGCGCAATCCCGCCCAGTTGGCCAGCCAGGTCGAGGCCGAGCTCAACCGTCGGCCCAAGGTCTACGGCACAGCCACCCAGGTAGGCGTCAGCGGCGCCTTGCAACGCGTCTTGCAGACGGCTCAGGCCGAGGCCGAGGCCATGAAGGACGAGTATGTCAGCGCCGAGCACCTGTTGCTGGCGCTGGCCGGCAAGGATGGCCAGGCCGCGCAGCGCCTGTTGGCTGGGGCCGGCGTAACGCGCGAGGCGATCCTGCAGGCGCTGCAGGCCATTCGCGGCAGTCAGCGGGTCACCACGCCCAACCCGGAGACCACCTACCAGGCGCTGCAGAAGTACGGCCGCGACCTGACCGAGCTGGCGCGCAAGGGCAAGCTGGACCCGGTGATCGGCCGCGACGAGGAGATTCGGCGCGTGATCCAGATCCTCAGCCGGCGCACCAAGAACAACCCGGTGCTGATCGGCGAGCCGGGCGTGGGCAAGACCGCCATCGCCGAGGGCCTGGCCTTGCGCATCGTGCGCGGTGACGTGCCGGAGGGCTTGAAGGACAAGCGCATTGTGGCCCTGGACATGGGCAGCCTGGTGGCGGGCGCTAAGTACCGCGGCGAGTTCGAGGAGCGGCTCAAGGCTGTGCTGAAGGAGGTCACCGAGAGCGAGGGACAGGTGATCCTCTTCATCGACGAGCTGCACACCGTGGTGGGCGCGGGCGCGGCCGAGGGCGCGCTGGACGCGGGCAACATGCTCAAGCCGCTGCTGGCGCGCGGGGAGCTGCACACCATCGGCGCCACGACGCTGGACGAGTACCGTAAGCACATCGAGAAGGATGCGGCTTTGGAGCGCCGCTTCCAGCCGGTGTTGATCGACGAGCCGTCCGTAGAGGACACTATCTCGATTCTGCGCGGCCTGAAGGAGCGCTACGAGGTGCATCACAACGTGCGCATCACCGACGCGGCCGTCATTGCGGCGGCCACGCTGTCGCATCGCTACATCTCCGACCGCTTCCTGCCCGACAAGGCCATCGACTTGATCGACGAGGCCGCCAGCCGGCTGCGCATGGAGATCACCAGCGATCCCGCCGAGCTGGACGAGATCAAGCGCAAGATCATGCAGTTGGAGATCGAGCGTGAGGCGCTGAAGCGAGAGAAGGACAAGGCCAGCAAGGAGCGGCTGGAGGCGCTGGAGCGCGAGCTGGCTGACCTGGGCGAGCAGCGCCGCGCGTTGGAGGCCCGGCTGGAGAGCGAGCGCCAGGTAATCCAGCGCAACGCGCAGCTCAAAGAGGAGATCGAACGCACCCGCTTCGAGATCGAGCAGGCTCAGCGCCAGCAGAACTGGCAGCGCGCCAGCGAGCTGCAATACGGCAAGCTGCGCCAGCAGGAGGCTGAGCTGGCCCGGCTGGAACAGCAACTGGCCGAGATGCGCCAGGCCGGCATGTTGCTCAAAGAGGAGGTGGACGCCGAGGACGTAGCCGAGATCGTGGCTAAGTGGACCGGCATCCCGGTGAGCAAGCTGCTGGAGGGCGAGGTGCAGAAGCTGCTCCACATGGAGGAGAACCTGCACAAGCGCGTGGTGGGCCAGGACGACGCCATCCGCGCCGTGGCCAACGCGGTGCGTCGCGCCCGCGCCGGCCTGCAGGACCCCAACCGGCCCATCGGCAGCTTCATCTTCCTGGGGCCCACCGGCGTTGGCAAGACCGAGCTGGCCCGCGCGCTGGCCGAGTTCCTGTTCGACGACGAGCAGGCCAGCGTGCGCATCGACATGAGCGAGTACCAGGAGCGGCACACCGTCAGTCGGCTAGTGGGCGCGCCGCCGGGCTACGTGGGCTACGAGGAGGGTGGCCAGCTCACCGAGGCTGTGCGCCGCAAGCCCTATTCGGTGGTGCTGTTCGACGAGATCGAGAAGGCGCACCCAGAGGTGTTCAACGTGCTGCTGCAGCTGCTGGACGACGGCCGGCTGACCGATGGTCATGGCCGCACCGTCGACTTCAAGAACACGGTGGTGATCATGACCAGCAACATCGGCAGCGAGTACATCAGTTGGGACGCCTACCGCAACGGCGGTAAGGAGGCGGTGCGCAACCAGGCCCTGGAGGCGCTGCGCCGCCACTTCCGGCCTGAGTTCCTGAACCGCATCGACGAGATCGTGATCTTCCACCCGCTGACCAGGGAGCACCTGCGCCAGATCGTGGAGATCCAGTTGGGCCGGCTGCGCAAGCTGCTGGCCGAGCGCAAGATCGAGCTGCAGTTGACAGACGAGGCGCGCGAGCTGCTGGCCGACCGCGGTTACGACCCGGTCTACGGCGCGCGTCCGCTCAAGCGTGTCATCCAGCAGTTGGTGCAGGACCCGTTGGCGCTGGCCCTGCTGCGCGGCGACTTCGGCGAGGGTGACACCGTCGTGGCCGACGTGCGCGGCGAGCAGATCGTCTTCCACCGGCCGGGGGAGGATGAGATCGTGGATGCGGAGTTCAGGGTGCTGTAAGAGGAGCAGACGCTAGAGTACAGACGAGCCGAGGGTATTACGCAATGTCCTCGGCTCGTCTGTGTTGTGCGCTTGAGTACCTGAGCCACGGCGGACAACGCTTCCCACTTGACCTCGTGATCGATGCCCTTACCTGTCGTAGTGTTTTGGTCGCAACAGGAATTGTGGTACACTCACCCACAGTTGACCAGACGATTCTCTGAGCCCGCTAGCCAACTGTGGAAGCATCGATGTTCAGAGAGCGATGGGTTTTCGGTCACGTAGCGTGGTTTGGAGATACTGCTGATGACGAAATCATCAACCATTACTATAGAACTGCCTAGTTCTTTGGCAACTGAACTCTCAAAGGTTAGTGAGGAGTTCGTGGCAGATGTGTTTCAGCGCGGCCTGCGCGACTTACGTATCGAGCGAGCATTGGAGCGTTATCGGTTAGGTGGGACCTCCTTTGGCGCCGCAGCCAGCGCTGCTGGCGTGTCAGAGTCTGAACTTGCCCTGCACGCCTACGCCCGCGGGCTGGAACCTCCCTTCGACAGGACGACACTCATGGAAGAGTTAGCGTGATTGACTCGCCCACCATCTGCAACTCGGGGCCGTTGATCTATCTCGCCAAGCTTAACCGGCTGGATCTGCTGGCTAGTCTGTATGGTTCGGTGATGATCCCACGTGCTGTACATGACGAAGTAGTTGTCCTCGGAAAGCAGCGGGGGCATGTCGACGCCCTCACGATCCAACTTTTTTTGCGCCAACAGCGGTGGCCTATAACGGCTGTTCCAACGGAGACTGTCGCCGCCTACCATCCAGCAGCCACACTCGATCCGGGTGAACTCGAAGTTTTGGCCTTGGCGAGAACCATCGAAGATCCGTTGGTGCTGTTGGACGACAATACTGCCCGCAAAGAAGCAAGACGACTGGGGCTGCGAGTGAGAGGGACGCTTGGTGTGCTCGTTCAGGCGCGCCGTGCCGACCTCTTGACACTAGGCCAGACTGAACTGCTCATCGAGGAGCTGTCCAACCGGCCTGATGTCTGGATAAGCTCCCGTTTGTGCGAGCAGATCCTTGAGCAACTGCAGCGCGAAGCATGACCAGGGACGCAGGAGTGGTTGTTTTGATGCCCGAGCAGTTGTGGTACACTCAGGTGCGCGATCCGAGAACATGTTGTGGCGATGGAGGTGGCAATGGCAACACATAATGATCGCTTGTGGAGACTGCATTTGCGAAGATCGCTCGGCGAAATGTTGACCGCAGATGAACAGTCTGAGCAAAGCATCCAGGCTATCGCCAATGAGAACGAAGTCCTGCGTCGTGAGAATATGGCGCTCCGCCAACAAATGGCCTAGAATCGCTTGCCTCAACCGGCATGACAACATACGACTTCGATCAACCTGCTTCACCTGAACCGCCCTGCCCTGGTGGCCCATCGTCAGCGGACACGCAAAACGTTGGATGACGCTCATTGGCTGGCGCGTTACCGGCAGTTAACAGCGGTGCTCGATCAACTGGTTGAGCAACAAGCAGAGTTGATCAGAGAACAGCGAGACCTACTTATCGAGCAGCGGACGCTGCTTCAACGGTTGTTTGAGAGGTTGGAGTAGTGTGCCGACTCAGGCTTGGACCAGATCAAAAACCGCTGGCCAGTGCTCCGTCAGCACTTGTTTTTCCGCCGCCTGACGCCCCAGGCGCGCAAGCAACTCGATGTTGGCCGGCTTGTCGGGAGGGTCGAGCTTAGCAACATCCTCATCGTCGATCTCGATACTCAACCTGCTCCGTAGCCATTCGCTGTCGAACAGCACGTTGTAGCGCAGGTAACTGAGTAGCGCTTGGCCGCCCAACAGGTCATTGCGTAAGTCTGCGATCTCGGCGTCGATCTCCCAGGCGGTGGGGCTTTGGGACATCCATTGAAGTATGGTCTGGTTCAGCCAGTCGCAGTCGTTCATGATCGACATGAGCGACTGGATGGCCATCTGGACCGCTGGCGTCCGATTACCTGCGGCAACCCTGGCTGGCTTGCGACCTGTTCCGACAGAGACCAGCAGCAGATTCTCAGCGCCGAAGGGCCATTGCAGGCCATAACCCTCCAGCGTGGCCAGCATCAATAGCTGCAGCGCTGGATTGTTGGCTGTGCTCACACCGCCGTCCACAAAGAGTCCGTCTACCTCTGGTGCGAGCTCGATATGCTCCGGATCAAAGTAGAGCGGCGCGGCTGTGCTAGCGCGCACGATCTGATGCAAGAGCAGGTCGCTGTTGGCCAGTGCGTTGTCAGCACCTGAGAAGAACTTGCCTCGCGGGTTGTTGTGAATAAACCACGGGCTGCCGGTGTCCAGTCGTTTGGCGACCACCATCAGGCCGGTCTTGAGGTCATCTCCGCCCAGCTTGATGTCGGCCCCCAACTCTTTGAGCGCCTCGATAACCACCTGGGTTGAATACTTGGCGCCCCAGAAACCGATGCGCCAGGGTGGCTTGCGGAACATCGAGCCCATCAATCTGGTGAAGATCTCCTGGATCTGCACCACGGAATAGCCTAAAGCCAGGCCAGCCGCCAGTACGGCCCCGATGGAAGTGCCGCCGATCAGATCGAAATAGTCGCTGAGGCGGAAGTCCGGGTCGTCGCCGTAGCGCGTGCGCAGGAGGCT
Organism: Anaerolineales bacterium; assembly: GCA_034432445.1. Lineage (GTDB taxonomy): Bacteria > Chloroflexota > Anaerolineae > JAAEKA01 > JAAEKA01 > JANWYQ01. The sequence goes on from DAOUBX010000081.1 coordinate 10,960, forward strand.
TTCGATGCGCTCCAAATAGCCGAGCGAGAGAATCCCGCGCACACCGCCGCCGTCCAGGGCAAGCAGGCGTTTGGGGCCGGGGCCAAACAGATGTTCGTCACGAGTCAGGTGTTGCATACAATTCCTCGATGAATGTCACTGACAATGATCTTGGTGGCCTTGCTCATGCGTTGGCGCCTGCGACATTGGCTGCCGGGCTGATTGGATGCCAGGTGGCCGAAATCGGATAGACCTGAAGCCCGACCCTGCCCAGGAATGCCGGCAAGTTGCGCACGGCGTTACGTGCTTTGGCCTTTTCTTCTTCTGGCAACGCCGCCCAATCGATCAGTGTTGGGTTAGTCTTGCGCGTCTGGTCTTTTATGCCGGCCACGTAGGTCCAGCCCGTCTCCAGCCGGCCGGCAACGAAGCGTTGATGTTCCATTTGCGCCATCCACTCCACCTGATCCGGCGCAAAGCGCCAGGTTTCGGCGTCCCAGTCAGTCAGCGGCGCAATTCCGAAGCCGATGGCAGACAGCATGGCGCCGATCTGGCTGGCCTGAGCGCGATTGGACGCTTGCAGGTCCGCAGGCAATTCCTCCCAGGCAACCATGCTCGGGTTGCTCTGCGGCGTCTCACCTAACTCGAGCTGATGCTGGCGGTAAGACTCATGTAGCGCTCGCGCCAGCATCTCATGCGTGCCTCCCAGCAGGATCTCTACTCGCCAGGCGCGATCTAGCACGGGAAACGCATGGAGCATCTGGGCAGCAGATGGCATGCTGCGGGCGTGGTCGATGAGTTGCGCCACGCCTGTTGCCTCAAGGGTACGCACCACAATGGGCGCGGCGCTCGCTTGGGTCCCCGCGGCAAGTTTCAAGCCGGTGGACAATGCCAGGGAGTCGTTGTCTAGACAGACGTAGATGATCGCAGGAGCGGGGACGTCAGCTTCGAAGAGGGTCTGGACGTGTTGAAGTTCAGCATCGGCGACGTCCATGGTCTTTGGGATAAAAGCGCAGATGTGCGGCAGTTTGGGATAGCGCGTCAGAACCTGGCTGACTTTGCGTGCAGCGGCACGGTCGATGACGGTGATCTGCAGCACCTCTTCGCTGGAGCCGCGTGCGGCGCGCCAATCCCGGGCGATGCGTACCGCGAGGCTCTGCCCCATCTTGCCAAAGCCGACGATCATCACGTGCGGCGAATCGGCGGTGGGCTTTCCGGCCTTGCGATAGGAATGCTCTTCCAGCAGCGCGCGTGCGGCCAGATCGTAGACGTTGACATACTCGACCTGGCACCGGCTGCCTGGTTTGGCGCGCAACTCCTGGTCTCGCAGGAACTGGCACAGGGTGGGATCGGACAGGTGGATCAGGCAGAGCAGCGGGGGGGAGGACGAGGGGCCGGCGAGACCGCTGACCCGGGCGGCCAGCGCCGCGTTCGCGCCGTCATCCCCGGTGTCGGCGATCAGGTAGCGGGCGAACCTGACGCCTGCGCGCTGCAAGACGACCGGATCATGGGTATCGCCGATAATGACCACGGCGCCCAGGTCACGGCAGGAGTCGATGAATGGGTGTTCCTTGTTGCGTTCGATGACCACTACCTGCATTTTGCGCTCGCGGAACTGCCTGACAGCCCGGTAGTTCTTGCGGCTCAAGCCCGACAGGATGACGTGTCCGCGAAAGAAGCGCACGCGCAGCAGTTGCCACTTCTCGCTGAACAGGATGATCGTTGCGCCAATCACCGTGTACAGCGCGATCAGTGGACTGATCAGGCGCAGCGCATTCAGCACCCAAGATTGGCTCGAGGCGAAAGCACGCATCTGGACCGCGAAGCGCTGGGCTGCCTGATAGGCTGTCTCCAGCGGAGCGCCGGGGAGTGGGTTCTTGCGCGCGTAGATGGTGATTGCCGCGCAAGCAAGCAGCAGACAGACAAGCAAGGCGATGCCAAGCACCAGACTGCGTCGGTCACGCCGCAACCGGCCGGCGCCGCTTGGCTGTGCTCTGGCCGCCTGCTTCTTGGGAGGACTGGGTGTCTGATCCTGTGGGCTTGGGATCATGGCATCTCTTGGGGGAGCACTGCCGAACTTGGGGGCTGGGTGGTTTGACGGCGAGTCAGTCGACGGCACCAGCACTTGTGCCGGTCAGGTTTCCTTCTCACTGCGCCGCCTTGGAGAGTCAGTGGATCTGCAGGCCAAGGTCTTGCAGATGGTTGTCACCTGTCAGGTGCTACATAATTGATCTCAACGTCCGTAACAGGGGAATACCAGTAACCCGCCAGGTGGTATGACGATCCGTTCGCTTGGGCCTATTGCTCGCCACACATTAGCGATGCCGTTGACCCAACGGGAGCCAGATTCGCCTTTCGCCGCGCCTGAAGTACTGCCCTTTGTTGTCATGAATAGCCACGTTGCCTGCGCCGTCGAGGGCTTGTACAAGCCAGAGCATAGAAGTGCTGTCAGGAATGGTTCCGGTCCAAAGATTGGGGTTAGGTGTTCTGGTGAGATCTACCGTGACCCAAGTTCCATTGTTCAGCGTGTAGCTCGCAGCAACTCGCAACACGTCTGAGAAGTCCGTAGCTTCCACGATGATCATGGTCCGGCCAGCCTCGTGGAAGGACTGGATCCGCCAGATGCTGGGCGGCACGATGTCCACGGACGAGGAATAGTAGACCGTGTAGCTCATCACGTCGAATAGTCGCTCGATGCCCATAGTAGGATCGATGCTCTGATACTGAGCCGGGATCACCACCAGACGCTGCTGAACACCCTCTGGCGTCGCAACCTGGTTCACCAGGGACCACCAGGACGGCTGCCATGAGTCCGGGCGATCGTAGGCGGGCTCTGCCTGCCAGATAGCAATATCGGTGCTCTCCGTGATGATGCGGGTGACGACCGGATTGAACGGCGTCAACGTCCGGTAGCTGGCCCCTTCGAAGAAGGCTCCATGAGGGGTTTCCCCGTCCAGCGAGATATCCAAGCTGGTGCGAGGCTGAATCGGGTGACCTTCATTGCTTTCCACTTCCTCAAGGACGCTGTAGTAGGAGCCGGTAATGGCGCCACTGTTGACCGTATGCTGCTGAAAAACAGGATTGAACACCACCTGCCTGCTGATCAGGTTTGGCCCTGCCTCGATTGGCGCACCGAGCCCACCGGCTGAAGGTCGCTCTTGCAGCGCGAGACGTACAGACTGTGGCACATCGATCCGCAGCATCGGCATGCCGTAGAGTGTCGCCTGGGCCAAAACCTTCTCGTCATACGGACTGAAGGAGTGGACTCCCGCATAGTTCAGGTAGTCGGCTTTGGCGCGACGGAGTGAGTGACCAACACTCAGGCCGCTGGCCAAGTTCCGGCTGAACAGCGTCATCAGGTGTTCCGAATAGCCGACGGCATCGGCGTCGCCATAGCCATAGCCAGTGTTGGCAACCCAGGCGCCGCCCCGACCCAGAATGGCCTGGGCGAAGTCATAGCCGTTGGCAGTGGCCTCTTCGTCAATCACGTTCAGCCCTGAATGGCAGCCGACCGAGTAGTTGAGCGTCCCCGCCAGTACGGAGCTGTTCGCAACCTCGCTGGCCAGCACGTTTCCGCCGCTGCGGCGCGCCGGGATGGCTCGCCAGTGTTCAAAGTGCGCGTTGATCACGCTCACATCCCGGTGCGTCTGCAACCACGCACTGCGCAGGTCGTTGGCCACCCAGGTTTCGCCGATCAGTTGAGTCGTCGTCTGCAAAGACGGCTGCAAAGCGTCTGTCATCGCATAGGCGCCGTCGGTCAGGAAGTCGTAGCCAGTCACCAGGCCAGTGTGTGCAGGTATGATGGGAGCGTTGAGAAAGGCATCGATACTGGCGATCATCTCCGCAGGCGTCTCGACCAGTCGGCCCAGCCCCAGTTCCGGCAAGGCAAGATAGCGGCCGCGCCACGGGAGGAAGTTGAAGGTTCCATAGTAGTCGTCGCTCAAGAAATAGCTTTCGAACAAAGCCCTGCCCACCGCCGAGGTTGGCGGTAAGTACGGCTGATACAGCCCCTCGTTGGCCAGAGCTACCTCATCAGGGATGCGCCAGAATGGAACGATTTCGTCGCTGCCGGCGATGATCAGGTACTCCAGGTTGGGATAGGCGGCGCGCATGTTGGCTACCCAGGCGCGTACAGACGCTGCCACCAGATTGGCGTGAAGGGGATTGGTAGTGTTTTCGTCCCAGAGCCGATAGGTGCCCGAAATCGGCTCCGAGGCGTCCAGCGAGACCACTACACCCGCTACATCGGGATGATCTGCCAGGGTGTGCAAGCGGGACAAAAGTTGGTTCGTGGCGGCGCTGCCGTAGCGGTTGCGCAGGCGATGGGCGTTGGTCAGGATCAGGCTCCTGACGGTCGGCGAGATGAACTGGGGCGGCGTGAAGGTTGGCGGTTCGAAACCTAGGGTGAGGGCAGGTGAACCCTCGGTGACGTCAATCTGTAAGGTGTATGGCGCAGCGGCGTTGGCGCCGTTGTGGCCTGCGACGAGCACATGATACCACCCGCTGCGGTTCCAGACGCCGGTCGAGACCGTTTCAGACGTTGTGCCCGGCTGCGTGCTGACGCGCAGCAAGTGTCCGGTCTCGAACCCATCGCCCACCTGCGCCAATTGGCCGATGTACATGGCCTGTCCGATGTACATCGCTTGACCTGTGGCGTTCAGGCCGTCGATGTACATCGCCTGGCCGATATACATGGCTTGGCCGACATCATTGGCGTTGGAGGTTGTGCTGCCCAAGCGGTTGAACAGATAGAGATCGTAGTCGGCCGGCAGCGTGGACAAAGTCGCGGTGATCGTCGCGTTGCGCGTTCCGACCGGCACCCGAAACCAATCCAGGTCTTGATAGTTGGCGATCGTGAAGCTGTGCGCTCCTGGGTTGAGCACGGCAGCCTGGCGCCAGCCATCGTTGAGGCCAGGGTCTGTGCGCCAGGAAGCGTAGTTGACGTTGCCGTTGACCGCATCACCCAGGCTGTCGGGACCTGAGGCGTGTCCCCACCACAGGCCCGTCGCCTGAACCTGGCGGCCTGTCTCGTTGTTGAGACCGAAGCGTCCGTTGCCGGCCAGGGTGCTGTCGGCGATGTCCAGCCGGCCGTTGTTAGTCAGGCGCACGCCATCCTGCTCGCTGCCGGCCACCACGCTGGAGCGCACTGTCACGTTGGCGTTGTCCACGGTCAGCCCGGTGGCGGCAAACTCCACCGCTGTATGCTCCAGCCGCCCGTTGCTGCCTGGCCTGAAGACCAGGCCGTTCCAGGCGCCGGGCAACGGCGAGTTGTAGCGCTGGGCGCTGGCGAAGACGATCGGCTTGTCGGCCGTGCCGATGGCGTCGAGCGCGCCGGCGATGTCGGCGCCCAAGGGTTGGCTGGCGCCCTGGTTGAAGTCGAACAGCACCTCGACGCCCGGATCGACGGTCCACGTGCTGCCGGCGGGCACGCGCACGCCGGGCTCTTGGAGCTGGCCACTTTGCACGACCACGTAGCGTGTCAGCTCCCCTTGCGGCCGCCAGCGCTCGCCGGCCGCCGCCAGCGCGCCGGCCGTGACCTCCACGACGTTGAGCTCGTTGTTGCGGCAGTCGTTGTTACCCAGGGTGTTGCCGGGCATGTAGCGGATGGCGATGCCCCGGTTGTCCTCGATGTCGTTGCCGGTGAGCACGTTGGCCGACGAACGCGCGTCCAGCGTAACGCCGCCCTCGCCGTTGAAGCGGATCAGGTTGCCTGTGCCGGGGTCGTCACGGCCAACGCGGTTGCCTGAGGCGTCGAGATCGATCATCACCCCTTGCAGCGCATTGCCCAGGTCCAGCAGGCCGCTTCTGTCCGCGCCGATCACGTTGCCAAGGACTTCATTGCCGCTCGTATTGCCTTCACTGAGGCGGACGCCATGACCGAAGTTGCCGCTGAGCACGTTGCAGGGACCGGAGCAATTGACGGCGCTGCCGTCGGTTGCGCCGAAGCTGAGGCTGGCGCCGCCAATGGTGTTGTTCCGGGCGCGTTCTTTGATATAGACCCCAGTCGAGCCATTGCCCAGGGCAGTGGCGCCGGTCGCGTCGACGCCGATGAAATTGCCCACAATTCGGTTGTTCTCTGTGCCGATGCCACTGATGATGACACCCTCATCACGGTTGCCGCTGATCACGTTTCCGGTTCCGGCTGTCTCGCCGCCTATCTGGCTGTGCTTGGCGCCGCCGCCGACATGGATGCCAATGGAATTAGCCAAGACACGAGTGCCGCTGATGTCTACTCCAATATAGTTGCCCTGCACCACCGTGGCATCAGTGCTGATCCCGTGAATCCGGATGCCCCAAAAATCGCCTCCGACCACGACATTGCGAGCTGCTGGAGAGCCGCCGCCAATGACGGTATCATTTGGCCCACTGGAGATAGAGATGCCGGACTGGCCAGATCCCAGCAACCGTGTCCCACTGATGTCGGTGCCGATCAAGTTGCCCTGGATGATATTCCGGTCGCTGCCGTTGCCCTGGATCAGGACTCCCTGGCCGTTGGCACTGATTACGTTACCGCGACCCGGCCCTGTGCCCCCGATTGTGTTGTCGGAGGCGCCGAACCGCGCGACCACGCCGCCCTGGCCGTTGGGAATGGGCATGAGACCGGTTGCATCAGTGCCAATCAAGTTGCCGGCAATGGTATTGCCAGTGGATCCCACCCCTGACACGCTGATGCCGGGGCCGCCGTTGCCGCTAATGACGTTGCCCTCGCCAGCCAGCCGGTTTCCGCCAATCAGGTTGTTTCGGGCTGAAGTGACCGACAGGGCATCCCCGGGGAAGTACATCAGTTGCAGGCCCTGGATGACGGTGTCGCTCGCCCCGTCGATCCATAAGCCCGCCTCAAGGTTTGCCGGCGCATGGCTGCCGTCGAGGATGACGCCGCGGCCGACGGCGCTGATGGTCAGGCCGTTGACCCGAATGCGCGGCAGCTCGCTGAGCACCAGGATCCGGCCGGGGTTGGCAGGGGGAAAGGCCGCCAACGAGAACTCGATGCGATCGCCAGCCGCGGCGTTAGTCAGGGCCCAGCGCAGCGAGCCTGTGCCGGCATCTGCCGTAGTGGTAACCAGCCACAGCGCGCCAGGCGCATCAGGTCCTTGGGGCTGGCTGGGTGCGGAGTCCAACGGCTGGGCCCCTGCCGCGCCGACCAGCAGGATGGCGCATAGCAGCGCAAGCAGCACTGACAGAAACACACGAGGGCGTCGATCTGCCTGGGGGAGAACGTGCTGTGGCATGATGACCTCCTGCCGAAAAAACGTGCGCGTGGGCTAACGCTCGACCACCTCGACTGGCCAGTAGTGCGGTTGTGGCGACAGGCGGTTTGCCTGCCAGATGTCGATTTGGCCGGCTTCGGACGGCGACGCACCGGGTGCGATAGCTGCATGTTGCCAGGTTGCCGTGTAGGACCAGGGGCCGCCGCTGACCGTGCCGCAGCCGCTGATGAAGTAGTTGTTGAGGCCGGCGCTGCCGCTGGCTGCGGTAGGGCTGGAAAAGGCGCCGTTGGCGTAGAAGGCGCCGCTGAAGGAGAACGCGCCGTTGGTGATGGGAACCTCGGCGGTGCGCGTGATCTTGTAGGCGCCGCAGCCAGTGACGGTGATGTAGATGGCGAAGTCGTCGACGTAGGCGCGGTTGGGAGTGACGTAGAACTCGACTGCGCCGTTGGCGCCCTGCCAGAAGCCGGCGTTGGGCTGCACAGATGCGGGTGGGGTGGCGGTGGGCGTGCGGGTGGGGGTACTAGTCGGCGTCCGGGTGGGGGTAGCGGTCGGCGTGGGCGTGCGGGTGGGCGTGGGTGCGGTCTGGCCCTGCCAGAGGCGTAGGATTAGGGGGAGGAAGCGGCGCAGTTGCGCGCCCACCTGCAGGCTGGCAGAGAAGGGGGAGGTGTTGCCGCCTGCATCGGTGCTGGTGGCAGTCAGGTAGCTGTGGCCGGGGCCGACCGCCCGGCTGAACGAGCCGTTTGCCTGAGCCGTCGTGTAGCCGACGTAGGTCTCGCCGTGAGCTCCGGGGCTGCGGTTGCCGAAGATCTCCACCCGGCAGCCCGGGCAGGCCTCGCCCGAAACAACGCTGCCGTTCCAGGCGGTCACGGCTGGCGGAGGCGGGGCAGCCACCACGCCATGGTAGACGATCTGGCCGCCGCCGTTGGCGAAGATGCTGTTCTGCGTGATCGTATTGCCTGCGGCCTGCTGCTCGCTGATGATGACCCCAATGTCTGCATTATGGGCAACGGTGTTTCCCGGCCCTAGGGTGTTGGTGACGGCGTCATGCACCCAGACGCCCCATCCGTTCGCCAATGGGGTCGCGCCATCGACGGCTACGCCAATACGGTTGTTGCGCAACCTGTTGCGGGTGGTGCCAGTGCCGATCATCTGTACGCCGTCTCTGGCGTTGCCGCTGATGGTGTTGCCCTCGACCGTGTTGTCGGTCGCGCCATACGCCAGGACAATCCCGCCGCCGTTGGGGATCGCTCGCATTCCTGTGTGGTCGGTGCCGATCAGGTTGTTTTTGACCAGATTGTTGGACACTCCCGGCGCGGGCACACCTTGCAGCACCACACCAAAGCTTAACGGCGCCACGTTGTGACCGCTGATCAGGTTGCCTGTCACGGCGTTGTTTTGAACGCCCCAGGCCATGACCACGCCAACGTCGTCATTTGGCAGGGCAGACAGGCCGTCAGCCGATACGCCGATGCGATTGCCGATGACCTGTGTGTTCGTGGTGCCAGGTTGATAGATTTCCAAGCCGCGGCCATTGCCGCTGATCAGATTGCCGGCCCCGGGCTCATTGCCGCCGATCCAATTGCTATTGGCCTGGAAAGAGACACTTACCCCGAGTTCGTTAGGTAGCGCGCGTGTTCCCATCAAATCGGTGCCGATGAAGTTGCCGATCATCCGACTGTTCATAGGAAGCGTATCAGGCTGCACGGACCCTGGAGGCTCCTCTGTACTCTCCCTGAGAAGTCGGCGGGCGCTCTGTCCTTGGATGATTACACCTTGGTCTGTGTTACCGCTGATCAGGTTGCACGGTCCGTCGCAGACCCATGGGGTGCTGGTATCGGTCCCGCCTACCACGGTGTTGGGCGCCTCGATGATAACCACGCCGTCCTCGTTGGGCAGTACGCCAGAGCCCGCTGCGTTGGTGCCAATGCGATTGCCCAGGATGTGGTTTCCGCTAGATGTTGGGTTTTGGACAAGTATCCCCGCACTGCTGTTACCGCTGATCAAGTTGCCAGAACCACTGCTGTTTCCGCCAATCGTGTTATCGCTTGCTCCAAAGCCGATGACGATACCTCGCCCCTCATTGGGTATTGCAGCCGTCCCTGATGCGTTTGTGCCGATGTAGTTGCCCACGAGGGAGTTGAGCGTACTGGTCATTTCTATCTGGACGCCACCGTATGTGTTGCCGCTTATCAGATTACGAGCGCTAGTCGTCGCACCGCCCACGACATTCTGCGAGGCGCTGGAAATGACTAGCCCGACGTAGTTAGGCACTGCTTGCTGGCCTGTGGCGTTGGTACCGATCCTGTTGCCGCGCACCACGTTGCCTGGCGCGCCTAAGTGCTCCAGATAAATCCCCATTCGCTCATTGCCGCTGATCAGATTGCCAGCCCCAGGCGCCGTCCCGCCGATCTCGGTGCTGGTGCTGACAGAGACAAAAACGCCGTCGTAGTTGGGAAGGGCTGCGGCGCCGTTGGCCGTTGCTCCCACGGTGTTGCCCAACACCTTGGTGCCAGTGGTTTCTCTCCGGGTAATCCAGATTCCGATGTTGGTGTTGCCGCTGACCAGGTTGCCCTCTCCGCTGCCTGCACCGCCTACTTGAGTATTGGCTGCGCCAAAGCCAACCGCGATACCGAAGTTGTTGGGCAGAGCAGCGGTGCCGGCTGCATTCGTACCGACAAAGTTGCCTATGATACGAGTGTTGTCTGTGCCAGCCAGTTGGACAACCACGCCGGCCTCATTGTTGCCGCTGATCAGGTTGCAGCCGCCATCACACACGCCCGCAGTACGAGAGCCGCCTATGATGTTCTGTGCAGCGCCACCCGACAGGAGCGGTCCCAGCTCGTTGCCCAGCGCCGCGTTGCCCGACAGGGTGGTGCCGATGAAGTTGCCCTGGACGCGGTTGCCGGTCGTGCCTGAATGGTAGATGTCAACGCTACGCTCATTGCCACTAATCAGGTTGCACCCGCCGTCGCACACCCCCGCCGAGTGTGTCCCCCCGATGATGTTATCTGAGGCTCCCAAAGCGATCAGTACGCCTATGTAATTGCGCCTGGCTGCGGTTCCTTGTAGATTGACGCCAATCAGGTTACCGGCCACCAGGTTGCTATCCGTTCCCTCGTCCTGGATTAGAATGCCAGTGATCCGGCTGTCAGCGATCAGGTTGCCCTGGCCCACCGGTCCCGATCCGACGGCGCGGTCGCCGCCAATCACGCAGTTGGTCGCTCCTTCCCACATGACGACGCCGTGGTCGAAGCGCACGATCTGCAAGCCACGTATTGTGACCCCGGACGCGCCCTCGATCCAGAGGCCGACGGAGTCGGCCCGGTTGTTGCCGTCGAGAATCACTCCGGCGTTGCTGGCGTCGATAGTCAGGTTGTTAGCAGTGATCTTGGGCAGGTTGGTGGCGGGGCGGATTGTCTGCGGACTGCCAGGGGGGAAGGCCGCTGTCGAGAAGACAATGCGGTCGCCAGCGGCTGCGTTCTGCAAGCAAGCGCGCAGGGTGTTGGCCCCGCTGTCAGCGGCGCTGCTCACCGTGCAGGTGGCGGCCGGCCGATCGGGGACAGCCCGCGCCTCTTCGTTGGTCCCGGCCCAGACAGCGGGCAACACGCCATCCTGCATGGGCGGGATCAGCGGAGCCAGTTGTGGCACCCGGCTGGATCCGAACACGCGCGTGGATGCCTCGGCAGCTTGAGAAATCGGAGCCAATAGTGGGAACGCATTCGGGCCAGTCTCGTCCCAGAGTGGTTCCTGCGCCTGGGGCGCCTCGCCAGCGCCAGCGACTGTACGATCAGCCGCAGGCGCCACGCCGAGGAACAAGAGCGCCACCACCAGGATGTGAAGAGCTAAAGGCGGCGATTTCATGACCCACACCTCCTGAACTCTGCATGGAACTGGTGATCTGGCAGACCTGCTGATCATTCCAGCCAACACCCGACATGGCTATGAACTGAGCCAATGACGAGTGTCTATAGTATGCACCCATCTCTTGTTGCGAGTCTACAAAGAATCTGCAAACAATCTACAACGCTGTCGATAAGGAGCGTATGCGCTATTGCAACGCAGCGATTGCTTTGAGCGCCTCCTGTGCGCCAGCCTCTGTGAATATCGCCTCAGCCTCGTCCAACAGGGAGCTGGCTTGCTTACGCTGGGTCGGGTCATCGAGCAACAGGCTGGCCAGCGTCCTGTCCGTTTGCGCCAACTCGAAGCGTGGACCGTGCTCACGCAATAGCGCAACGCTGCGCACAAGCGTCTCTTCGGCCTCACGCAACCGACCTTGAGCGTATTGGACTGCGCCCAAGACTCGCAGGCCAATACCCTCGTCCGATCCAGACTCCTGGGCTACCGCTAGGGCGATAGCGCGGTTGGCGGCTTGTTCTGCCTGTTCCAGGTCCCCTTCCTGCAGGAACGCCTCCGCCATGCTGCGCTCGACTTCTGCCCGCAGATAGGTGATCTTAAGTTCATCTAGGATGTGTAACGCCGCTACTAGGTGGTCTGTGCGAGCTCGATGTGGCTGCCCGCTCTCCATGAGCGCTTCGCCCACGTTGAGATGCGCCAACGCCTGCTCGAACCGCAGATCGTACGCTTCAGCCAGCTTCAGCGCCTCCTCTGCCAGCCGAATCGCGGTGTCGAGATCACCCAGGTGCCTGCAGACATCCGAGAGATTGCACTTCGCCCCCGTGTACATACGCATATCACGGGTTGCGGAAAGAACCTGTGACGCTTGTTCATGGGCCTGCTTGGCTTCCTGCCAGCGGTTCATCTGCGACAGAACCGCGCCGCGGTTGGTGTGGGCCTTGGCCAGATCGAGCAGGTTGCGCTGGCGCCCCGCCAGCGCAATTGCCTGCTCGCAGTGGCGCAGCGCCTGCTCCAGGTTGTCGAGACTCCGCTGCAGCACTGCCATCAGGTTGTGGTACTGGGCGCTGTCCACCACGCAGGCCCGTTCAGCCCAGGTCAGCGCCTTCGGCAGATTGCCGCGCCTGACGCAGATGATGCCATACTGCATGCACACCTGAGCGCACAGAATGTCGTCGAGGCCGTGCTGCGCCAGCGCGTAGGAGCGTTCCAACCAGATCAAGGCGTCGTCCAACCTAGCCTGATCTTGGTAGGTGATGGCCATCTTCCACTGCAAGCGAGCGATCAACCGCTCATCATCCTTTGCCAGCAGCATCGCATCCTGATAGTGGGTGCGCGCCTCGTCGTACCGGCCCAGGTTCGCGCAGACATCGCCTAGTCCGAGCAACAGGCGCACGGCGTCCTCAGGATCGATCGCAATCTGTAGCTTGTGCGCAGCAGCTTGGGCCCGTTCCAGGTAGTGCAAGGCTGTGGGAGCATCGAACAACTCCCAGGTGCTCAGCCCAGCCTGCAGGGAATAGCGAAAAGCCTCCAGCCACAGGCCGCCGTTGTCCGCGTGCAGCGCTAGTTGTTGCACCTCAGCCAGTGACGGAACCGGCTTGATGCTTTCGCTTAGCACCATAAAGGCCCGGCGGTGCAGGGACTTGCGCTTCAAAGGGTTGAGCGCTGCGCTGATGGTCTCGCGTATTAGTCCGTGGCTGAAGTCGTAGAGTTCACCGTTCTCTCGCACGAACTGGCGCTGCATGATCTGATCCAGCGCGGAGATTGCTGCCTCATCGTCCAGCCCGGCTACTTGTTGCACCGCGTATGGGTCGAACTGGCGCCCCACGACAGCCGCAGCGTCCAGAAAGGCGAGCGCGGGGGGATCGAGGGCATCCAGTCGTAGCCGGATAGCCTGCTGGATGCTATGGGGCACCGGCAGCTTGTGGTATCCAATCTCGTCATAGTCGGTGGAGGGCAGTCCACTGGCATCCCGATAGATCACGCCTTGGTCCGATAGCGCCCTTATCGTCTCCAGCAGGAAGTACGGATTGCCTTCGGTGAAGCTGAACAACTTGTCATGGAACAGAGGAGCGGCGGTCAGACCAAGGGACGTGCAGAGCAGCGCGTGCGAATCCTCCTGGCTCAGAGGCTTCAGATCGATCTCGGTGAGCAGATTGGCTCGCCGTAAGTGGGTGAGCAGAGAAAGGACAGGCGACGCCATCGCATCTTGATCATCGGTGCGCAGCGTACCTATGAATAGGAGACGCGTTTGTTGGTTGCGGATCAAAAGATACTGCACGAAATCCAGACTGGCTTGATCGGTCCACTGCAGGTCGTCCATGAACAGCACCACCTGCGTCCTGCGGCTCAACGCCTCGAAGAGCAAGGTCAGGGCCCATTCGCGTCGCTCCTGAGCTTCTCTGGGCACTGCATCGGGAAATGCCCGACTGTCGAGACGCCTCAGCTCCACCATGGCATCTTCAGGCAACCCTAGGATCAGGTTCTGATCGATGACCGGTTTCAGAGCCTGGGTAATGGCCTGATAGGGGGCTTTTGCTCCAGGCAAAGCTCGCGAGAACAGCAAGCTGACCGTATCGCCCCTGTGCTTTGTGACAACCTCCTGCACCAGCCGGGTTTTTCCTTCACCTGCAGCGCCGCTCACTACAACCGCCTGGGCCGTTCCCGCCTGGGCGCTGTTCCATACCTGCTCCAGGACATGTTTCTCTGCTGCACGGCCGATGAGCGGTTGATCAGCCGGGACCCAATCCACTGGGGAGAGTGACAATGCCCACGGTGTTGTCGCCGAGGGCGTGGCAGTGAGAAGTTGGATGGCTTCGCCCTTGAGACGAGATAAGCACTGATCCAGCGACATTTTGCTTGCGTCCAGCCAATGCACAGGGCCGAGATAGTACTCCATCTCGCGGGACAGGGCAAACACCTCGATCTTGACGGCAATAATGGCGAGCCATTTATGAACTGCCCGGTTAACCTCGCGCAGAACTTGCGGCGATCTGTCGGCATCCTGAGACAGGACAACCACCATTAAGCGGCTGGCGTCGATAGCCTCGACAATACTCGCAGCCCATAGGTCTCCCGCTTTCAGTTCTCGGGGCGCCAACCAACAGTGCAGTCCGGCGTCGCTCAAATCGCGATGCACGGCGTCGGCGATGGCCTGGTTCTTGGTTGAGTAGCTGATGAAGACGTCCACCTTCATCATCCGATTCTCCTCCGACAAGGATATCTCGTGACTGTTACTTAGCGCAACGAGTCTGCAATGAGTGGTGGCAGCAACAAGCGGATTTGGGACAACTATATGCTAAGGTCTACCGCCTACGGAGATGTCTCATCAATATCACGTAATCCGCATTCAGAACATGATCTTTGTCATATGGCGCTTCTGAATCTGGCCGGAAATGGGCTAGATGAAGTAGAAGAGGTGAATGTACACCCTCACCGATGTCTTCTAGCGCCGGTACACCTCAAACTTCGCCAACGCGAGGATGTCGGGAATCGTGCGCACCGCCTGGCGATCCAGTTCCTTCACATCCTCCGGCAGTTCGTCGTAGGGCGCCAGGTAAGGGCTGGTCTTGCGCTCCGGGTTACGCTCAGGATCGTGGGTCCAGCCGGCCAGGCGCCGCTCCACTACCCAACGTTCGTGCTCCAGCCGGGCCATGGTCTCGATCTCCCCAGCGCTGAAGTCGATAGCCGCTGGCTGGCTGCCGGCCATCGGTCGATAGCCGCACTTGATGGCCCGCAGCTTGACCGGGATGTGGTCGGCCTGCTGGCGGTTCGACTCGCGCAGGTCCTCGCTCAGCGCTTCCCAGGGCTGCATCGCCGGATCATCGGACGGTCGCTTGCCCTCCTGGCGGCGCCGGTAGAACTCATGCACAGCCCGGCCCAACACCTCCCGGGCGCCAGTGAGCAGGATATCGCGCAGCATCAACCGTACAAAGAGCGGCGCGTCCACGTGCAGCGCCAACTGTTCAGCCGGCGGCAGGGCGGCCTGCTCCCAGCGCGACTTGCCTGCCAACATGCTCATGTCCAGGATCGCCTCCATGGAGCGCGCGCCGTGATGATAGGCGGGCACGCGCAGCAACGCGCGCAACAGGCCCTTGTCGATGCGCACCCGGCCCTGGCTGTCCAGCACCTGGGGCGCCTTGCGCTCGACCAGGGAACGCAGCAGCATTGCGCGGCGGATCAGGTAGGTGGCGTCCTCCTCGTTCACCGGGTTTGGCCCCAGGATGTTGACGAAGCCGCGTAGGCGGCTGACGAAGTCCGGCCCTTTGACATCCTGAAATCGACGGTGGGCAGCCTGCTGCTCAGCTTTGATCTCCCTTGAATTTTTCTGCGCCAAGCCGGCGAATTCCTGAAAGCTGCTGTGGGTGCCGCCGGCAAAGACGAAAATGGCCCGGCCCAGGGGATGGTTGATCTCGCCCTCGCGAAATACGCCGTCCTGCATGGGGGCCAGGAAGTACTTGAGCCAGCCCAGCTCGCCGTCGAAACCGGCGTCAAACTCGTCGAAGAACACCAGCGGTATGCTGCCTTCCAGCGCCGTGTCACGCACGATGTGAAAGGCCTTGGCCAGATCGTCGAGCGAGCGGAACTGGGAAAGATTGAACTCTAGTTTCTTGACTGGGTGCTCACCGGAGATGCTTCCGGCCACCTGCGTCACGGCAAAGGATTTTCCAGAACCGGGTGCGCCGAAAACTGCGATGGATAGAGGGCGTTGCGCTGGGCAGCTCAGATACTGGTCGATCAGGTTGCGGATGCTGCGCAGTCCCTCGATCTCCGCGCGGTCGGCGGTGCGCAGATAACCGAACTTCCCCACAGGCACGCCTTGCAAAGCCTCGGTCGTTCCCTCCACCACCAGGTCATGGGCCAGGTCATCCAACATCATGCCCTGCCTGTCCTTGAGAATGCTCCAGAAGTCGGGGTCTGGCGGCTCCGGCACGGTAGGATTGGGAACAACAGTTTGGGCCAGGAATTCGGTTTGCTGATCGAAATCCTGGTGGAGCAGCGTTGGCGATGGGAAGTCTGCGAGGTCAGGACCGGGGCCGTAGCCTAACCTGAGCAACCGGCGAGACGCCCGCAGCCCGGCCAGAATTCCGGCCTCGACCGGGTCAACCGGCTCTTTCCCCTCCTCCGCTTGCGGTGGATGGACCAGGGTCCAGGCAAGGGCGGCGACGAAGGCATCGGAAAAGCCCTGCATATGGCCTGGATAGCAATCTGCATAGCTGCCCTCGATCTGAGCAGGGTCGAAATACAGGCAGGATCGGACGCCCTGCGAGCTGGAGCTATAGTGAATGGCTCCTTCCAGCCCGAAACGCACCACCAGGTTACGGGTGTTGGCCAGCTGGGTCAATATCGGGTTGCAGGCCATCTGCCAGACGAAGTCTTTGGCTGTCCGCTCCCAGGAAAGGCGGCGGCTGATGTTAACGCCCATCTCCCGCAGATGGTCGGCGTTGATGACGATGATCAGGCGCTCGGGCTCGGTTTGGCGAATGCGCTGCCACAGCGCCCCCTGCAAGAGCGGGCGTGACATTTTGTAGAGCACCAAGGGGCTGGCCGTCTTGTCTAGCAATGAGGCCGGCCAGAATGCTTCGGCCTCACGGAAGCCGTTGCCGGCGTCGTCCAGCACAACCAGATCGGCTTCGGCGTCATCCTCCTGGATTGGCAGCGGCTGCAATTGCCCCTGCTGTGGGCCGGCATAGCCCCGGAACTGGGCGATGCGGAAAACTTGTCCTTGCTTGCGGTCGCCGGCCAGCGCAGGTAGCCGTTTCAGTTCGGCCAGGGAATGCAAGACTTGTCCGGTAGACGCGTTGGCCAGGTCGTCCAGTTTAGGCGCGCGCACGTCCACGCGGCCGGCGCGGCGCAGCATGTCGGCCAGCAGCAAAGCGCCGCCAGGCTGCGCTGCCCAATGAACGCCATCATAGAGCTGCCAGTTCAGGCCTTCATCCAGGCAAGACGCAGGCCATTGCAACCAATCGACGGTTACGTCGCCGGCTACCACGATTGTCGGTGTCTGTTCGCTCATCGCACTATCCTTTGCATTCATGTGGGAACTGCTGGCTGTCCTGACAGCACCCCGGCTGTGACCTTAATCAGCTTCGCCAGGCTTGGCGTTTGAGCGGTGCACGATCTGAAAGCCAGCCTGCGCCAGAGTGGCTGGCAATTGCCGGACCGAGGCGCGGGTCTTGACGCGCTCCGCCTCAGCCACTGTGGCCCACGGCAGCAGGGCCGGATTGGTCTTGGCGATTGGGTCTCTCGGGCCAGGGGCGTGTCGCCAGCCAGCCTGTAACCGGTCGGCCCGCCAGCGCTCGTGTTCCAGCTCGGCCAGCCGCTCGATCTCAGCCTGCGAAAAAGTGAAAAAGGCTGCGTCCCAGTCGGTCAGGGGAATCAGGTCGTAGCCCAGCGCCCGCAGGTGACGCCCGATGGCGTCGGCCTCCGCCAGGTTGGACTGGCGCAGCTCCTCGGGCAGCTCGTCCCAGGGCGCCAGGGCCGGGTTGGTGGCCGCCGTCTCGCCCAGGTCTTGTTGCTGATGCACGTAGCTTTCGTGCAGGCCGCGCGCCAGCAGGGTGTGGGTGCCGCCCTCGATGACCTGCGGGGTGCAGGTGCTTTCCAGTAGGCCAAAGGCGTGCAGGCCGGCAAAGGTGGCCTGGTCGTGGTCATTGGGACCCAGCAAGCGCGCCAACCCGCCGGCCTCGGCCATGCGCACGACCACAGGGGTACGATTGCCTGGAACCTGGCGCAGGCGGTGATGCACGTCCAGGCCGGTGCGCAAGCCCAGCGAGTCGTCATCGAAGCAGACGTAGACCACGCCGGGTGCGGGATAGCCCGCGCCGCCGGCCAGGAACGCACCTTCGAGGAAGGCCGGCCAGCGCACGTCGATGGCCAGCGGCACCAGGTCGCAGGCGCGCGGCAGCTTGGGATAGCGCTGGCTGAGCGCCTGGCATTTCCAGTCGGCGTCCCGGTCGACCACCGTGATGCGGAGCCGGCCTGTGGCCGTGGGCGGCGCAGCGCGCAGCCGGCTGTACCACTCGCGGGCGGCGTGGATCACCAGGCTCTCGCCTAGGCGGCCCAGGCCAATCACCAGCAGGTGGGCGTTGCAGCCGCCGGCTGCGGCTGGTTGGGAGGGATCGATCGCGCCGCCCGGCCCGTACCGGTTCCAAAGCAGCCGTGCGCCGCGGTCGAAGACGTTGAACAGCTCCAGACGCAGCGACAGGTCCTGCTCCAGCGATAGCTCGCGCGCCCGCGCCAGGTCGCACAGTTGCGGATCGACGAGGTGTACTGTGCAGGTCAGCGGCACAAGCCGCGCCCGCCCATTGGCGCCAGCCAGTAGCGCCTGGGCGCGTACGGCGATCTCAGCGTTGGCGCCGTCGTCGTCGGTGACGGCGATCAGATGGCGTGCACGCGCCACGGCCGCGCGTCCCAGCATGTCGGTGGCCGTGGCGTCACCCAGCAGCACAGCGACGCCGCGCTCACGGCAGGGACCAATCAGGTCGTTGTCCTCGTCGCTCTCGATCACTGCCACGCGGGCGCCCTGGTCGGCGAAGCTGCGCGCCAGCAGCCAACCCTTGCGACTCAGCCCGCAAATCACCACATGGTTGCGCCAAGTGGTGCGTACTAGGAACTGCTGCCAGCGATCGTGGAAGACCGTCGCCAGGGCGCGCACCACCGTCCAGGCTGCCAGCAGGGGTATGAGAAAGCGGCCGACCTGCAAGGGCCACGGCACCGGCGGCTCGACCGCACCAGAGTTCATGGAGATGAGCTGCAGGGTGAGGTAGACCAGGTCCAGCGGCGCGGCCGGCTGGCCGGCGGTTGACGTGTGGGCCGCGAAGCCGGCATAGCCCAGGATCAACGCGACGATCCACAGCAGGCCGATGATCAGCCAGCCGTGGCGTCGCCAGAGGGGGACAGGGACCGGCGCGAGCGTTGGGGGTCGTTGGGTTCTGGTCATTCTCGTACGTACCGATGTCTTCGATCGTGGCTCATCTACCAAGGCTATGGCGCCTCGATCTGCTGGAATAGCACCACCACCCGCCAGTCCTGCTGTTCACGCAGCATCACCTCGTTGGCCTCCTCCAGTAGGGGCAACAACTCGGCCATGTCCCGTGCGCGAGCGATCTGTTGTTCTAGCGACGTCAGCAGGCGTGCCATGTGCGCGTAGCGCTCGGCGTTGCGGCTGTACTCGCGGTGGATGCGGATGTCGGCCAGCGCAGCGCCCAGCGCCGGCAGAATGATGGCGAAAGCAATTAACAGGCTGCCCGGCAAGGGAGCCTCGCCCATCGGCTCGTGTCCCCCCTCCAATGCGTGAATGATCGCAGCGATCAAGGTTATAACGAACAAGGCCAAGCCGGCTGCGGTCAAAACCGCCTGGGATCGGCCCAGCTGTCGGCCGCGCTGGGAATAATAGACCGCCTGGTCACGGATCCAGGCGGTCAACAGAAAATCGCGCAGGGGTTGGAACAACGGCGCCGGCTGGGCGTTGAGCTGCGGCCGCCTGCTCCAGATCCAGGCAAAGGCTTTTACCATCCAGTCGTCCGGCCGGTGCGCCACGCTGTGCGGAAGCGGCCGGGGCGGCGAGCATTCCAGCCCAGCGACGGCCAGAAAGAGCGCAGCGCGCAAGCGCTCGGCCAGGAACCGGTAATCGATCCACTTTCTGTGCCAGTGCCAGCGGCGTGAGATCAGCAGCAACGACAGGATCAAGACCATTGCGGTCACTTCCAGCCAGACCAACTGAGGCAATCCGGGAAAGAATAGGACCTGGACCGTCACGACTGCCACGGCCAGCACAGCCAGAGCCGTCACGCCGAATACCGCCAGGCTATGCCGGTGCTGAAAGTGGCTGGCCAGCAGATCTGCGCGGACGAACTGTGGCAAGAGATAACGCCAGACCGGCGCCAGGTAGGCCAGGTCGAGGCCGGCGGCCTGGGCATGACCGGCCAATGTGCGCTGTTGGCTTTCCAGAGCAACGTCTTGCTTTGCCTGATTGAGGCGCTCCTGGTTGTAGATGGCAAGACTGGCCATGGTTTCGTGCAGATTGTGGGGACGGTTCTCCTCCCGAATTGCGCCAGTCTCGGCATGGATCCAGAACATCCAACGGCCGATATGGCGGGCATAGGCGACGATCTCGGCCGTGCCGCCGCTGCCGGCAGCCGTCTCGCCGTTCCAGATGGCAATCAGCACGTCGCAGCTCTGCACTACCTGCTGTCCGGCGCGCAGGTAGCCGCCTAGTCGCGTTGCGGCTGCGGGGGCAGATCGCACGAGATGTGCGCGGGCCAGCAGATCGGCGAACTCAGCCTGTGACTCGGTTGTCTCGAAATCTTGCCGATACTCGTCTATCGGCAATGGCAACAGCACAACCAGACCCGCCTTCTGGTCGTGCTCCGGCCAGGCCAGTACCTGCTGCGCCACCAATCGGTCGGCGCCTTCGGCCAAGGGTGAGACGACTGTGAAGCCGTGAACTGCGGGGCGCAGCAGGGCGTCAAGCTGGCTCAGAACCTGGTCGACGCTACGGCGCAGCCGGTCTGCATCGGACAGTCTCCGGTGGCCGGTAACCCCAATATGAAGCGAAAAGGGGATGAGCGCAGCCGTGTGGTGCGACGTGACTACGTCATGCGGACTCGCCATGCGTGGGTTTCTCAGCCTCCGGGATTGACAAAAGCGATCAAGCGGCGGTCTGATCGATGTTCAAGCGCACCGCGCACAAGTCGAAGCGTCAGACCGTACTGCGAAGTAGTTCACAAAGATTCTAAAGTACCAAGCAACCGTTGTCAAATGAGAATGCTGGCCCTGCTGCGCGGCGACTTCGGCGAGGGCGACACCGTCGTGGCCGACGTGCGCGGCGAGCAGATCGTCTTCCACCGGCCGGGGGAACCGGAGATTGTGGACGCCGAGTTTAGGATGTTATAAGGCAAGTGAAAAGGCCAAGGGCATGCCGCTGTGCTTGGCCTTTTCACTTTGTCAAACCAATGGGTTTGCCACACTGATGGTTTTCGGTAACCGTCAACACGCAGGTTGCCAAAGCATGGGGCCGCGATTCTTGACTAATTCAGTCACCTGGATAAAATACCACAGTGTCAGTCGGCTGTGCTTTTACAAACTTACGATGGATGGAGTTGGCCCGTGGTGCGGGCCCGTGGCCTAGTGGGAAGGCGCCTCCTTTGCACGGAGGAGATCGTCGGTTCGAATCCGACCGGGTCCACCTCTGCCAGTCAGCAGTGGCAGGGCTCTTCACCATCGACGGTCAGGTGTGATGCGGGCGTAGTTCAGCGGTAGAACGTCTCCTTGCCAAGGAGAAGGTCGTGAGTTCGAATCTCATCGCCCGCTCCTGTTTTTTTGCCGAGGTAGCTCAGTTGGTAGAGCACGCGACTGAAAATTGCGGTGTCCCCAGTTCAAGTCTGGGCCTCGGCACCAGGATCTCGTGCCCGGAGGCGTCTCTGGGGCAGTATTCGGGGATCGTCTAATGGCAGGACAGGGGACTTTGGATCCTCTAATCGTGGTTCGAATCCACGTCCCCGAGCTGAGTGCTCATCTCTGCTTTACCATTCCCAATACAGCCGCAACGCCTCGGGGTGGTTGTTAACACGCAGCGAGCGCTATCGAAGTATGGTGACCATAGCTCAATTGGCAGAGCACCTGGTTGTGGCCCAGGAGGCTATGGGTTCGAGCCCCATTGGTCACCCCATGTCCAGGAGATGCCCAGACTAAGCAGAGTCTGGGCTTTTTGTTTTTCCGGTGATAGCTGTCCCGCCGTTCGGCGTCGATGGCTCGACAGCTCCTCCCGGACTCACTTGAAGCCTGCGGAAATGGCCGTCGTTGGAGAGCGGCTTCTTCCGGAGGCCAAGCACCGTAGAGGTTCGTTCGCCTATGACGTCGGTTTTGGTTCTCAATGCAACCTATGAGCCCCTCAGTGTGGTCTCCGTCAAGCGCGCCATCGTGCTTCTGCTGAAAGAGAAGGCTGAGCTGCTGGAGGCAGCCGAAGCGCGGCTGCGCGCCGAGCAGCGTAGCATGCCGATTCCCGTCGTTATCCGCATGGTCTATTATGTGCGTGTGCCTCGCAACCTGGGCATTCCGCTTTCCCGGCGCACCGTGCTGGCTCGCGATCAGTACACCTGTCAATACTGCGGCGCCATGCC
Source organism: Anaerolineales bacterium (assembly GCA_034432445.1). Lineage (GTDB taxonomy): Bacteria > Chloroflexota > Anaerolineae > JAAEKA01 > JAAEKA01 > JANWYQ01. The sequence goes on from DAOUBX010000081.1 coordinate 33,116, forward strand.
CGGCCGCGCTGAGCTGACGATCGACCACGTCCTCGCCCGCAGCAGAGGTGGCTTGACAGAGTGGGAGAACGTTACGACCGCTTGTCGCCCGTGCAACCAGCACAAGGGCAATCGAACCCCCAAGGAAGCCGGCATGAAGCTGTTGCGGGAGCCTTTCCGGCCGCGCTTCATCGCGTTGACTGTGTTGAGTGAGCCGCAGAACCGCGATATTTGGCGAAAATACCTCTATTGACGGGGCTGTGTCCGCACATCTGATACTGGCGCTCTTGGATCGTGGAAGCGATCCGCCGCGTGCTCAACGTGTCAGATACCCTGCCAGGTCTGGTACCGTCGCGCCGGTCGGTTTGCCACCGGCGCGACGGTTTTTATCGGCGCCCTTTCGTTCGGTGGACGAGCGCCTGCTGAACAAGCGGTCTGAATGGCAGCATCACCGCCATCCGAACCTTGCTGCAGGCTGCACAACTCACATCCTCTGTTTGGTGATTAGCTTCACATCTGTTACAATGCAGCGCAGTTTCGATCCTAGCAACTAACTGCACCGCAATGATGCCACCCCTTATGGCTTGGCTGGCTAGCGCATCTTAACGCCTCGCGCTGACGTCAGCCTACCGGCATCAAAGCAGTTACTCGCAAACGAGGTTCTCCCCGGTGTTATCTGAGTCGACGCATGCCAAGATTCTCGAACTGCAATCTCGTTATCCGGTAGCGCGGTCCGCCCTAGGGCCTGCGCTTGAGGTAGTCCAGCAACAACTCGGTTACATTCCTGACGAGGCGATGGAGGACGTCGCGGACCTATTCGGCATTGACCCTGCCGAGGTGCGGGCGTTCGTCGGTTTTTACCACATGCTCCATCAGACGCCAACGGGGACTTATCACGTGGAGGTCTGTACCAATGTGCCATGCTTGTTGCGTGGCGCCGGTAAGTGCGCCGAGCAGCTCAAGCAGAAGCTGGGCGTGGACTTCCATGAGACCACCCCCGACGGCATGTTCACTCTGGGTGAGATGGAATGTCTGGGGTCATGCGGCACGGCGCCAATGGTGGCTGTGACCAAACGCCAGGCCAACTGGGCGCGCTACTACGAACAACTGGACTCGCCGGAGCGCATCGACGCCATGTTGGAGGAGCTGCGCCGGCTAGCCGCTGTGCCGCCTGAGCTGCTGCCGACGCCGGAGCGCGTTGTTCCGGGAAGCGGCGCAGCCGGCAGCAATGGTTCGGCGCAGAGATCCGGCCCCTACCATCACAGCCATCATTCGCAGACCAACAACCTGTTGGCGCGCATCGACCTACCCGACAGCCACACCCTTACGGTCTACGAGGCAAACGGCGGCTACGAGGTGGCGAAACATGCGTTGACTGGCAAGTCGCCGGCCGAGGTGCTGGAAACGGTCAAGGCGGCCGGGCTGAGAGGGCGCGGCGGCGCCGGCTTCCCCACCGGTGTGAAGTGGAGCTTCTTGCCGAAAGATGTCTACCCGCGCTACTTGGTGGTCAACGCCGACGAGAGCGAGCCCGGCACCTTCAAGGACCGCCTGATCATCGAGTACGACCCGCATTCGCTGCTGGAAGGCATCATCCTGGCCTGCTACGCCACCGAGGCCGAGCACGCTTTCATCTACATCCGCGGCGAGTATTTCTTCGGCGCGCAGCGGCTGGAGCAGGCCTTGGCCGAGGCGCGGGCCAAGGGCTACGTAGGCAAGGGTATCTTTGGCACCAAGAGAAACCTGGAGATCACCATCCACCGCGGGGCCGGCGCCTACATCTGCGGCGAGGAGACCGCGCTGCTGACCTCGCTGGAGGGCTATCGCGGCCACCCGCGGCTCAAGCCCCCCTTCCCGGCCGTGGAGGGCCTATATCGCAAGCCGACGATCGTCAACAACGTGGAGACCATCGCCCAGGTTGTGCCCATCGTCAGGAACGGCGCCGCCTGGTACCGCCAGTGGGGTACCGAGAAGTCACCCGGTTTTGCCCTCTACGCGCTCAGCGGTCAGGTCAAACGACCGGGCGTCTACGAGCTGCCCTACAACACCACGCTGCGCCAACTGATCTTCGACTACGCTGGTGGCACCATTGACGACCGGCCGATCAAGTCCGTTATTCCCGGCGGCCTATCGATGCCGCATCTGGCGGTGGACAAGCTAGATACGCCGATGGACTTCGAGAGCATTGCAGCGGCCGGCTCGTCGCTTGGCTCCTGCGGTATCATCGTAGTCTGTGAGGGCGAGAACATCGTGGAGCTGGCGCGGCGCACCATGACCTTCTACCGCGTCGAGAGCTGCGGCAAGTGCACGCCGTGCCGCGAAGGCGGCGGTTGGATCGAGAAGATCCTCGAGCGCATCGAGCGCGGCGAGGGCCGGATCAGCGACCTGGATACCATCTTGCGTCTGACCTGGCCCATCGAACGGCAGAGTTTCTGTCCCTTCGGCGCAGCCTCGGTCTGGGGCGTGCGCAGCCTGCTCAAGCTGTTTCGCGCCGACTTCGAGGCCTACATCCGGCAGACCAACCCCGATGGCAAAGGTCCAGAGCTGCCCGTGCGGCCCATCTACCGGCCGGACACCGGCGCGGTGGCGCCGAAGATCAGAGTGTGATGGACAGTGCCCGGATAGGATACTTGCGCCGCAACTATTCAGCCCTAGGTGCCGGCCACTTCAGGCTGCGCTGGCCAGGGCGTCTGCAGAGCCGGCTCAAGCTGTAAACCGGTCGCAAGTGCCCGGCACCTGAATAGTTACCTGGCGCCATCGTGTGCGGGTGAGAGGCTTGGACTTGGTAAGGATTGAACATTTTCTGACTTAACCGACTGGACGCTATGCAGATCGAAAACTGCATCGATTAGAGATGTAGCTCGCTCGATCTTCGCTGGGTCGCATTGGTAGCAGTTCTGCAAATCGTTGAGTTATGGATTGTGCAATGATAAGGACGAAATGCCAGACACGATGTAGAGCATTTTGTCCTTTCCAAGGAGCATTGGCTGGTTTACATGCCTGATCTCGTAACCATCACGATCGACGACGTCGAATACAAAGTCCCCAACGGGATGCTGCTGACTGACGCGGCTAAGCTGGTCGACATCGACATCCCGGTCTTCTGTTCGCATCCCAAACTAGACCCGCTGGGCGCCTGCCGCATGTGTCTCGTCGAGCAGGACGTGCGCGGGCGCTGGGTGATTGTCACGGCCTGCACGACGCGCGTGGCTGAGGGCATGAAGTTCCGCTACGCCAGCGAGGCCGCCGTGCAAGCGCGCGAGGACACGCTGGAGTTCATCCTGATCAACCACCCGCTGGATTGCCCCATCTGTGACAAGGGCGGCGAGTGCCCGTTGCAGGACCAGACCCTCAAGCACGGCCCTGGCGCATCTGAGTTCCAGGAGATCAAGACGCAGAAGCAGAAACACTACCCGATCAGCGACTTGATCATGCTGGACCAGGAGCGCTGCATCATCTGCTGGCGTTGCATCCGCTACCTGGAGGAGTGGGAGGACAAGCCGCAGCTCGGTCTGTTCCAGCGCGGCGGCGAGACGGTCATCGACTTCTTCCCCGGGCAGCCGGTGGACGCCAAGACCAGCGGCAACATCATCGATCTGTGCCCGGTGGGCGCGCTGACCAATCGCGTCAGCCGCTTCCGTTATCGCCCATGGGAGCTCAAACGCACCAAGTCGATCTGCACCCATTGCTCGCAGGGCTGCAATGTGCGTCTGGACGCGCGCATTCACCAGCTACGCCGCATCGTGGCGCGCGAGAACATGGCTGTCAACGACGAGTGGATCTGCGACAAGGGCCGGTTTAGCCATGCCTTTGTCGATCATCCAGAGCGGTTGACCAAGCCGTTACTGCGCGACCGCAAGGGCGGCGAGCTGCGCGAGGCAAGCTGGGATGAGGCGCTGGGCATGGTAGCCGAACGCTTGTCGGCTGTCGTTGACGTGCACGGGCCCAACGCAGTCGGCGCGATCGGCTCGGCCAAGCTCAGCAACGAGGCGGCTTACCTGCTGCAGAAGTTCATGCGCAGCGTGGTGGGCACGAACAACATCGATCACCGCGGGGGCGCGGCCGTGCTAGCTGATCCGCGCGGGCTGTCGAACATTCAGGACATTGGCAAGGCCGATGTCATCGTGTTGATCGGCGTCGATCCGGCTGAGGAGCAGCCGGTGCTGGCCACGTTTATCCGCCGCGCCGTTCGCCGTCAGGGTGCGCGGTTGGTCATCCTGCACCCGCGGCGCATCGAGGACACGCGATACACTGCCGATGGCGCTTACGTACCCTACAAGCCGGGCGAAGAGGCCACACTGTTTGCCGACATGAGCCGCGCTTTGCTCAAAGACCCACGCGTGCAGGAGCGAGTGAGCAAGATGCCCGGCTTTGCCGAGCTGAACGAGTGGCTACGGGACAAGGCGGAAGCGGCTGCACCCTGGGCGGAAGCGGCCCGGCTGATCGCCGGCGCTGCGCGTGCCATCGTGCTTTACGGCCCCGCCGTGGTGAGCGGCCCCCACGCCGAAGCCAACCGCGCAGCCCTTGCCAACTTTGCCTTGCTGGCCGGTTGCGCCGAGCGCACCTATTACCTGGCGCCTGAGGCCAACAGCGTGGGTGTACGCGACATGGGCTTGCTGCCGCAGCGGCTGCCGGGTCATGCTGCCATCGGCGATATGGCGACGCGCGAACGCTTGCAGCGTCAGTGGGGCGGCGGTCTGGCGGTGGATGCAGGGCTGTCCTACGATGAGATGCTAGATGCGGCCAGCAGCGGCCGTCTCAAGGCGCTCTACCTGGTGGGCAGCGATCCGGCTTCTGAGGGCCCTGCCGGCCGCGTTGCCCTGGAGCGGGCCGATTTCGTCGTGGTGCAGGACCTGTTCCTTACGGCTTCTGCCCAGCTAGCCGATGTGGTGTTGCCCGCCGTGAGCTGGGCCGAGACCGACGGCACCTTCACGAACCTGGAGCGCCGCGTGCAGCGCGCGCCCAAGGCGCTGGCCCATCCCCACAGCCAGGCCGCTCCCGACTGGATGATCCTGACCCACCTGGCTCAGCGCTGGCCCACCCTGGAGGCCACCGAGGTCGCCAGGGGTAAGAAAGGCAAGGCCAAGTCGGGTGTTGCTCCCAAGCTGTGGGCCTACGCCAATGCCCAGGCTGTGCTGGACGAGATCAGTCGGGTGGTTCCAGCTTACGCTCAGATTACTTGGGCAGCCCTGGGCGACGAGGGCAAACAGTGGCCGCTAGAGGCGCTGCCAGCCCCGTCGCGGCGCTTCACCTTGCCTGCCAAGGGTGTTGTCGGCAGTCAGGCCGCGGCTTTTCCGTATATCTTGGTGACAGGACAGGTGCTCTACGACGGCGGCACGTTGTTTGCGCTGATGGAACAAGCCCGGTCGATCATGGCGCCGGCCGCCGTAGGCATGCACCCGCAGGATGCTGCCCAGGAGAAGGTAGCGGACGGCCAAAGCGTGACTGTGGTCTCGTCCGCCGGTCAGCTCACGCTGCCGGTCAAGATCGATACGACAGTGCAGCCTGGCACCTTATGGATTCCGTTTTCCTTGCCGGGCGCTCCGGTCCAGGCGCTCTTTGAACGCCTGGACGACCCCAGCGGCGTTCGCGTGCGGCTCGTCAAATAACCGGATAGTGTGCCATGAACTGGATCGAAGCCATCCTCATCCCTGCGATCAAGAGCTTGGTGCTCATCGTCGCCTTGCTCACGGCCTTTGCCTACATGACCTATTATGAGCGCAAGGTGCTGGCACGTTTCCACGTGCGCTATGGACCCAACCGCGCGGGGCCGTTAGGCCTTTTGCAGCCCATCGCCGACGCGGTCAAGGCTATCTTCAAAGAGGAGTTCGTTCCTGACCACGTTGACCGGCTGGTCTACCTGGCAGCGCCGGTCTTGGCCTTGATCCCGGCCCTAATCGCGTTCGCAGTGATCCCGATCGGGCCGGACATCACCCTGTTCGGCCAGCAGGTGTCGCTGTACATCGCCGACGTCAACATCGGCTTCCTGTATATCTTGGCGGTGGCCAGCGTCGGCACTTACGGCGTGATCCTGGCCGGTTGGAGCAGCAACAACAACTACTCGATCCTGGGCGCGCTGCGCACGGCGGCGCAGATGGTCAGCTATGAGCTGCCGATGGGCATCATCCTGGTGGCGATCGTCCTGACCACGACTCTGGCTACGGGCGAGGGTTCCCTCAGCCTGGTGGGACTGGTGCAGCAAAGCCGTCCCTGGTGGGTGTGGATTTGGCTGTGGATCGCCTTTCCGATCTTCTTCATCTGCATGCTGGCTGAGACCAACCGCAGCCCCTTTGATCTGCCCGAAACCGAGAACGAGCTGGTGGCGGGCTTTCAAACGGAGTATGGCGGCATCAAGTTTGCTCTGTTCTTCATGGCCGAGTACATCCACATGATCACGGCCAGCGCGGTCATGGTGACCGTCTTCTTTGGCGGCTGGCAAGGGCCGTTTGTCGACCAGGTGCCTGCGCTCGGTATCTTGTACTTTGTGATCAAGGTGATCCTGGTGCTGTTCCTGTTCCTCTGGGTGCGCGCCAGCGTGCCCCGCGTGCGCTATGATCAACTGATGCACTTCTGTTGGAAGTTTCTGTTCCCGCTGTCGTTGATCTATCTGGCGATCACGGCGGTGGCGGTAGCTTTGGTGCCGTAAGCGTTGTGAATTTGCTTAACCTAACACGTGAAGAGCGTTGCGTGCGCAGTCTGACGGGCAGACAGCGCTGGCGGGTTGCGTGTTACGGGTTACGCAGAACTGATGTGGAGCGACAATGTCTGGACTTGGTGACGTAGTCAAAGGTACCATCCAAATCGCTGAGGCCATGGGTGTCACGCTGAAGCACCTGGCCACTAAGCCGGTGACAGTGGAATATCCTGATGAGCCGGCTGCTGTGTTTCCGCGCTATCGCGGACGGCATATGCTGCGCCGCTACGACCCCGCGCCAGGACAGGAGCTGGGGCTGGAGCGTTGCATCGGCTGCTGTCTGTGTGAGGCCGCCTGCCCTACGGGCGCCATTCTGGTCGAGGCTGCCGAGAATGACCCGGCCAATCCGCATTCCCCTGGTGAGCGCTACGCCAAGACCTACGAAATCAACCTGCTGCGCTGCGTCTTCTGCGGCGACTGTGAAGAGGCCTGTCCGACTGAGGCCATCGTGCTCACCCAGGCCATCCCCGTGCCGGAGCGCGACCGTCGCAGCTTCATCCTGGTCAAGGAGCAACTGCTTGAGCCGCCGGAGATGAACGTGGCGATTCGGCCGGAGGCGTGAGCAGAGTTGGTGATCGGTAACCGGTGAACCATGCTCGGTAGTTGGTGAAGGGTAATCGATCGGCGGTTGTCCTCACCGATTGCTCACTGTGGAAATCGTCCCATGCAACTGATCTTCTTTATTGCCCTTGCTGTTTTGGCCCTTGCCGGCGCGGTGGGCGTGGTGCTGAGCAAGAACGCCGTCTACAGCGCGCTGTCGCTGCTGCTGAACTTTGCCGTGCTCGCGGTGATGTATTTCACCTTGCATGCCCAGTTCCTGGGCGTTGTCCAGGTGATCGTCTACGCCGGCGCCATCGTCGTCCTCTTCTTGTTCGTCATCATGCTCATCGGCGGGCAGCTCGCTCCGGACGCCGTGGTGGCAAGCAGCCGGCGCTTGGCGCGTGTCATTGCGGTTGTCGCAGGTGTTCTCATGCTGGCGGCGTTGACCTATGGCCTGTTGGGCGGGGTGTTGGCGTCTCAGACAGGCGCAGTGCCCGGCAGCGGCAGCGTCCAGGCCATCGGTCAAGCGCTCTTCACCGATTATTTGCTGCCCTTCGAGCTGGCCTCAGTCCTTCTGCTGGTGGCGATGATCGGCGCCGTCGTTCTGGCGCGCAAGCCCGCGGGACGGTGATCGTCTATCGGTATCCGGTGATCTATGACACAAGTACCTACCGTCCTCTATCTCATTCTTTCTGCTCTGATCTTTCTCATCGGCGCAGTGGGCGTGCTGGTGCGACGCAACGCGTTGATCATCTTCATGTGCATCGAGCTCATGATGAACGCTGTCAACCTGACGCTGATTGCGCTGGCCGACAAATTCGGCCAGATCGACGGCCAGATCTTTGTCTTCATGGTCATGGCCGTGGCCGCCGCTGAGGTTGCGGTCGGCCTGGCGATCGTCATGGCGTTGGTGCGACACCGCGACACGACCAACGTCGACGAGATCAACCTGCTGCAGGGATAGCATCGTGCAGGGTAAGCGGTGAACGGTAATTGGTAGCCTGTCACCGATCAGCGACTACCGTGCATTGCTCACTGGTCACCGATTACCGATCACCGATCACCGACTCGGAGTTCCCATGCTTGACTACGCCTGGCTCATCTTCATTCCACCGTTGGTGGCGTTGTTGATCAATGCCTTCTTTGGGCGACGCTTGGGCCGTCCGCTGGCCGGTTACTTGGGCGCGCTGGCGGTGGGCTTGTCCTTTCTGGCGGCTGTGGGCATCTTTGCCGGGCTCTTGGCGCTGCCGGTGGAGGAACGTAGCCACACCGTCATGCTGTGGTCGTGGATCCACATCGGCGCCTTTCAGCCCGACTTCGCCCTCTTGCTCGATCCGCTGTCGTCGTTGATGGCGTTGGTGGTGACCGGCGTGGGCTTTTTGATCCACGTCTATTCGATCGAATACATGAAGCTGGACGATGAACATCACGACCTGGACGAGCGGCGCTACGCGCGCTATTTCGTCTATCTCAACCTCTTCATCGTTGCCATGCTTATCCTGGTGTTGGCCAACAACCTCGTCTTGCTCTATCTGGGTTGGGAAGGCGTGGGCCTGGCCAGCTATCTGTTGATCGGCTTCTGGTTCCACAAGCCATCGGCAGCCGACGCGGGCAAGAAGGCGTTTCTGGTCAATCGCGTAGGCGACTTCGGTATGGCGCTGGCCATCATGCTGATCTTCGCCGCGATCGGCACGCAGGCCGGCAGCCTGGCCTTCACCGACATCTTCCGCGTGATTGCCGAGTCGCCGGCGTTGATTGCCGGTGTGGCCGGCGCGGTTACCCTACTCTTGCTGCTGGCAGCAACCGGCAAGTCGGCGCAGATCCCGCTGTGGGTCTGGTTGCCCGACGCCATGGAAGGCCCCACGCCGGTCAGCGCGCTGATCCACGCTGCCACCATGGTGACCGCCGGCGTCTACATGACCGTGCGCATGAGCCCTCTGTTCGAGTTGGCCGGCAACACCTTGACTGTCGTCGCCTGGGTGGGCGCGCTCACGGCCTTGATGGGCGCCACCATTGCCCTCACCAAGACCGACCTCAAGCGTATTCTGGCCTATTCGACGATCTCGCAGCTAGGCTACATGTTCCTTGGCGTCGGTGTGGGGGGCTATGTGGCGGCCATGTTCCACCTGACCACCCATGCGTTTTTCAAGGCGCTGCTCTTCCTTGCTGCCGGCAGTGTCATGCATGCGCTGCACGGCGAGCTGGACATCAACAAAATGGGCGGTCTCAGAGATAAGCTGCCCACTACCTATCGCACGTTCCTCATCGGCGCCGCTGCTCTGGCGGGCTTCCCCTTGCTGTCCGGCTTCTTCAGCAAGGACGCCATCTTGGTGGCCAGCTTCGAGCATCACGAGTATCTGCTGTACGCCATAGGCCTGGGTACGGCCCTGCTGACGGCCATCTACAGCTTCAAGATGGTCTTCGTGCCGTTCTGGGGCAAGCCGCGCGATAAAAAGCTGTACGACCATGCGCACGAGTCGTCCCGGCTGATGACCTTGCCGCTGTGGATCTTGGCCGTTCTGGCCATCGTGGGCGGTGTCATCAACCTGCCCTTTGTGGCCTCGCTGGAGCACTGGTTGGAGCCGATCCTTGCGCTAGGGCCGGTGGGCGCGCCCGAACATCCGCCGGTGGCGCTGGAGATCGCGTTGTTGTTGGTCTCGGCAATTGTCGCGCTGGCCGGCATCTACGTCGCGTACCGCGCCTATGTGCAGCAGCCGGGCTTGAGCGACCGCGTGCGTGAGCGCCTGGGTGTTGCCCACACCCTGGCCGCCAATGGCTACTACTTCGACTGGGCCTACAACAAGCTCGTCGAAGGGCTGTGGGCCGTAAGCCGCTTCTTCTTCGGTGATGTGGATGTGCGCGGCGTCGATGGCGTTGTCAACGGCATTGCCCGCAGCTTCGGTTGGCTGGGCGGCAAAGCTGGCCAGCTTCAGACAGGTCTGGTAAGCACATACGCTCTTTCGCTGTTTGTTGGGCTGGTGTTGGTGCTTGGATACTTTGTGGTCATGACAATACTCCGCTAGGCGCCAGCGCATGCCAGCCGAAGCAGCTCTGTCGAACGACGGGTTCGTCAAATCGTAGCCTGGTTCGTGACTATTCAGGTGCCGGGCACTTGTGACCGGTTTACAGCTTGAGCCGGCTCTGCAGACGCCCTGGCCAGCGCAGCCTTAAGTGCCCGGCACCTAGGGCTGA
>DAOUBX010000082.1:0-3571 GCA_034432445.1 Anaerolineales bacterium
GTGGTCGAGTTGGGCCGTCGCGCTGTCGGCGAGCTCAACCGCGCCATCGTATCGCTGCAGGATGGCAAACCGGCCTCCACCTCAACGGCGCTGCTCGTACAGCCCCAGTTGATCGTGCGCGAGAGCTCTCCTCAGCGCGCGCCGGACGCACACTGAGCACAACCCGGCGCCGTTCAACCTCGCCCCTCTGGAAGGAGGTGATAGAGAGCCTGACAGCTTTGTGCACTTTTTGGCGACCCACGTTCTGCACTGCAAGGCATTCACTGCGGTGCCCCTCTCTTCTGTGCGCAAAAGGAGCTACCTACCATGAGGAGACTGTCTCTACTGCTCATCGTCCTCTTGATCACTGCGGTGATCGCAGCCTGCACCGTCCCGGCCACACCTGTGCCCCAGACTGCCGCGCAGCCGGCGGCCCAGCAAACAGGGGCCGGCTGGTGCAAAGATGTCAAGATCGTCTTCTTCCCTGGCGGCCCAGCGGGCGGCGTCTTCGCCAACAACGTCTACAACGGCGCGAAGCAGGCCGAAGCCGACCTTGGGCCCTCCGTGCAGTACGTCTTCTCGGACTGGGATCCGCAGAAGATGATTCAGCAGTTCAAAGAGGCCGTGGCGACCAACCCTGATGGCATCGCCGTGATGGGTCACCCCGGCGACGACGCCTTCTCTCCCCTGATCGATGAAGCCGAGAGCAAGGGCATCATCGTCACCAGCCAGAACACCGAGCTACCGGCCAGCTTTGCCAAGTACCAGAGCAAAGGCTTTGGCTACGTAGGCGCCGTCAACTACACCGCCGGCTACAATCTGGGCAAGGAAGCGGTCAATCGCTTCGGCCTGGGAGCCGGCGATCGGGCCATGGTGTGGGGCCTGTTGTCGCAGCCCTCGCGCGGCGAGCGCACCAAGGGCGTGATCGATGCCTTGGAAGAGGCCGGGGTCACCGTGGACTACCTGGAGATCGACGCAGCGACCAACGCCGATCCGGCGGCCGGCACGCCCACCTTCACCGGCTATGTGTCGGCCAACCCTGACGTTAAACTCGTGGTCACCGACCACGGCGGCCTGACCGCCACCCTGGAGACCTACCTCAAGGCCGCCGGCAAGGGCCCGGATGACATCATCGGCGCCGGCTTCGACCTCTCGCCGGCTACATTGGCCGCCATCCGCGGCGGCTGGACCGATTTGGTGATCGACCAGCAGCCCTGGCTGCAAGGATACATCCCGATCCTGCAGATCTGCCTGACCAAAGTCTACGGTTTCTCCGGCCTGATGGTCGACACAGGCGCGGGCTTCGCTACCAAGGACAACATCGAGTTCCTGGCGCCGCTGGTGGAGAAGGAAATTCGCTAGTTTCTACTCTGGCGCCGGGCACTGGGTGCTGCTGAAGGCAGATCAAGTGCCCGGCGCCTATCTCACGCCAAGTCGCCAAGAACGCAAAGTGAATGCTGCCTTCCTTTGCGCTCTTTGCGTCTTTGCGGGAGCCAACTTCGTGCAGCCTTTCAGGAGTTCACGGCATGGGCGAGAACCTGCTCGAGATGCACAACGTGTCCAAGTCCTTCGGCGACGTGGCGGCCGTGCACAACATCAACTTCCGCGTGGGCCGCAACGAGATCGTCGGCCTGTTGGGTGACAACGGCGCGGGCAAATCAACGTTGATCAAGCTGATCACCGGCTATCACCAGCCCGACAGCGGCGAGATCATCTTCAACGGCCAGAGCATCGGCGGCTTCACCGTGTCGCAAGCGCGCGACCTGGGCATCGAGACGGTCTATCAGGAGCGGGCGCTGGCCGAGCAGCAGCCGCTGTGGCGCAACATCTTCATGGGCCGCGAGCTGGCCAACCGCTTCGGCTTCATGGACGTCCAGAAGATGAAGCGCGAGACCGAGCGGCTGATGCTGGAGTCGATGGGCTTCACCTCGACGGCCGTCACCGCGGACTCGGTGGTCAAAACCTTCTCCGGCGGCGAGAAGCAGGGGGTCGCTATCACCCGTGCGCTCTATTTCCATGCCGAGCTGATTATCCTGGACGAGCCGACCATGGGCTTGTCGCTGTCGGAGACGCGCAAGCTGCTCGAGTTTGTCGGCGACATCAAGCGCCAGGGCAAGGCCTGCATCTTCATCGACCACAACGTTTTCCATGTTTACTCGGTGGCCGACCGGGTGGTGGTGTTGGATCGCGGCACAGTGGCGGGCGAGTTCTCGACCAAGGACATCACCCTTGACCAGCTGATGGAAAAGATGTACCGGGTGGCCCAGACCGGCAGCCTAGACTGAGTGAAGCGAAGGACACAGCCATGACCTCGAACACAGAAACGCAAGCCCCGGCACGCGCAGCCATCGGCCGGCCGGTGCCGCAAAGAAGCAAGTTCAGCCGCTTTGTCCGCACACATGCTCTGCAAATCGGTGTGATGGGCGTAGCGGTATTCGTCTGGGTGCTGTTCTACATCGGGTCGCCGCAAACCTTCAGTCGCTTCCAGATCTACCAGGCGTTCATGTCGACCACGCCGTTCTTCGCCATCATGGCGTTGCCCTTGACGTTGGTCATCATTGCCAAGGAGATCGACCTCTCTTTCCCCTCCATCATGACCTTCGGCATGTTGATCTTCACCACCGTGCTAGCGGCCACCCGCAACGTCGGCCTGGCCCTGGTGGCCCTGCTGCTGGCCGGCTTGCTGGCCGGGTTCGTCAACGGTGTCTTGGTGGTGCGCATCGGCATCCCGGCGCTCGTAGCCACCATCGGTACCAGCTTCTTCTGGCGCGGCGTTGTGCTGGTCAGCACGGGCGGCAACGGCAGCTCCTTGGTGCCGGTCAAGGACACCTTTCTCGGCCCCCTGCTGGTCGGTCGCCTGTTCGGCAAGATCCCTATGCAGATGATTTGGACGTTGATAATCGCCTTCGCCGTCTGGCTCTTCCTCAACCGCACCAAGCAGGGCGCACACGTCTACCTAGTGGGCGACAACGAGGACAGCGCCCGGCTGATGGGTGTCAACGTGCGTCGCACCAAGATCTTGGTGTTCGCCATCATGGGCCTGGCGGCGGCCTTTGCCGGCCTGGTGGTGAGTATGGAGGTGCTCTACTACTGGCCCACGTTGGGCGAGGGCTATCTGCTCAACACTCTCTCCTCCGTCTTCCTGGGCGGCACCTCGGTGTTCGGCGGCACCGGCACCATTTTCGGCACCCTGGTGGCGGCCTTCATCATCGGCGCCATCAACGCCGGTATCGTCGCCGCCGGCATGGCCGGCTTCTGGACGCAGCTCATCTACGGCTTGATTATCGTCGGATCGGTGTCGATGCAGGTGCTTTTGCGCAGACGGCTGGCATGACCGGTGATCGGTGATCGGTGATCGGTGACCGGTGACCGGTGATCGGTTCGACGGCGCCCGGACAGTGAAGTCGTCACTACCAAGGTCTTCAATCGCTGTGACGCCGCCTGCGACATGCATGTGAGCTTTTCAGTCACCCAAGCACCTAGCCACCTATGAATAGCCACCGTAACTGCTCAGGTGCCGGGCATTTGTAGGCGATTTGCGACCTAGGTTGGCTTCGCAGACACGTTTGCAAACCAGAATCCAAATGCCCGG
>DAOUBX010000083.1:0-20905 GCA_034432445.1 Anaerolineales bacterium
CAATGAAAGCGCGGCGGGCACGGTCGGAGACCGGCCCGAGCGATTTTCAGGTTAGAATCCAAATGCCCGGCACCTATGGCTGAGTAGTTACTTCAGAAGTAGATTAGCGTCCTGTGGAATTCTTGGTATGGATGGCGACTTGTGGCCAGCCACAGAAACCTGCGGGTCTGACGACCCACCAGGTTTGGACGGTAACCCTGGCAGTGGATAGATAGACGGATCGGTGAGGCTGACGCATGCAGACCCTTCTCGGCAAACACTGGTACCACCTCCCGACCGAAGAGGTGCTCCAGCTTCTGGAGACCGCCCCCAGACCTGCCCAGACATCTTCGCGGTCAAGCACCGGTAGGATGACCTGGGCCTCAACGTGCTGACCCCGCGGCAGGGTAAGAGTCCGCTAGTCCGCTTCCTGCTCCAGTTCAACAACCCTCTCATCTACCATGTTCCAAATCGGCGTGTTGACCAATCGCTGGGTGTTCGTGGGCATTGCCGCCATGCTGCTGCTGCTCTTGTTCACCTACACGCCCTTCATGAACTCACTGCTCCAGAGTGCGCCGATCAGTGCGGCTGCTTGGGAGCGAGTCGCGGGCGTGGGGCTAAGCGGCTACTTGCTGGTGGAGCTGGAGAGGTTGGCCATGGCCCAATTCTTGCGCGTCGTGGAGCGCACCATCGTCATCGCCGCCATCATCGTGGCGTTGGCAGTGGCGTTCTTTTTCATCAAACGGACGACGTCGCACGGCCACAAGGAGAGCAAGCCTTTATGATCACAGTCTTGACCTTGCTAGGCGGCCTGGCCCTCCTCGTCGTGGGCGCCGAGGCGTTGGTGCGCGGCGCCAGCAAGATCGCCGCCGCCTTTGGCGTTTCCCCGCTAATGATCGGTTTGACGGTGGTAGCTTTTGGCACCAGCTCGCCGGAGCTGGCCGTGGGCGTGCAGGCGGCGCTGGCCGGCAACGGCGACATCGCCCTGGGCAACGTCATTGGCAGCAACATCTTCAACATCCTGGTGATCATCGGCCTCTCGGCGGTGATCATCCCGTTGGTGGTGCACCAGCAGTTGGTGCGCTGGGACGTGCCCCTGGTGATCGGCCTGTCCGTGTTGGTTCTGTTCATGGGCCTCGACGGCCAGCTCGGCCGGATCGAAGGCGCGCTGCTTTTCATTGGGCTGATCGCGTACGTCGTGTTTCAGATCTGGCAGGGACGGCGGGAACCACAAGACGTGCAAGAGGAATACGCCCAGGAGTACGGCGACGGTCGCGCCAAGACCGCAAGGCAATGGGCGCTCAATGTGATCCTGTTGATCGGCGGACTGGGCATGTTGGTGCTGGGCGCTGATTGGCTGGTGAACAGCGCCTCGGCCATCGCCCGCTCCCTGGGCGTCAGCGAACTGGTGATCGGCCTGACCATCGTGGCAGCCGGCACGTCGGCGCCGGAGGTGGCCACCTCGGCCATGGCAGCCGTGCGCGGCGAGCGCGACATCGCCGTGGGCAACGCCGTGGGCAGCAACGTCTTCAACATCCTGGGGGTGCTGGGCCTGACCGCGGTGCTGGCGCCCAACGGCATTGCCGTGCCGGCCAGCGCGCTGCGCTTCGACATCCCGGTGATGATCGCCGTGGCCGTGGCCGCGCTGCCCATTTTCTTCACCGGCTACACCATCGCCCGCTGGGAGGGCGCGCTCTTCCTGGCCCTGTACGGCGGCTACGTGCTCTTCCTCTTCTTGGATGCCATCGAGCACTGGAGCCTCACCCTCTACAGCGGTGTGATGTTGATCTTCGTCATCCCCGTCACGGCGTTGACGCTGGCTGTGCTGGCAGCGCGCGAGCTGCGTCAAAAGCGCAGCGCCCGTCTGCCGGCGCAAGAACAAGCCGCCGCCGATCCTAGCGATCCCTCTAGCTAGCCATGATCTTTTCGTTGCTGCTCCTACCTCTGGCCATCGTGCTGGCGGCCGCCATGATTGCCGCCTTTTTCTGGCTCGCCCCGCTGCGCCGCCGGCCGGCCATTACCCCGCTGGCTGCGCTGCTGGCGCTGGCGCCGCTGGCGGCGTTCATTGCCCTGCTGACGTTTCTGCCGTCTATCCCCAAGGGCGGGGCGCTCACCTGGAGCTTGCAGTGGATTCCGGCGCTGGGGCTGCGCGTCGGGTTGTACTTCGACCAACTGAGCGCGCTGTTTGCCCTGATCGTGACGGGGATTGGGACGCTGGTGGTGGTGTATGCGGGGTATTATTTCAAAGGAGACAGTGACAACCACGCCCGCTTTCTGACCTACCTGTTGCTCTTCATGGCCTCGATGCTGGGCCTTGTCATGGCGGGCGACGTCGTCACGCTGTTCATCTTCTGGGAAGGCACCAGCATCACGTCGTTTCTGCTGGTGGCTTACAAGACCAAGGACGAAGAGGCGCGGCGGGGCGGCTTCCAGGCCCTGTTCATCACCGGCGGCGGCGGCATCGCCCTGCTGGCCAGCTTGCTGATGGCGGCCACGCTGGCGGGAGGTACCAGCTTTGCCGCCATCCTCAGCAGCGGCGACGCCCTGCGCTCCAGCCCCATCTACCCGGTCATGCTGTTGCTGGTAGCCTTCGGCGCCTTCACCAAGAGCGCACAGTTCCCGGCCCACATCTGGCTGCCGCGCGCCATGACCGCGCCCACGCCCGCCAGCGCCTACCTGCACTCGGCTACCATGGTCAAGGCCGGCATCTTTCTGATGGCACGCTTGAACCCAGCCCTGGGCTCCACCGATCTGTGGTTCCTCCTGCTCACCGGCTTTGGCCTGGCCACCATGCTGACCGGCGCCTATCTTGGCCTGAAGCAGAATGACCTCAAGGCGCTGCTGGCCTACTCCACGGTCAGCCAGCTCGGCGTGATGATGGCCATGATCGGCCAGGACATCGAGCAGGCCTTCAAGGCCCTGGTGATCGGCGTGCTGGCCCATGCGTTGTACAAGAGCGCGCTGTTCATGGCGGCCGGCATTGTCGACCACGAGGCCGGCACGCGCGACCTGCGGCGGCTAGGTGGGCTGCGCCAGGCCATGCCGGCGACCTTCGTCGTGGCCACGGTGGCCGGGCTGTCGATGGCCGGCCTGCCGCCCCTGTTCGGCTTCCTGGCCAAGGAGACGCTGCTGGCGGCCACCACCCATCCCAGCCTACCGCCCATCCTTGGCAACTTGATGTCGGCCGCGGCCGTGGCCGCCGGCGCGCTGCTGCTGGCCCAGGCCGGCCTGTTGGTCTGGGACACCTTCTTGGGCAAGCCGCGCGACCCGTCCATCCACGCGCACGAAGCGCCCCGCGGAATGTGGCTGGCCCCGGCCGTCCCTGCGGCGCTGTCCCTGATCCTCGGCCTGGCGCCCGAGCCGGAACAACTCGCCAGCTTTTTGGCCAAGGCTGCCGAGAACGCCTATGGCGCCAAGGTCAAGGTGTCGCTGGCGCTGTGGACCGGCCTGAACGTTCCTTTGCTGCTGTCGATTGTCGCCATCAGCTTGGGCCTGCTGATCTTCTTCTTCCGTGGTCAGGTGCGGGCCGCCATGCAGCGCACAGGCGACCGCTGGGGCTTTCAGCAGCTCTACCTGGCCACTCTGGCCGGCATCGACCGTCTCGCAGGGTGGGCGACCCGCCTACAAGGCGGCAAGCTGCGCGCTTACCTCTCGATCATGCTGGGCAGCACGCTGCTGTTGCTGGCGGCTGCGGCGGTGTCGAGCGAAGTGCCGCTGTGGGGCGCCGGTCTCTTGCTCGAGCTGCCGGCCTTGGATTTCGCGGGCGAGTTGGCCATCTTGCGTGTGTTGGCGATCGTCATCGTCGTAGGCACGGCTATCACTACGATCTTCTTACAGCGCGATTTCGCCGCCGTGATCGCCCTGAGCGCGGCCGGGCTGGGCATTGCCCTGTTGATGGTGTTGGAGCCGGCGCCGGACGTGGCTCTGGTGCAGGTTGTCGTGGACATCCTCTCGACCGTGATCTTGGTTTTGGCGCTGGCCCGCCTGCCACGCCTCCAGCGCTACCGCGCCCACGCGCTGACCTTCGCCCAGAGCCGCGCCAGCCTGGCGCGCGATGCGATCTTGGCGACTGGCGCTGGTCTGGTGGTGGCCTTGATCACGCTGGCAGCATTGGCCACGCGGCCGCGCACCAGCATCGTCACCCCCTACTACGAGGCCAACGCCAAGCTCCTCACCGGCGCCAAAGACATCGTGGGTGCCATCGTGGTCGACTTTCGCGCCTTCGACACGTTGTTGGAGATCACGGTCTTTGCCATGGCCGGCCTGGGCGTGTACACGCTGCTGCGCTTCGCTTCCAAGGCAGCCGACGATCAGGTGGCCAAGCCGCCGCCGGCCCTGGCGCGCGTCCTGCCGACCACCGGCATCGGCGGCCAGCCAACGTCGCCCTTCGTGCATGCCCTGGCCTTCGCCGTTCTGCCCTTGGCCATGGTGATCGCCGTGACGCACATGATGTACGGCCACGACCAGCCGGGCGATGGCTTCACGGCCGGCGTCATCATCAGCCTGGCCATCGCCTTCTGGTATGTGGTCTACGGCTACGAAATGACCAAGAAGCGCCTGAGCTGGCTGCGTCCGAACCGGCTGATCGGCAGCGGCTTGCTGTTGGCCATCGGTGTGGGCGTGACCGCGGCGCTGATGACCGGCAACGCGCTGGCGCCGGTCGATTTCGGCAAGCTGCTCGGCCTGCCCCTACCGGCCGGCTTCAACCTCAGCACCTCCTTCCTCTTCGAGGTCTCGATCTGCCTGGCCGTCCTGGGCAGCGCCTCGCTGATGTTGGATACACTGGGACATCCCGGAGAGAGGTAGACATGGAAACAAGTAGACAAGGAAATAAGGGGGTGGACAGCCCCGTGTTACAGACCTTGCCTACCTGCGACCTCGCAGTTCCAACCTGCTCCCTTGTCTACCTGTCTACTTGTCTACTTGCATACCAACCATGGAACTACTGACCGCCCTCGCCATCGGCGCCCTCTTCGGCATCGCCATCTTCCAGATGCTGCGGCGCAACGTGATCCGCTCGGCTATCGGCATCATCCTGTTGGGCAACGCCATCAATCTCTTCTTGCTCAGCACCGGCGCTTACGACGGCCTGGTCGCTGCCTACACCGACGCCGCGGGCCAACGCAGCGACGCGCTGCCGCAGGCGCTGGTCCTCACCGCCATCGTCATCAGCATGGGCGGCCTGGCCGTCGTGCTGTCGATGCTGTACATTGTCTCTGCGCGCTACAAGACGAGCGATTTGGACGAAGTGACGGGCCTGCGCAATTAGGTAACCGGTAAGCGGTAAGCGGTAATCGGTCTATGGTCACAGCACCGATCACCGTTTACCGTTCACCGATCACCGCCCACCACCTGACCATGAACGACCCTCTTGCCCTTCTCCCCGTGCTCATCCCCCTGGTCGGCGCGCCGGTGGCGCTGTTGCTGCGCAGCCGGCCGCGCTGGCAGGCCGGCTGGGCGTTAGGTGTTTTGTCGACGGCGCTGACCAGCAGCGTCCTGCTGTTGGTGCAAGTTTGGCGCGACGGCCGGCCCCTGGTCTATGCCCTGGGCAACTGGCAGCCGCCTTTTGGCATTATCATGGTCGGCGACCTGCTCTCTGCGACCCTGGTGGTGATGGCGCAGCTCGTGCTGTTGCTCGGCGTCGTGTATGCCCTGGGCAGCAAGGACAAAGTCATCGGCTACCCGGCCTTCTACGTGCTCTTCCTGACCCTGACCACCGGCCTCAGCGGCGCCTTCTTGACCGGCGACATCTTCAACCTGTTCGTCTTCGCCGAGCTGCTGGTCTTTTCCGGCGCGATCCTGACCGCCATCTCGGATGACCCCTACGGCGCCGAAGCAGCGCTGAAGTATTTCTACATCAGCTTGCTGGCCTCGGCGACGCTGTTGCTGGCTGTGGGCGTGCTCTACGTCTCCTACGGCACGCTCAGCATGGCCGACCTGGCGACGCGCATCGCCGCCGATCCGAGCCGGCCGCTGCTGGGCGTCAGCATTGCTCTGCTGCTGGTCACCTTCATGATCAAGAGCGCGGTCTTCCCCTTCCACTTTTGGCAGCCCGACTTTCACGCTGCGGCCACGACCCCGGTCAGCGCCATGCTGTCCTCCGTCGTGGTCAAGCTGGGTGTCTACGGCTTCGTGCGCATGACCACGTTGCTGTTCGTGCAACAGGCGCCTACCATCGGCAGCCTGTTGGTGGCTCTGGGTATCGTCGGCGTGGTCTACGGTGGTCTGGGCGCCATCGGCACGCACAACGCTAAGCGCATGCTGGCCTATTCCACCCTGGCCCAGGTCGGTTTCATCCTGGTGGCCATCGGCTGGGGCACGCCGCTGGCGCTGGCCGCGGCCGTGATCTTTACGGTCAACCACAGCCTGGTCAAGTCGGCCATGCTGATGTTGGCCGGCGTGGTGGCCAGCCGCGCGCCGGTCAAGACCGCCTCGTTCGAGGTCGTGCAGGGCTTGGGCAAATACATGCCCGGCGCCGGCGCGCTCTTTCTGGTAGGTGGGTTGGCGTTGGCCGGCATCCCGCCCACCAACGGCTTCATCAGCAAGTTCACCCTGTTCCAGAGCGGCATCCAGGCTGAGCAGTGGTGGTCGCTGCTGCTGCTGGGTCTGGCCAGCATCTTCACGCTGATCTACGTCGTCCGCGCCTTCATGCGCATTTGGTGGCAGCCGGCGGTCGGCTTCACCTACGGCGCCATTACCTACGCCGCCGACGAGATCAAAGCCAAGCCCGGCGGCGACCGCCTGCTGGCGCCCGCCCTGCTGATCGCCGGCGCGCTGCTGCTGGGTCTATGGCCAGCGCCGCTGGTCAACCTGGCGGCCGCCGTCAGCCACTGGCTGGGCGATCCGCAACCGTACATCCGAGCCGTGCTCGGCGGTTAAGGCAACATGCTCAGCGCTAGGTGTCGGGCACTTGAATTCTCGCTTACCGCAGTATCTGCCAGGCCAACTCGGGCTGCAAATCGGTCGCAAGTGCCCGGCACCTGAACACACCTGAACAGCAAGGATCCCCCTCATGCGCCTCTGGATGATCGTCGGTCTCTGGTTAGTCTATCTGGCTCTGACGGCAAACCTGGAGCTCAGCAACCTGGTGGTCGGCCTGTTGATCGCTGTCGGGCTGACGGCGCTGCTCCATCCTGGCCCGTCGGGTATTCGCCTGCGCCAGGTTCCCGGTGTGCTGTGGGCCGGCCTGCGCTACACCTTGGTCGTGGGCAAAGACGTTCTGCTGGGCGGCCTGCAAGTAGCGCGTCTGGTGCTGGACCCGAAGTTACCCATTCATCCGGCTGTCATCGCCATCCCTTCTGGTACCGAGTCGGAGCTAGCTACGGCCCTGAGCTCCCATGCTATCTCCCTTTCGCCGGGCGCCATGGTCATGGAGATCGGCGAGCATGGCGTGATGTACACCCACACCCTGGACGTCAACGCCCCCGACGAGGTCTACTTCGCCATCCAGCGCAAGCGTCGCGATCTGCTGGTGAAGATCTTGACGGGAGAATAGGCAGCGCCAGGCGGCCAAGACAACCCGCCGCGGGCAACTCGCATTCGCAACCCTCTAACGCTGGACACCACTTATGCTATCAACGATCTTGCAATTCGCCTTGTATCTCGCGCTGGTGATCTATGTCGTCTTGGTCGGCGCGGCCCTGTGGCGCGTGTGGCGGGGCGACAACATCGTCGACCGGCTGCTGGGCGTCGATCTGGTCACGATTCTCACCCTGGGCATTCTGGTGATCCTGGCCCTAATCACCCGCAACAGCATCTACATCGACGTGGCCCTGGGCCTGGCTGCCCTGGGCTTCATCTCCACCATCGCCCTGGCCAAGTACATCGCGGACGAGCAGATGTTCTGAAGCTAGGAGAAGATGGAGAGCACGGAAAGAAAGAAGGGAAAAACAAGGCAAGAAAGGGCGCTGCCAACTTTCAACGACCGACCTTTTTTCCCTCCTTTGGTAACTGCTCAGGCGTGCCCCTAACCCAGGATTGGAAATCCCTGGGTGACAGTACGAAGGCCCCTCAGGGCCTGGCGGAGCGTGTTCCCAGCGGCTGTGGCCGCTTCGTGCTGTCAGACGGTGAACACTTGCACCTGCGATGCAAGTGCAGGTGTTCCATTCACCGGGCTGAGTAGTTACCTCCTTTGTTCATTTCCCTCCTTTCCCTCAGAGTCCTATGGAAACCATCCTCCAACTCATCACCATCGTCGCCATCCTGATCGGCACAGCTTTTTCGGTGCTGGGCGTTTTGGGTGTGACGCGTATGCCGGATGTGTACACGCGGCTGCACGCCACCGGCAAGGTAGGGGTGTTTGGCGTGGTATTCTTGCTGGTGGCTGCCATCGCCTGGCTGCCGGAGGGCCGCACCAAGGGGCTGGTGCTGATCGCCTTCCTGCTGCTGGCCGGCCCGGTCACCGCCCATGCGCTCTCCTCCGCCGCCTACCGCACCGGCATTTCCTTCGCCGCGCGCATGCGCGACGATCTGGCCGCAACAACTGAAGGGACAGCGCTCGAGGGACCCTCTCCTGCGTTCGAAGATGCTACCGGCCAGAGTTCTGCGCTCTCCCGCTCGTGACTGTAGAGTGGCCGGGCATCTGGTGTGGATGAAGGTCGGCCAAGGTTGCCCTGGCTAGTCCTTGCCCAGGTTGCGGGCGCTTGCCTCGGGTGCATTTCAGTTTTGGGGGCGAAAGCCTTCGGGGCTTGGGCCAACGGCTCGTGACAATCACGCGTTGAGAGACCCGAATGGTCTGCCCCCAATGTGAAACGCGCCCCCTGCCTCCGAAGCACTGTTCCCGTAGGAGGCGTCTGAACGTCTTGATCAGGGTCTCTGCTGGCGCCGTTGCCACACCTGGCCACGGCCCGGGGCAAACAGCGCCGCCAGCAAGAAGAAGGCAGTGCAGACCAGCACAATGGCTGCACCGGAGGCAACGCCGGCGTAGTAGGAAAGATATAAACCGATGATGCTGGAGAACGCGCCGATGAGGGCGGCCACCACCATCATGGGCAATAAGCGCCGTGTGAGCAAATAGGCCGTGGCAGCCGGCGTAATCAGCATGCCCAGCATCAGAGCGACGCCCACGGTTTGCAGCGAAACCACGATCGTCACGGCGATTAGGATCAGCAGCAAATAGCGCAGCCGGTCGCTGCGCAGGCGCAAGGTTTCGGCCAAGATGGGGTCGAAGGAGATCACCAGGAACTCCTTGTAGAAGGCGGCGATAGTCAGAATCACCAGCAGCCCAAAGGCTGCAGTCAACACCATGTCCGCCTGCGAAACTCCTAACACATCGCCGAACAGAAAATGCACGAGGTCTACCGTGTAGCTACGCATGGTAGAGATCAGGGCGATGCCCAGGGCGAACATGCCCACGAAGACGATGCCGATCGCCGTGTCTTCCTTGACCTGGGTGCGCTTGCTCACGGCGCCGATGCCTAGAGCCGCCACGATGGCCGCTCCCAGCGCCCACCAGAAGAGCACGTCCCGGGCGCCGCCGCTGACCAGATAGCCCACCGCCACGCCGGGCAGGATGGAGTGGGCCAGCGCGTCGCCGAAAAAGGCCATACCTTGCAGTACGACGTAGGTTCCTACCAGCGCGCAGACGACACCGACCATGACAGCCGCCATCAAGCCGCGCACCATGAAGGCGTAGGAGAGAGGTTCCAGCAGGAAGTTGAGCATGGGCGACAGGGTGTCCATTTACCGGTGACCGGTTACCGTGTACCGGTCACCGGTCATTCGCCTTCGCAGCAGGTATCGCTAAGAATCAACGTGCCATCGATGGTTGGCAGCATGTGGACATGTCCGCCGTAGGCCAGCAGAAGCCTCTCTGGCGTGAAGACGACAGCTGGCGTTCCCAGCCCCAGCAGACGCCGGTTGAGCAACATCACCCGGTCGAAGCGTTCCGCGGCCAGGTTCAGGTCGTGGGTGGCGATCATGACCGTGACGCGACGCGCGCGCAGCGCGGCCAGCACCTCGAAGATATCCTGCTGCGACGGCACGTCCAGGCCGGTCAGCGGCTCGTCCATCAGCATCAGCTCAGCCTCCTGCGCCAGCGCGCGAGCAATGAACACCCGCTGCTGCTGGCCGCCGGAGAGTTCGCCGATTTGGCGGCGGGCCAGGTTGTCCATGCCGACCACTTGCAGGCTCTGATGCACCAGGTCCCAGTCCTTCTTGCCGGGGCGGCGGAAGAGGCCCAGCTTGCCCACGCGGCCCATCATCACCACGTCGGCCACGCTGACCGGGAAGCGCCAGTCCACCTGGCTGCGCTGCGGCACATAGGCGATGCAGATGTGGCCGCCGGGCTGCGAGCCGTAGACGGTGACCTGGCCGCTGCTGGCCGGCAGCACACCGGCGATGAGCTTGAACAGGGTGCTCTTGCCCGCGCCGTTGGGGCCGACCACGGCCACCTGCTCGCCGGCAATCAGCTCGAAGGACACGTCTTCCAGCGCAAAGTGGCCGTTGTAACGGGCCGACACGTTGTGCAACGCCAGGATAGGTTGATCCAGGCGATGGGGTTGGAGCGGGCCGGTCAGCACGGCCGGCCGGCGCAAGGTTTCGATGGGCATTGGCGTATAAGAGGACTGGCAGTCCTGCTCCTCAAACGGCGTTGCTTGGTGCTTGCAAGATACTCATCACGGTAAGCAGGACTGTCAGTCCTTGTCATGTGCTATTTCAGCGCCTCGACAATGGCGTTGACGTTGGTGCGCACAAAGTCCTCGTAGGTTTCGGCGCCGCCGCCCGGCTCGCTCAGCGAGCCGGTGAAAAGGAACACCAACCGCGTGCCGGTGTCGTTAGCCACGCGCTGCGCCAACGAGGGGTTGACCGTGCTGCCGACGAAGACAGCCTTGACGCCCAACTGACGGATGGCATCCTCCAACTGGGCCAGCTCCTGGGCCGATGGCGCGCTCATGGAACTGTAACCGGGCACGACCGTGCCAATCGTCTCGAAACCGTAGCGGCGGGCAAAGTAGCCGAACGCCTCGTGGTCTACCACCATCTGGCGGTTCTCCGGCGCAACCTGGGCGACCTGTTCCTGCACCCAGGCATCTAGCGCTTGCAGCGTTTGGTCGTAGCGTTCGGCGTTGGCTTGATAGATCGCCGCGTTGGTCGGGTCTAGCTCGCTCAAGGCCGCTGCGATGTTGCGTGTCCAGATGCGCACGTTGTTGGGGTCCATCCAGACGTGGGGATCAAGCCCGCCGTGGTCGTGCTCCTCCTCGCCTTCATGTTGGTGCTCCTCAGCCGGGGTCGGGGTCGCGTCTGCTTCGCCGCTGTGTTCATCGGCGTGGGCCTCCCCTTCATGTTCGTGGCCAGCGATGGCCTCGATGCCATCCGATACAGCTACCACGCGGGCGCCGCTGCCGGCACTGGCAATCAGTTTGTCTAGGAACTCCTCCAACTGCAAGCCGTTGACGAAGACAAGATCCGCGTTGGCAATCAGAGCCGCATCTTGGGGTTTGGGCTGGAAGCCGTGAGGGTCGGCGCCGACCGGCAGCAGCACGCTCAGATCGACGGCATCGCCGGCCACCTGGCGCACCACATCGCCCACGATGGTGGTGGTAGCCACCACCTTGAGTCTTTCACCGGCGGCAGGGGCGTTGTTAGCAGTGGACGGCGCAGAGGCGCTGGGTGTTGGCGCGCCGGCGCAGGCCGCCAAACTGGCAAGCAGCGCAGTTAATACAACAGCGATCAGG
This sequence comes from Anaerolineales bacterium, assembly GCA_034432445.1. Classification (GTDB taxonomy): domain Bacteria; phylum Chloroflexota; class Anaerolineae; order JAAEKA01; family JAAEKA01; genus JANWYQ01. The sequence goes on from DAOUBX010000083.1 coordinate 11,655, forward strand.
ACACGGTAACGGATCATCGTAGTCTTTACTCAAAGGGTCAGATTAGTCATGGCATTGGCCGCACAGGCCGTAGAACTCCAGCAGGTGGCCGCGGATCTGAAAGTTCAGCCGCTGCGCCAGTTCCTGCTCCAATTCGCCGACCGTGCATTCATCGAACTCGATCACTGAGCCGCACGCGGCGCAAACCAGATGGTGATGACCACCCTCGGCCAACGTCAGGCAGACGCCGCGCTCGCCCAGGAAGATGGGCCGCACCACGCCCAGGTTAGTCAGCAGCTCCAGCGTGCGGTAGACCGTGGCCCGCCCCAGGCTGGGATAGATGGCCTGGGCGCGTTCCAGCACCTCGGCCGGCGTCAGGTGGCCGTCGCTGCTCTCCAGCACCTCCAGCACTGCCTGCCGCGGCGGGGTGAGCTTGAAACCGGCGGTCTGAATGCGCTTTGCCATTGGCTTGATCATCAGGTTGTTCCATCCTTAGTTGAGACGCATTCTCACTGAGAACAGTTCTCAATTATAGGCCGTTCGGTTGGCGAGTCAAATCTGGCCGGCGTGGGCGTGGTTTGACGGAGTTGTCGCCCACGGCTATAATCGCAGCCCTAAGCTCATGCCAACCACCCTGATCCTGGAACGCTTCCAGACCTTCGTCACCATCTTCCTGGGCATCTTCATCGAGGCCGTGCCTTTTTTGCTGGCCGGCTCGCTGGTGTCGGGCTTCATCGAGGTCTTTTTGAAGCGTGAGACCTTGCTGCGCCTTGCGCCGCGCCGGGCGGTGCCGGCGGCGCTGATGGGCGCGTCGCTAGGCATGGTCTTTCCGGTCTGCGAGTGCGGCGTGGTGCCGGTGACGCGGCGGCTGTACCAAAAGGGGCTGCCGATGCCGGTGGGCATCGCCTTCTTGCTGGCCGCGCCGGTGATCAACCCGGTGGTGATCCTGAGCACCTACGCCGCCTTCGGCTGGGGGCCGATGCTGTGGGGTCGGCTGGTCTTTACCTTTGTGATCGCCGCGCTGATCGGCCTGGTCTTCGCCCGGGCCACGCCGCAGGAGACCTTCACCCCGGCCGTGCAGCAGCAGATGCAGGTTGCGGCCCTGCCTGACCCGTCGCCGCGGCCGAGCCTGAGACAAGGGACGCCGCAAGCCCTGGCCGCGGCCGGCGATGATTTTCTGGACATGGCCCGTTATCTGGTGATCGGTAGCCTGCTGGCCGCGGCCATGCAGACGCTGGTGCCCCAGTCGACCCTGCTGGCCATCGGCGCCAGCCCGGTGCTGTCGGTGGTGACCATGATGCTGCTGGCCTTTGTGCTATCCATCTGCTCTACGGTGGACGCCTTCGTGGCGCTGGCCTTCACCGGCATCTTCACGCCGGCCTCGATCCTGGCCTTCTTGGTTTTCGGGCCGATGGTGGACATCAAGAGCACCACGATGTTTCTGGGCGTCTTTCGGCCGCGCACGGTGGCCTACCTGGTGCTCTTGCCGGCCAGCATGGCCCTGTTGATGGGCGTATTCCTCAGTTTGAACGCCGGCGCGTGGCGCTGAATCACAAAGATGGCAACTCTGGCAGAGTTGCCATCTTTCGAGGTGTACGATCATGAAAAACGGCCTCAAAGGCCTGGTGATGCTTGCGCTGGCTTACTTCCTTTTCAGCCGCATCACCAACGGCACCCTGTTCTTCTACATCAACAATCGCTTCGCCTGGCTGACCTTCTTGGCGGTGATCGGCTTCTTCGTGGTGGCGCTGGGCTACCTCTATCGAGCGCGCCTGGTGCGGGAGATGCTGGACGGCGACGAAGAACACGAGCACCAACACGAGCACCACGACCATGATCACGGGCACGATCACCAACACAATCTGAGCCGTGTGGGGCTGGTGTTGGTCATGCTGCCGGTGGTGCTTGGGCTGTTGGTGCCGGCCCGGCCGCTGGGCGCAACCGCCATGGGCAACCGCGAGGTCAGCGTGGGCCGGCTCAGCTCGGCTACGGCCCCGCGCGACAGCCGCATCGCCTCATCCAGCCGCGAGAAGAACCTCCTGGACTGGCTGATGACCTTCGACCGCAGCGCCGACCCGGCCGTGTTCGATGGGCAGGAGGCCAAGCTGACCGGCTTCGTCTACCGCGACAGCCGCCACGGGGACGACAGCTTCATGCTCAGCCGCTTTGTGGTGAGCTGCTGCGTGGCCGACGCCACCCCTATCGGCCTGATCGTTCGTTGGCCCGAGGCTGGCGCGCTGGCCAACGACCAGTGGGTCGAGGTGGCCGGCCACTTCGAAGCCGGCGAGTTCGATGGTCGCGCCATGCCGCTGCTGATCGCTGACACGATAACGCCGACTGCGATGCCCAACCAGCCCTACCTGTTTCCATAGCTCAAAGCCAGGAGACCAACTGATGGCAGCTACCCCTTCCAACATGGTACCGCTGGGCGCCCCCGCGCCGGACTTCACCTTGCCCGACCCTGTTTCGGGCCGCGCCTGGAGCCTGGCCGAGCTGCGCTCGGCCAAGGCCACGGTGATCATGTTCATCTGCAACCACTGCCCCTTTGTCAAACACGTGCAGCACGAGCTGGCGCAGCTAGGCCGTGACTACGGGTCCAAAGGAGTTAGCTTTATCGCCATCAACTCCAACGACGTGCAAGCCTATCCCGACGATGCTCCGGACAAGATGAAGGCGCTGGCCGAGACGCTGGGCTTCACCTTTCCCTACCTCTACGACGAGACGCAGGCGGTGGCCCGCGCCTATCAGGCCGCCTGCACCCCCGACATCCTCATCTACGACGGCGCTCTGAAGCTGGCCTATCGCGGCCAGCTCGACGACTCGCGGCCGGGCAACGGCGTGCCGGTCACCGGCCGTGACGTGCGCCGTGCCTTGGATGCGCTGCTGGCCGGCCAGCCCGTGGACCCTAACCAGCGGCCCAGCATCGGCTGCAACATCAAGTGGAAGAACTAAGCGTCCCGCGTTCGTCGCGGCCCAGGCTGCAACCTACCCGTTTCGATCGTCAGGTGTGGCTGGTGCTGCTGGGGCTGTGGGCGGCCACTGCCCTGGTGATCTTGCGCGGGGACCAGGTGGGCACCCGAGTGGTAGCCGTCAGCCCGGCGGATGGCGCCGAAGGCGTCTCCACCCTGGCGCCGGTGCAGGTCACCTTCAGTCAGCCCATCCTGCTCACGGGCGCGCTGCACTCCCTAATCCTCGAACCGCCGGTCAGCGGCACGGCGCAGTGGCGCGGCTCCAGCCTTGTCTTTCACCCGGCCGAGCCGCTGCAGCCTGACACCCTCTACACCGCGACCGTGCCGGCCGGGCTGCAAGGAGAGGGCGGAGGCGCGGTGCGCCGATCCTATCGCTGGCAGTTTCGCACCGGCCATCCGCGCGTCCTCTGGTTGGCTCCTGACGTCGCAGACCGTTACCAGGTGTTCCTGCTGGATCCGACTCGGCCCAACGCTGAGCCGGTACCGATCACCGCGGCCGCAGGAGGGGTGTGGGACTACGCGCCTGCGCCTGATGGCAGCCAGGTGGCTTACGCCGCAGAGCGTCCAGACGGCGGCAGCGACCTATGGCTCGTGTCGGTCAACGAACCGCGCACGCCGCGCCAGGCGCTGGCCTGCTCTGATGCGTTTTGCAGCGGCCCGGCCTGGCACCCCGACGGTCAGCGGCTGATCTACGAGCGTCGTACCCTGCTCAACGCCGACGGCGCTCAAGGGCCTCCGCGACTGTGGTGGTTGGACCTGGCCAGCGGCGAGACTGTGCCCGTGTTCGATGATAGCCAGTGGTTAGGCTTCGGCGCCAACTTCTCTGCCGACGGCCGCTGGCTTAGCCACGTAGCGCCCCACAAGCAAGCCATCTACATCTACAACCTGGAGGACGGCCGTAGTTTGGAGGTTCCCACCCAGATGAATGAGCCAGCTGTGTGGAGCCCGCAGGCCGATCTGCTGCTTGTCGTGGACATGGTGGCCAGCGATGAGGGCTATGCCTCGCATATTCTGCGGGTGAACGCTGACAGCGGGCAGGTGGTCGACCTGAGCGCCTCTGACACGTTGGGGGATGCCTCACCTGCGTGGTCACCCGACGGCCGCGAGGTTGCCTTTACCCGCCGCACGCGCGCCAACCCCCTCGGCGGCGAGATACGGACGATGCCGGCAACCGGCGGCGAGGGTCAACTGCTCTTCGCGTCGAGCGACTTCCATCACGGCGGCCTGAGTTGGTCGCCAGCTGGCCGCACTCTCCTCATGCAGCGCATTGTGTTGCGCCAGGCAGGGTCCCCTGAGGTATGGCAGATGGACAGAAGCAGCGGCGAGATGGAGCGTCTTGCGCCGGTTGGCGCCTGGCCGCGCTGGTTGCCCTAGTGAGACTGGCCCAATCTCGCAGATTGGGCCAGTCTGGTGCACGACGTCAACGCCGGGGGTGAACGGCCAGGTATTGGCGTAGGATGTCGGCGGCCTGGCCGTGGATCTCGAACGACTCCCAGCCGCTGGGGCCGGCCAGGGTGTAGATCGCAGCGCCCAGGACGTAGTCATCGCGGGCGAGCTCGCCGTCGTACCAGGCTAGTTGCTCGATGTAAAAGCCGGCGGCGGTGGTGGTGGCGAGGCCCTCTGCGACCCAGTAGTCAGCAAAGTCCTTCCAGCCCTTGCCGGACGGCCCCGGCCGCCCGCCCACCTGACCATCCACCCCTGTTTCGGTGATGATCAGCGGCACAGCCAGGCCGGCCGGCTGCAGATACTGGCGGTAGACCTTGCGGTAACGCAGGGTGAGCCAACCTTCGTCTCCCTCATCGCCCGTTGGGTGGTTCTGGTTGTCGCCCGCGCCGAACCACATCTCCGGCGCCGAGTACTCGTGCAATCCCAGGTAGCCGCCGTGCTCTTGCACCGCCTGCAACGCCGGGTAGAAGGCCGGCCACAGGGCCAGCTCAGGTTGGCCGGTGCTGAAGTTGCCGACGCAAGAGCGAATGCCGGCCGCGGCCAACAAGCGCGTGCGCTCGGCTTCGAACTCGGCCAGCCGCGCCATCTGGCCGGCGTTGACCGGGGTGGGTTCGTTGAAACTTTCCCAGGCATCGATAGCGACCTGCCGTCGCGGCTCTGTTGCGATGGGGATGAGCAGATCGACGAAGCGGCGGGCTGCTTCGGCCGGATTCCAGTTGTCCAGTTCCGGCAGAGGCAGCGGGTCGTAGCGCGCCACCACCAGTGTGTTGGGCGACAGCCGCTTGATGTCGGTGACGAAGTTGGGGTCGTATTCCAGCGTTTTGACCACCGCCACGTTGCCGGTGCTCAGCAGGTCGAACAGCTGCGGGTGGTTGTAGCCAATGAAGACGCCGAGCTTGGAGGGCTGGCCAGGCGGAAAGGGCGTGGGCGCAGGTGTTGGCGTAGGAGTCGGTTGAGCGGGCGCGGTGGGTGTGGCTTCAGGTGTTGGCGTTGCCGTGGCAGGAGCGCGCGCAGTCGGCGTGCCGGTCGAGGTTGCGGTGGGCAGTGGCGTAGGGGTACGGGTGGGCGTAGGTGTGGGGCTGGCAGTCCCTCGGTTGCATGCTTCCAGCAACAAGCTGGCACCGCCGGCTAACGCCAGAAGCAGGAAGCGGCGGCGGCCGGCATCCGCCCCCGACGCCGGAGCCTGCTCCGGCGAGGCTTGTGACGCGTTGCCGTTAGAGTCGTTGGTAATGATGCTCATGTAGGAGGAATCGGCGCTGCCGCGCGGTGCTGGCAAATTCCTGCCGCTTAGCGCAGGCGCGGCCGACGTTGACAGTGACGTGCTGGCCGGGACTGAGGTTCCCTGCGGCCAGACTGGCCCAATCTGCCAGATTGGGCCAGTCGCGTGCCGCTCAGCCGCGGATCAGCGCCAGCACCTCTGGCAAGAGCGCCTTCGTTGTCGCCATGGCCTCCCCGGCGTAGATGGTGGGGTTGCCCTGCCAGTCGCCGAAGTAGCCGCCGGCCTCCGCCAGAATCGGCGGGAAGGGGCCGCAGTCCCACACGTTCATGATTGGATCGAGCATGATCTCGGCGCGGCCGGTGGCAACCAAGGCATAGCCGTAGGCGTCGCCCCAGCCGGCGCGCACGTAGCAGGCGCGCGCGATGCGCTCCCACTCGGCGCTGCGCCCGTAGGCTATGAAGCCGCCTACATCGCTGCAGGTGACGAAGGCGCGGCTGAGGCTGGCAGTTGCTGCAACCCGCGCCCGCCGACCATTGCACCAACAGCCTAACCCCGTGGCGGCGTACACCATCTCGTCCAGGGCCGGAAAGTAGGCCACGCCGACGTCGACTTGCCCCTCGATTTCCAGCCCCAACAGTACGCCATAGAGCGGTACCCCGCGCATGAAGGCCTTGGTGCCGTCGATGGGGTCGATGAACCAGCGATGGGTGGCGCCGGCCGTCTCGGTAGCGCCGTACTCCTCGCCGACGATGGCGTGCTGAGGGTACTGCCGTTCGATGCGCCCGCGGATCAGCTCCTCGGCCTGGCGGTCGGCTACGGTGACCGGGCTGTCGTCCCCTTTGAAGTCCGGTCGAACGCCGGTGTTGAAGTAGCCCAGGGTCAACCGGCCGGCCAGATAGGCGGTCTCGGTGGCGAAATCAAGGTACGATTGCAGCATGTGCGCCATAGGTTCACCTGTAGAACAGACATTGACCGCGCAGCCGGGGCCAGGGCTAGCCGGCCAGCGCCGTCAGTTTCTCAGCCAGCGCCGACCCAACGGCTACGGAATACCACGCGCGCACGCGCTGCGGGGTCAACTTGATTAGCAGGTTCTCTGGGTCGTGGATCCACGAGCGTGGGCGGGGGTCTCGCACGCCCTCCTCGCCGATGTAGCGCGCGTAGATGCGGGTGCTCATCGTGTGCACCAACTCGGCAGGGGTTGTGATCAGCTCGGCCTCCCCTTCGAACAGCACAGCCCAGTAATCCACACCGCTCACAGCGTCGTCGATCAACACTGCGCAGCGGGGATTCTGCGTCAGTTCCCGCACCTTGCGGGTGCTGCTGAAGGAGCTGATCCAAACGGCTGTGCCATCCCACAGGAACCACAGCGGAACCACATGCGGCTGTGCAGTGCTGGCCGAAGCGGTGGCAAGGCGGGCGAGCACGGGCAGCGCCAGCAAGCCATCGATCTGCTGCTTGGTCAGATCGCCACCTTGAACTTTCTCGTACATAGCTACCTCAGTTGCCGGGTCGCGCTTGGGGCTTGTAGACGCCGGCCAGATTGATACCCAAGGTGCCGGCCTCGTAGGTGAGCTTGTCGGCGGGTTGCAATTGGGCTGCCATCTGCGCTGTGATCAGCGGAATGTGATGCAGGGAATGCAGGCGCTGTTCGACGGCATCCGCGCCGGCGTCGCTGACCATCCAGCCGGCATTGTCCAGTGCAGCCAGGTTGAACGGCCGCGTGTAGTAGCGCAGGCTCTTCACGCCGTAGATGTTGAAGTAGCCCTCGAAGTAAGACATGACCAGCTCGCGCAGGGTGCGGTAGATCGGCTCGCGAAAGCGCAGCCACACGAAGTTGGACTTGGCCACAGCGCCCCAGTGGCCATCGCGCTTGTAGATGGCCAGTACATGATCGTCGTCTACGCCGGGCTCAGGCAAAAGATCGACGACCAAGGGCGGATGGCCCAAACGACGCAGCGCCGCAGCCGCGAAAAGCGCGCCATCGAGACAATGGGCCACGCCGTCGCGCAGCACGCTCACCGGGCAGCGATTGGCGTCTTCAGGGCTGTAGGGGGTCTGATCCAGAAACGCCTGGATCGCCGCTGGACTATCCAAGCCAAGCCACACCGCACGTTGTTGGGGATCAAGCAAATCGGCGATAGCGTGCGCCATCTCCAGAAACCCTTTCCAGAATGTTGATAGGCTACCAGTATACCCCATGCCCAACAATAGCCCAAAGCCTTGCTCCCCAAACAACAGGCCCCGGGGTGTGAATACCCGGAGCCTTGTGTTACCTTCAGCCAAGCTGCGGTGCTAGCGTGGCAAGCTGTAATCCCGCAGCGCGTCGAAGACGTAGATCATACCACCCCAGCGGGCCAGTCCTTGCTCGTCTTGCACCAAGAGCAAGAAGGCGTCGTCGACTTGATCTGGTCCCCAGCCTGTGGAGTACAACATGTGGACCACACCGGGCGGTAAAGCAACGTCACTGCCGAGCAATGCCTTGGCATCGACCGATAGATCGACGAAGACATCGCCTGGCTCGAGGTAGTTGGTCATCAACTGGTTGAGGGCTTCCTCCTTCGGCAACGGTATGCCTTCGAAGCGGTAGAAGCTCAGCAGCCAAGGATCGCTCATCACATTGGCCAGCGCCTCATAGTTCTTGGTTTCCAGGCCTTCTTTAAGCTGTTCGATGACCGCGTCTAGCTCTAGTCCCTGCAACGTCACGACTACCGAGTTCAGGTGTGCAATGGCGCCATCGCGCGGGTCGAGGCTGTAGACCTGGATGCGGCCCGGCTGGGTGCTGGCGGGCGCCGTATAAGTGACGGTCGTGGTGAACGGCCCTGGATCGCCGAGCTCACCGCCGACGATGGCATAGCCCTTGCCCACCTCGAATCCGGTGCCATCTAGCACCCGCACCACCAGCGTCTGCTCGAAGTCGCCGTAGCCAAATCCCGTCACAGTGATAGGATTGGTGACGGTCATCCCCATAGTGGGCGATAGGATGGTGATTACTTCGCAGCCGTTGCGGCAAATAGGCAGGGGTGGCGTTACGGGTGTGGGCGTACTGCTCGGCGTTGGTGTGAACGTGACGCGTCCACGAGCGGTGGGTGTAAGCGTCGGCAGCGTTACCACAGGGATAAACAGCCGTTGGCTGACAAACACCTGGTTGGCGTCGCTCAGGTTGTTGGCCAGCACCAGATCGCGCACGGTGACGCCGTACATCTGGGCAATCTCAACGAGATACTCCCCGCGGCGTACAACGTGGATCTTGCCGGTCTGGCCTGGCGGCGCGGGCACGATCAGGGCCGTACCGGGGCGCAAATACATCTCCAGGTTCGTAATGCCGTTGGCATCCGCCAGGGTCTGAACATGGATGCCGTAGCGCGCCGCGATGCTGTACAACGTTTCCCCCGCTACAATGACATGTTCTTGGACATGTTCTTGCGGTTGTTGTCGCTGCGTGGCGCCAACAGCCAACGGCAGCAGGCCGAAAAACACGCCGAGAACCAAACAAACAACACCGAGTTGAGCAAGTTTTCTGAAGCGCATGGTTGCCTTCCTCGTCTTCGCAACTATTCAGCCCTAGGTGCCGGGCACTTAAGGCTGCGCTGGCCAGGGCGTCTGCAGAGCCGGCTCAAGCTGGAAACCGGTCGCAAGTG
>DAOUBX010000084.1:0-14773 GCA_034432445.1 Anaerolineales bacterium
ATCGCCGAACTGTTGCGGCACGGCTTGGTACGTGGCAGCTTCATACCGCCGCAAGCTCAGCGTGATCTGCGCGATTTGACGCGGCAGCGTACGAACCTGGTGCAAGATCGGACGACCGTGGTCAATCGCTTGCAGAACCTATGAAACGCGTTACTCGGCGCTTTCGGACTGGCCGTCCAAGATTCATCCCTCGCTCTGCTTGATGGCTTCGGCAGGAGAGACATTGGCGTAGATCACCGCCATGAACCCTGCGAAGTACTTGTCCATCATCAGGCAATTGGTGACCACCAGGGGCCTGATCAAGCCGGGGGTGAGATCGGCGTGCGAGGCGTCGATGCTCGTCTTGTAGCGCACCTCGCCATCGGAAAAATCCAGCTCGAAGTTGCCGAGTGCCATGCCATAGTTGGCCCGCGTGACGAACTCTGCCACCGCTTGGCGTTTGGACTCGGGCACGTTCAGTGGCAGCACCGAATAGAACAAGAATTGCTCCAGACCGGGCACCGCGCGCACCTGGGCAAAGCAGTTCCACTTGCCGTTCTTCCCCTGGAAGGGCATGCGCAACACCGGCTTGTTCGGCAGCTTCTCGAACGACCAGTTGTAGTCTTGGAAATAGGCGGTGATGGCCGTCAGCAGGCGTTCGGGCGAGGGCGTGGGCGGTTGCGGCGGTTGCGCCGGCGGTGGGCTGGCCCGGCTCACGGCCACCGGCTGGAACTGGTCCATGTGCTCGAAAATCGCTGCGAACACGGCGCTGATTTCTGCGAAGCGCATGTCGGTGGGAACGTTCGCCCAGTGGATCACCGTCTGGGTCTGGCCGGCGCTGTTGGTGATCTCCAGCCGCGTGCTCTGCTCGTCGGGCAGCGGGGTGTGGGGAGGAAAGGCGATGGCCAGCGCATCGTTCTGCACGCACACGTCGAACACACGCAGGGCGCGCTCGGCCCCCAGGTTGAGCCGGAAAGTTTGTTCCTCCTGGGCAAGGTCGACCAGAGTGACAAGCGCTGCGCCGTCGCCGCGCACTGCAATGCGCCTGCCACCCCAAAGGCTGTGGGTATCGTCCAACGCGACCTGACCCTGTTGCCAAGCAGCGCGGTCACCGAGAAAACGCAAAGTCGTATTTGTCATAGAAACCTTTCCTCCAGTCCGTATGTTCCGCAGGCCGTTTGCCGCGCCTGTGAGCCGTTAAGCGCCGCGGCTTGGGATTGCCGCAGCCTGGTGCGCAGATCCGTGCCCCAAACCAGCGCCCGATTCGTTTATCAGGTCAGGCGTGTGCGGCCGGCCAAGCTACTGAAAACCGCGTCGCACAGGAGTCGGCTGTCCGCAATCGTGACAATTCCTAGGAGGTTGCAGCGCACGGAAGGATTCTATCAGACTATGGCAGGGTTTTGCTTCACCCTGCTGGGCCTGTGGTGGGCCGTGGTGCAGTTTCGCCACGACGAATGGATGGGCAACGCGCCTTGGCGACGGCTGAGCTACAGCGTCCATCTGTCGTTCCTGGTGCCGGGCGTGATGAGCTTAGGCGCCATTGCCGCCAGCGATGTCAAGTTGATCTGGCGGTTGACCTTCGTCTTGGCGTGCGCGTTTGGCATCGCAGCCATGCTCATCTTGTACCGCCAAGGGCCCGCCGGCAGCACACTGCACGGCTGGTTCATCCGACGGGGCCGCTGGCTGATCATCGTATTCTACGCCCTGATCGCGCTGGTGGCTGTGATCCCTGACCTGACTGGGCTCTTCGGCGCTGGGCTCAAACCGCTGCAAGTCGAGGGGCTTCTGCTGGCCTTCATCGGCGCCAGCGTGGCGTGGGATTTCCTGGCCGAGCCTAAGGCGTGACAACCGACCATCGACAGCGGGACCGCTCAGTGGACACTGAGGGGGGTCCGTGTTTGCGCCCACTGCATGGTGTACAGCTTGTAGTAGCGGCCGCGGCGAGCCAGCAACGCCTCGTGGGTGCCCTGTTCCACAATCTGACCGCGGTCCATCACGACAATCTGGTCGGCGGTGACAATAGTACTCAACCGGTGGGCAATTGCAAAACTGGTGCGCCCCTGCATGAGCCGATCCAGGCCTTGCTCGATCAGCTTCTCGGTGGCGGTGTCCACGCTGCTGGTGGCCTCGTCCAGGATCAGGATGCGCGGGTCGGCCAACAACGCCCGGGCGAACGAGACGAGCTGGCGCTGACCCACGCTGAGGTTGACGCCGTTCTCGCCCACCGAAGTCTGGTAGCCGTCGGGCAGCCGGCAGATGAACGGGTGAGCGCCGACTGCTTTGGCAGCCTCTACCACCTTTTGGTCGGTGGCTTCTAGCCGGCCATAGCGAATGTTGTCGGCGATGGTGCTGGCGAAAAGAAAGGTATCCTGGAGCACAATGCCGAGCTGCGAGCGCAGGCTGGCCTGGGTCACATCGCGCACATCGTAGACGCGGGGGCCGCTCCGTCCGTTTGCTTGGATCATAGCCGTTCCTCCACCGTTGCCAGAAGCTGAGGCTGTAACTGCGCCGTGGCCAAGCGTTCCTCCAGCGCCAGGAACTCCTCCTGGTCGCGCAGTTGCAGATCGTAGATCTGGCGATACAGGCCACCTGCGGCCAACAACTGGTCATGAGTGCCGCGCTGAACGATCTGGCCGTGATCCAGCACCAGGATTTGATCGGCATGTTTCAGCGTCAACAGCCGCTGGGCGATCACAAAACGTCGTCCGGCCGCGCATCAGCGTTTGCAGAGCCTGCTGGATGATGTGTTCGGTCTCAGTGTCCACGCTGCTGGTCGAGTCGTCCAGGATCAGAATGCGCGGGTCGAACAAGAGGGCACGCGCGATGGCGACCCGCTGCTTCTGCCCGCCGCTTAGCGTCACCCCCCCGCTCGCCGACGCGCGTCTGGTAGCCGTGGGGAAAGCTCTCGATGAAGTCGTGCGCGTTGGCGGCCCGGGCTGCGGCGACGATTTCCTCCTCCATGCTGGCCGTGGGCCGGCCGTAGGCGATGTTCTCAGCAATGGTGGCGCTAAACAGAAACGGCTCCTGAAGGACAATGCCGATCTGCCGCCGCAAGCTGTTCAATGTCAAGTTGCGCACGTCTACGCCGTCGACCAGCACCCGGCCCTGTAGAGGATCGTAGAAGCGCGGGATGAGGTTGATGATCGACGACTTGCCGGAGCCCGTGGGACCTAGCAACGCCACCACCTGGCCGGGCTCGGTGCAAAAGTTGATGTGCTGCAACACGTGGAGGCCATCGCGGTAGCCGAAACTGACGTCCTCGAACCGAACTTGGCCGCGCGGCTGGGTCAGGGGTCGCGCGGCTGGGCTTTCGGCCACAGTGTTAGGCGTGTCCATGATCTCGAACACCCGGCTGGCGCTGGCATCGGCGGTGGCGGCCATGTTGACCAGGAAGCCCAGCCGCTGCGCCGGCGCGTTGAGCATCAGCACGTACGAGATCATCGCAAAGAGGGTGCCGACCGTGATGACGCCTTCCAGCGCCATCGGGCCGCCGAAAAAGAGCAAGATGAAGTTGCTCAAGGCGATCAAAAACGTGAAGAAGGGCCAGTTATTGCCCCATGCTCGAATCAGCCGCTCGCGTAGCCGGAACCAGATGCTGTTGTCGCGGTCGAACTTTTCGAACTCGTAGGGCTCCCGCGCAAACGCCTTCACGACGCGAATGCCGGTCAGGCTCTCTTGCATGGTCGTCGACAGCACGCCCAGTTGATCCTGGACGTGGCGCGACAGGGGACGAACCGTGGCGCCAAAGCGCAGCGTGCTCACGATCAAAATTGGAAAGGGAAGCAAGGCCAGCAGGGCCAACGCCACATGTTACAACAACATGGCCACCACCACACCGGCCAGCAACAACACCGCAGCCACCAGGTCCATCAGTCCCACGCCGACGAAGCGCTCGGCCTCTGTGATGTCGCCGGTGGCCCGGCTCATCAGGTCGCCGGTATGCGCCTGGTCGTGAAAGGCGAAGGGTAGGCGCTGCAAGTTGGTGTAAAAGTCGTTGCGCAGGTCGTAGGCCACGCGGAACGACAGCCACTCACCGAAGTAGCGCTGACCAAATCCCGCCAACGCGCGCACCAGGGCCACGCCCAGAATCAGTCCGGCAGCCGCAAACAGGGTCAAAGGGTGATCCTGCTCCAAGCCCTGGTCGATGGCGCGCTTGATGATCTGAGGGATGAACAGGTTCAGGAGCGTGGCGAACAGCATCGAGGCATAGGCCAACGCCGCCTGCGGCCAATAGCGGGCCAAGTAGCCAATCAAACGCCGATAGATAGCCAGTTTTGCCATGTGTCGAACCTTGAGAAAACACCTCAAGCGTTGGCGGGTCAGCCGCACGCACGGCGGCCAATGGAAACATGGGCGGCGACCGATCGAGGTCACGCAGCAGCGTTGCAATGAAAACGGCGACGGGAGCATCCGTGCACCCGTCGCCGTCCCTTGCAGATGTCACTCCGGCAAGTGGAACGTCAACACCATCCAGGCGCACCCCCAGCCCACCGCTTGACCAGCGCGCCGGTGGGCTGCCCGGCCCCTCGGGTTGCCATGGCCGGCGCCGCAACGCCGGCCGGTCGACCCAAGGTCGCGATGACCGCACGTAGACCCGAAGAGCCTCTACCGATTACAAGCACACCCGTGGGATAAGTTCGTTGCATTGCTGCGCCTCGTGGAATGATCGCAGTCTAGCACAGATTGCGGCCCTGGTCAAGCGCCGCGAAATTGGGGTGCATTTCAAGCCGGCGGCAGAAGGACGGTTTGACAAGTTCGTCCACTGCATGCCCGCCGATCTGACATGCGCACCCCCTTCGGCGCGGTTGACGCCGCACCGGTCTTGCGGTAGAATTCTGCCGCCAATTCTCCGCCAATTGAGGGCCCCTCCGTGCCAGATGCCAGCCTCGCCGAAAAAGCTGCCACCGTCTACCGCCTCCTGCTGACCGAGTACGGCCACCCCGACTGGCGGCCCAGCTACGATCCCATGGACGAGCTGGTGCTGACCATCCTCAGCGCCAACACGTCGGACAACAACAGCGGGCTGGCCTTTCAGCGGCTCAAGACCGCATATCCCGACTGGCAAGCCGTGCTAGACGCGCCGCTGGCAGAGTTGGTCGAGGTGATCCGGCCGGCGGGCCTCGGCCCCACCAAGGCCCCTCGGCTGCAAGCCGCCCTGCGTCGCGTCCTCGCCGAGCGCGGCGCGTTCGACATCAGCTTTCTGGCTGACCTGCCGACCGACGAGGCGTTGCAGTGGCTCATGCAATTCGAGGGCGTTGGCCACAAGACCGCTTCCATCGTGCTGCTGTTCTGCTTCGACAAGCCGGCCTTCCCCGTAGATACCCACGTGCAGCGCGTGAGCCAGCGGCTGGGCTTTGCCGGGCCCAAAGACGATCCTGCCAAGATCAAGGCCATCTGGGAGGCCCTGGCGCAGCCGGAGTGGTTCTATCCCTTGCATCTGAACTTGATCCGCCACGGCCGGCAGGTGTGCACGGCGCGCAACCCACGCTGTGCCGTCTGTTTCTTGCGTGAGCACTGCGACTGGTACACCCGGCGCATGGCTTCAGAAGCTATCCCCGAGAGTGTCGGTGAACGGTGATCGGTGATCGGTGATCGGTGAACGGTGATCGGTGATCGGTAACCGGCGATCGGTGATCGGTAGCGTCCGGCGCCTGTGGCTGAAATCCTTGACAGCTCACACTCCACGCAGACGAGGCAAGATTTGAGGACGCCGATGGACGTAGAGAGTGCGGATCAAGCTAAAGCAATCAGCGCTCGTCTGCGTCCATCCGCGTCCGATTGACTTATCGGTTTGCGGCAAAGCTTCGCTAGGTAGTTACGAGTCCCGCATTGGTGCGCAGCGTGCGAAAGGAGGCCTGCCCATGCTCGGCAAAATCCTCAAGATCTTATTGGTGGTCGTCGTCGTTCTATTGGTTGTGGCCGTTGTGGCCGCAGTGCTCTTCGTCCGCTCACCGCTGCCGAACGTCTCGGGCAAGTTGGACGTGGCCGGCCTGCAGGCGCCGGTCACCGTCTACCGCGACGCATGGGGCGTGCCGAACATCTTCGCCGAAAACGAGCACGACCTGTTCTTTGCGCAGGGCTACGTCACAGCCCAAGATCGTCTGTTCCAGATGGAATTCCAGCGCCGCGCCGGCGCCGGCCGTTTGTCCGAGGTGCTGGGCGAGGCAACGCTGGACACCGACCGCTTCTTGCGCACCCTGGGGGTGTACCGCGCGGCGCAGCAGGACCTGGCAGCCCTCAGCCCGGAAACGCTGTCCTACCTGCAAGCCTACGCCGACGGCGTCAACGCCTTCATCGCCGAGGCGGGCAACGACCTGCCGCTGGAGTTTCGCATCCTGGGCTATCAGCCCGAGCCCTGGTAGCCCGCCGACACCGTGGTGTGGGGCAAGCTGATGGCCTACAACCTGGGCGGCAACTACGAGACCGAGCTCATGCGCGCCCGGTTGATCGACCTGCTCGGCCCAGAGAAAACGGCCGACCTGCTCCCGCGCTATCCCCAGACCGGGCCTTTCATCATCCCGCCGGAGGTGAAGGACTTCAGCGCGCTGCGCAGCCTGGAGCCGCAGCGGGCCCGCAATCTGCGCAGCTTTCTGCGCGCTGATGGCCCAGGGCTGGGCAGCAACAACTGGGTGGTCAGCGGCAGCCGCACGACCACCGGCAAGCCGCTGCTGGCCAATGATCCCCACCTGGGCCTGCAAATTCCCTCGATCTGGTACCAGGTGGGATTGCATGGCGGCAAGTTCAACGTGACCGGGGTCACCTTTGCCGGCGTACCGGGCGTGATCATCGGCCACAACAACCGCATCGCCTGGGGCGTGACCAACGTGGGGCCGGACGTGCAGGACCTGTTCATCGAGAAGGTGAACCCGGACAACCCCAACCAGGTGGAGTTCCAAGGTCGGTGGGAGGACGTGCAGGTTATCGAAGAGGTGATCAAGGTCAAGGGTCGCGCCGAGCCGGTGGTGGAGACGGTGCGCATCACCCGCCACGGGCCGATTGTCAATGCCGTGTTGGGTGACGAGATGGCCGACGCCGACCCGGTGGCGCTGCGCTGGACGGCCCTCGATGTGAGCACGCTGTGGCAAGCTTTCATGTTGCTAAACCTGGCCCAGAACTGGGAAGACTTTCGCACCGCACTGCGCTACTTCGACGCGCCCGCGCAGAACTTCGTCTACGCCGACGTGGACGGCAACATCGGCTATCAGATGCCAGGCCGCATCCCCATTCGCGGCCAGGGGGACGGCACCGTGCCCGTGCCTGGCTGGACGGGCGAGTACGAGTGGGTAGGCTTCATCCCCTTCGAGGAGCTGCCCTGGGTGTTCAACCCCGACGTGGGCTACGTCGCCACGGCCAACAACCAGGTGGTGCCGGACACCTATCCCTACCTGATCTCCACCGAATGGGCCGCCCCCTACCGCAGCCAGCGCATCGTAGAGCTGATCGAGAGCAAGGACAAGCTCAGCCTGGCCGACATGCAGGCCATCCAAGGGGATGTCCGCCCCGTGACCACCGACATCTTCGTGCCGCTGTTGGACAAGGTGTCCAGCGACGACCCCGCTGTGGCCAAGGCTCTGGAGCTGATGCGCGCGTGGGACCGCAACCTGTACGCCGACCGGCCGGAGCCGCTGATCTATCACCTGTTCATCCAACGCCTGTTCCACCTGACCTTGGGCGACGAGATGGCGCAGGCCGGCAACGCCGAGATGATCGAAGACTACCTCTCGGAATTTCGCGATGCGCCGACGCAGCTGTTGGAGCGGCTGACGCAGGAGCCCACCGATCCCTGGTGGGACGACGCAGGGACGTCCCAAGTGGAGACCCGCGACGACATTGTCCCGCGGGCGTTTGCCGAGGCGATTGCGGCGCTGCAGGAGAGCCAGGAGAGCCAAGACCCGACCAAGTGGCGCTGGGGCGATGTGCACTACGCCAACTTCGACCACCTGATCTTCGGCACGGTCGATCCGCTGAACCGCATCTTCAACCGCAGCGTGCCGGCGCGCGGGGAGGCATTCACCGTCAACGCGGCCAGCCAGGCCTATCCCTCCCTGGTGATGAACAGCGGCGTCAGCTTCCGCCAAGTGGTGGACCTGAGCAACCTGTCGGCCAGCGTCATCATCCACACCACCGGGCAGAGCGGTCAGGTGTTCGACCGGCATTACGACGACATGATCGAGCCATGGCAGAAGGTGGCGTACAACCCCTTCCGCTTTGAGCGCGCCGACATCGAGAAAGCGGCCAAGGACGTGCTGGTGCTGCGGCCGGCCGGGCAGTGACAGGGGCAAACGGATCGCAGGGGGCCGCCAGGCGGCGGCCCCCTTTTGCTGCCACGTAGGTCCGGCTACCAGCTGGACGGAGGATCACGGTTAGCATGCCGGCGCAGCCCTTCACGGCCGGCTGCCCACCGTTACCAGGGGCAACCAGAGGGAGCGTCCAACGCGCAGGCCGGACGGCAGAACCGCCGCCTGGCCGCCGGGATTGACCACCCAGACGTTGTACAAGCCCGGTCGATAGCCGGCCGGTAGGTCGGCTTCCAACGTCTGCTCGTCGAGCCAGGTCACGCCGGTCAAGGGGGTGGCGTTGATGCGCACGGCCGCGCCGGAGAGGAAGTTGTCACCCTGGATGGTCAGTCGGGTCGCTGCGCCGCTGGGCACGGACTTGGGCAATACCCCCCTGGGCACAGGCGTCAGCCACGATCCCACGCTGACGTTGTCCAGCAGCAGCTTTTCGTAGAAATCGCCGGCTGCCTGCTGGAATTCCAGGTCAACCGTCACCGTCTGGCCGCGCCAGGGGGTCAGGTCCACGGCTGCCTGCCGCCAGTCGGGTGCCAGCGTGGCTGTGAAGGCTTGGGTGACGCTGACCCCGGCGCGCACCGTGACCGCCAGCCGGGACCGGCTATCCGCCGACGCGCCGTCAATGCGATACCAGAAGCCGAGGGTGGGGCGGTGCATCTCGTTGGCGACGACGAGAGACTGCGCCAGTGTGCTGATGGACGGCTCGGCCAGGCGCCGCGCCGTGCGATAGAAGGTGACGCCGCTGCCGCTCATGTCATAGCCCAACATCTGCGGGATGCCATCGGCGCCGAAGGCGATGTCCCATTGCCCGTCGGCGACGCGCACCGGCGTCGACCAAGCCCCGCTCGGCTCGCGGATCGTGTAATACAGCCCCTCCTCGGCCGCATACTGCAGCATGCCCAGGACGTGGAGGCGCCCCCGGGGGTCGACCGCGGCGCGGAAGGAGCGCTGCATCTGCGGCAGCGCCTGCGCGGTGGACCAAGTCCCGTCGGGCTGGCGATAGGCGTAGTAGACCTGGTAAGGCCAGTTCCATAGCGCGTGGACGCCGCCGAAGGGATCGGCCAGGATGACCTGCGGCTCATAGGTGTAGCCCCAGCCGGTATACACGGTCTGTTTGGCCGACCAGCTGCCATCGGCCTGGCGGGTGCGGGCAAAGACGCCGCCGCTGCTCTCCTGCCAGATCAGGTGCACGGCGTCGTCCGGCCCCACCGCAATGCCCGGCAACATATAGCCATCGCCGGCGTCCAGCCCAACCGGCGGCTGCCACTGGCCGTCCGCCGTGCGCTGGCGGTAGTAGATGCGGCTACTCGATCCGCACTGGGCGCCGAAGCACTGGTAGATGATGTGGACATAGCCTTGGCTATCGACTGCGATGTCGGGCTGGTCGCCGGGGCCGATCACCTGCGCCGCAGCCCAGCCGTCACCAGGAAGACTGCGGCTGTAGTACAAACCTCGCTTGCCTGCCCAGACGGCGTGCAAGACATCGTCGACGCCAACAGCCAGCTTAGGGGCGACGCCGTAGTGGTAATCGCCAGCGCGACCGATGAGCGTTGCCGGCGCCATGGTACCGTCCCTGAGCCGCGCCGTATGCATTGCGGCCGGCTGGTTCGTGGCGCCATCCCAGCCCGCGTAGACGATATGGAAGTTGCCCTGGCTGTCCACGGCTACATCGGCCTGGTCGAGAATTCCGCCGCTCCAGATGGGGACAGGATCGGCGAAGCAGGGAGCGGGGCAGAGCTTGCCCAGCTGGGCGGCATGGGCGCCCCATTGGCCCGGCTGGCCGACACGGACCGCGCCACCCGTCTGCCAACCGGCCAGCGGCTGGCCGGCCGCCTCGAAGCCGCCGTTCTGCACCCGGTCATCCAGTGGGGGCAACGCAATGTCGAGGGCGCGGTCGGCGATGAACTGGAACGCGCTGGCCGGTGCCGGGCCATAGCCGGCCCGGCTGGCGCTCACGGTGTGCGCGCCATGGGACAGGAGCAGCGTCCGAAAACTTCCCCGTAGGTCGGTGCGAGCCGCGGCGCTGGGCGCAGGGGAGATCACCACGTCGGCGCGCGGCAGGGGCAGGCCGCGGTTGTCGAGCACGCGACCGCTCAGCACCCACGAGAAGAGCGTGGTGCTCGCGTCCCCGTTGGCCGCGGCCGGCCACTCCTCGACGTTGCCGGCGTGATCGCGGCCGCGCACGCGAAAGCTGACCAGCTCGCCCGGCGCGCCGGTGTACGTGGCGCTCGTTGCCGTGACCCCTTGCAGCCAATTCGTCCAGGCGCCGTTGCCCACGCGGCGCTGGACGTCGAACGAGGCGATGCCGGCCGGCCCAACGTCGTTGCCCGCCCAGGTCACCTGGAAGCCAGACGCGCGCGCGTAGGCCGGCAAGGCCGTGACCTGCGTTTCCGGCGGGTGGACGTCGGCGACCTGCCAATCGTTGAGCAGGTCTAGGCCAGAACCGGGGAACAACATCGGCGTGTTGTTGCTGGTAGTCATGCGCGCCATGACGAGGGCGCCGATGCGCAGTTGGTTGCCAACGACGGTGTACTGCACCAAGTTGAAGGCGACATACTGGCCGTCCGGCGACCAGTCTCCGGCCCAGGCGTCCACCAACGGCTGGGGCGGGTTGTAGCTCCAGTTCACGTAGCCCAGGTTGAGGTCGTAGATCGCCAGCTCGCTCCAATAGTCGTTGTCGAGGTCGGCGTCGAACAAGATGAGCCGGCCATCAGGCGACCAGCGCGGGTTTTCCAGGTAGCGGTAGTTGCCGGTAAGAGGCAGCGCGTTGCTGCCGTCGGCCCCCATCGTCCAGAGCGACGCCGCGCTGTTCTGCTCGCGCACCCAGACGATGCGCTGGCCGTCAGGCGACCAGGCTGGCATGAAATCGTTGAAGTCGGGCGAGTAAGTGAGCCGGGTCTCGCCCGTGCCGTTGGCCTGCACGCGGCACAGCTCCCAGTTGTCGTTGCGATAGCAGCTATAGACGAGGGTGGCCCCGTTGGGAGACAGCGCCGGGCTGGTGTCGTCGCCCGCGGAACGGGTGAGACGCTGCACGTTGCTCCCATTGGCGTTGGCAGAGAAGATGTCGAGCTGGTCGCCGTCGCGGTCGGAGACGAAGAAAACGGTCGTTGCGCCGCGGTTGAGCTGAGGCAGGACGTCGGTCGCCGGATGGTTGGTCACGCGCTGCGGCTGAGCGCCGTCGCCGCGCGCGGTGTAGACCTCCCAATTACCGTCGCGGCCCGAGTCGAAGGCGATGCGCGTCCAGTCGAACATCGCGTCAGGCGCAACCTCCACTCCCACCGACGCCGCCAGCGCGTTGGCTGCGCCGGCGTCGGCTGCAGGGTAGCGCGCCAGTGCCCACAGGGGCCGGCCGGCGGCCAGCCATTGCGCCTTCAGGGCGGCCGCCGGTTCCTCCTGTTGCGCGTGCAGGCCGGCCGCCGATCCCAGCGCCACCCCCACAAGACAGCCAAGAGTCGCCATCGCTCGCCACACGCGCTTCATAGTGTCCTCCCAAGGGCACGTAGGAAGTTCACCGCCGGCCCAGCACCTTCCATCCGGCCGGCAGCAGCACCGCTGCCAGAGCGATCTTCAGCAGGTCGCCGACGAGGAAGGGGGTCATGCCCAGCGTCAGTGCCTTATCCATGCCGCCGACAAAGCCGGACAACCACACCAGCCCACAGGCATAGATGACGGCGTTGCCCAGCGCCATCGCTGCCACCGTGGTTGCCGGGCGGCGATCCCAGCCACGCTCGGCCAGCAGGCCGACCACGTAAGCAGCCAACACGAAGCCGACCAGGTAGCCGCCCGTGGGCCCGGCCAGCCGCGCCCATCCGGCGGCGCCGCCCGCAAACACGGGCAGCCCAAGCACGCCCTGGCCGATGTAGACCACGACGGCCAGCGCGCCGCGGCGGCGGCCCAGGAGCGCGCCGATCAGCAGCACGGCCAGCGTTTGCCCGGTGATCGGCACCGGGCTGAAAGGCAGTTTGACTGCGAGCTGCGCTGACAGGGCGATCAAAAGCGATCCCGCCAGGATCAGCGCCAAATCATAGACGAGGGCGTGTCGCCGCAGCGACGGACGCATAACGTCGGCGTAAGTCATCACGCTCATGCTTGCTTTCTCCTTGCTAAAAAAAGTGAGCCCACCGGCCGTGATCGGTCGGCGGCGCGTGTCGTGGTATAATCGGTTCGAGTAAGCGGGACAGAGTCAACTTCCGGCTCAGCGGTGCTGAGCTTGCGGCAACAACAGGTTTTTTCCGGCAAGGATGCGCCCGTTGCTGCGCAGATCAATCGAGGTTGGTACGATGAACTTGCGCGATGGCGCCCGACAACTCGGGCTGGAGTTAACCGCCGAACAACTGGCTGCCTTCGACCGTTACCGGGCAGAGCTGATCGACTGGAATCAGCGTTTCAATCTCACCAGCGTGGCCGAACCGACGGCCATCGACGCCACGCACTTTCTCGACTCGTTGTCGATCGTGGCGGCGCTGCCACACATCGACCGGTCGCCCGGCAACGCCTGGCGCCAAACAGGACCCGCAGCAGTCGACGTGGGCGCCGGCGCCGGCTTTCCCGGTTTGCCGCTAAAAATCGTCTGGCCAGCGCTGCGACTCACGCTGGTGGAGGCCACCGGCAAGAAGTGTCGCTTTCTGGAACATCTGGTGACGACACTCGGGCTGTCAGACGTGACCGTAGTCCAGGCTCGGGCCGAGGACTTCGGCCAAGGGCCGGGCCGTGAACGCTTCGACCTGGCGCTGGCACGCGCAGTTGCTCCGCTGCCGACCCTGCTGGAGTACACGTTGCCCTTGTTGCGCATCGGCGGGTGGTTGATTGCGCAGAAGGGACACTATCCGGCGGAGGAGCTGACCGCATCGCAGGTAGCCCTGCAAACCCTCGGTGGGAGCTTTCACACTGCTTTGCCGGTGCAGGTGCCGGGCCTGGAGGCTGAGCGCACGCTGGTGCTGGTTGCCAAGGCCGCCCGCACCCCGACAGGCTATCCGCGCCGCGCCGGCACGCCGAAAAAACAGCCGCTGGGCTAGCGCACACGTGCAACAACGATCAGCGCGAGACCGTGACCACTCCCAGCGTGCCGGCGCCGGCATGGGCAATCAACACCGAGCCGATCTCCAGCACAAAGACCTGCTCCCGCGGCAGATTGGTCAAGGTAGCCAGCTCGTCAGCGATTTGCTCAGCTTCTTCCAAGCACCGGACATGGCCCACGCCCAGCATCTCCAGCGGCGCCCTGGCCGCAGACTCCTGCACCAGGCGCTTGATCGCGCCGCGGCGGCCGCGCGCCGGGCCAACTAGGCTGATCCGGCCCTCGTCATTGACGGTCAAAACGGCGCGCACGTTGAGCGCATGGCCCAGGCGTCCCAAAATCGGCATCAGAGCGTCTAGCCGGCCGCCGCGCTTCACCTGCTCGAGCTGCTCGAGAAAGAAGCGCAGTTGGCTGCGTCGCTGTACATGGCGTACAACCTCAACCACGGTGGCCAGATCTGCGCCCTCGGCCGCCGCCTGCGCCGCTTTCAACACTTGAAAACCGTAGCCGAACGACAAGGAACACGAGTCGATCACGGTGACCTTGCCGGGGAAGGACTGGGCGGCAGCCCAAGCGCTGCTGTACGTGACGCTGTGCGCGCCGGTGAGGGTGATGCACACCACGTCATGGCCCGCGGCTACAAGGGGCCTGTACACGACTTCGTAGGCGCCAATCGGCGGCCCTGAGGTATCGCAGGGCAACCCTGCCTCGACACGCTGCCACAGCTCCACGCGCGTCTCCGGCGTATCGGGCAAATCGCGGTCGTCGAAGCGCAAGACCAGCGGCACCAGGGTGATATCATACTGCTCGACGAGCTGAGGAGGGAGGTCGCAGCCGGTGTCGGTGACAATTTTGACAGACATGGGCTTGCTCTCAGGGTGCGAAGTACGGACGGGTAGATCGTTCGTTGGCAGAGGGCCAAGCGCTGGCCGATGTAGGGGCATTATAGCCAAAACGGCGCTAGCGACCCAATCACCGTTGGGCATGTATCGTCAGGCGGCCCCGGCAGAGGTGTTCGACTGGGCTCATCGCCCTGAGGCCGGCCGCAGGCGTTGCACTTGTGTGAAAGTAACTACTCAGCCATAGGTGCCGGGCATTTGGATTCTGGTTTGCCAACGTGTCTGCGAAGCCAACCTAGGTCGCAGATTGCCTACAAATGCCCGGCACCTGAGCAGTTACGTGTGAAAAACCTTGGCTGCTCGGGCGCCCATATTTAGTAGCAAGACCATCGGCAACATCCCAGTATTGGTCCACCAGGAGAGCGGAAACGTCAACCACGCGCTAGTTTTCCACAACGCGCGCTCTTTTTCCACCGTTTCAGGCGAGTTTTCCACAGGGTATGCCCCTGCTTGGCTTCCCCAGACCCACCCCACAGAATCTCAATCGTTGTCCGTTCGCAACTATTCAGCCCTAGGTGCCGGGCACTTAAGGCTGCGCTGGCCAGGGCGTCTGCAGAGCCGGCTCAAGCTGGGAACCGGTCGCAAGTGCC
>DAOUBX010000085.1:0-42753 GCA_034432445.1 Anaerolineales bacterium
CACTTGCGACCGGCTTACAGCTTGAGCCGGCTCTGCAGACGCCCTGGCCAGCGCAGCCTTAAGTGCCCGGCACCCAGGGCTGAATAGTTGCTTTTTTTGCACTTCAGGGCCGGAGGCTTGCCAAACCCCGTCATCGCCGGTACAATGACGCGCAGCAACAACGCCCACACGTGAGGAGCAGGTGCATGTCCGAACTGAAGCCACCGACCGGACTGTATTTTGAAGAGTTCAGCATCGGCGACTCGATCACCAGCCAGGGGCGCACCGTGACCGAGGCCGACATCGTCAACTTCGCCATGCTCAGCGGCGACTGGAACCCCCTGCACAGCGATGCCGAGGTCGCCAAGAGCACCCCTTTTGGTGCGCGTATCGCCCACGGCGCACTGGTGCTGTCTATCGCCACCGGCCTGGCCGATCGCATGGGTTTTATCACCGGCACGGCCATCGCCTTCATGGAGCTCAATTGGCAGTTTCGCAGCGCCGTGTTGATCGGTGACACCGTGCGTGTGCGGGCCACGGTTGCCGAGCTGAAACCGATGCCGCGGCTGGGCGGGGGCAACGTAACCTTCAAGGTGCAGATCCTCAAACAAGACGACACCGTTGTGCAGCGCGGCACCTGGACTGTACTGGTGAAAAGCCGACCACAGTGATGCAAACCGTACCTGTCGACACCTTCGACATACCCTTGCTGGGCAAGATCCATCAGATCACGCTGCCCACACCCTTTCCCGTCGGGCCGGTCCACACCTACCTGGTTGAAGGCGAGCCGCTGACCTTGATCGACACCGGGCCGTACACGCCCGACGCGTGGGAAGCGCTGGTGGCCGGCCTGCGTGGCCTGGGCTATACCATCGCCGACCTGCAGCGCATTATCATTACCCACGCGCACAGCGATCACTTCGGGTTGGTGGGCAAGCTGGCCGAGTTGAGCCACGCCGAGGTTTGGGCCTACGCGCTGGCGCAACCGTGGATCGAGGGGGTGGCCGATTTCCATGAGCAACGACAGTACTTCTGGCGCGACATGCTGGCGGCGGCCGATGTGCCGATGGCGCTGGCGGAGCCCTCGGAGCGGCTGTATCGCAGCTTTCGCTTTCTGCAAACCTATGCCCCCCTGAGCGGTTTCTTGCAACACGGCTCGCTTTTCACGATGGCCGGCGCCGTCTGGGAGACGCTCTATTGCCCCGGCCACTCCAGCAGCCTGGTGTGCTTCTACCAACCGCAGAGCCGGTTGCTGATCGGCAACGACCATCTGCTGGCGCATATCAGCTCCAACGCCATTGTCGAGCCGCCGCCGCCGGGCGCCAGCCAGCGGCGCAAGCCGTTGATAGAGTATTGGCGCTCCTTGTGTCAGGTGTATGACATGGACATCGCGCTGGTGCTGACCGGCCATGGCGACGCCGTATCCGACCCGCGTGGATTGATCAATCAGCGCTTTCAGTTCTACGAGCGACGATTGAACCGACTGCGCAGCCAGCTGGCGCAGGGCCCGCGCACCGTTTGGCAGTTGGTCCAAGCGCTGTTCCGCCACCTGGATGACGTGGACGTCTTCCTGGCCGCCTCCGAGGTCATCGGACATCTGGACGTGATGGAGGACAAAGGCGAGGTGCGAGTCCACACCGACGCTAGTGGGATTTGGCATTACGAGCTGGTGCAGCAGGAACCGCGCTAGCGAAGCTGTCGAGAACCCTAGAACGAGAAACCGCCGCTACAGACAAGCACGTAGCGGCGGTTTTCTTGGAGCGTCACCCTGGCCGGGTGTGTCTATTGGACTTGCACGGTGATCACTGCCTGCCGCGCGTCCTGCGCGCTGTCACCTACGGCGGCAACGGTGATGGTCTGTTCGCCGGCACTGAGCGCGGTCAGTCGCAGCGGCACCACCATGATCTCGTTAGCCGGCACGGTGACCTGGCTGGCGGAGAGCCGCGCCGCTAGGCCCGGCGAGGTCTGTGCCGTCAGCGCAATGCTGAGCGGCTGGGTGCTGTAGTTGAAGATCTGCACGCCAGCGTATAGCTCACCGCCCACGGCCATGGCCGTGGCCGGCAGGCTGAGGTTCAGGAAGAGCGGCTGGAACACCACCAGCGGCGCAGTGGCACTGCCCAGCCGGCCGGCGCGATCGACTGCCAGAGCCGTGATGCGCCAGGTGGTAATGACATCGCCGGTGGGGATGCGCACCTGGGTGCGACCTTGGCCGTCGGTGACGACCTGGGGGTTCCAATACAGCGTCTGCGGGAAGCGTTCGCGCACGATGGGCAGCTGGCTGATGTCAACAGGTTCGCCCGTGCGCGTTGCCTCGCCGCCCGCGCCCAGCCCGAAAGCCTCCAGCCCGATCACCGGCGGCAGCGGAGTCGGCTCAGGCGTGGCTGTCGGCGCGGGCAGAGGGGTTGCTGTCGGTTCCGGCGTTGAGGCCGCGGTGGGCAGCGGCGTGGCGGTAGGCTCGGCCGTGGGTGTGGGCTGTGGCGTCGCCGTGGGCTGCGGCGTGTCCGTGGCTGCGCCGGCCGCGCGCGCCAACGATCGCTCTCCCTCCGGCGCGGCGGTTGGCGTCAGCGTGGCGGTCGGCGTGACGGTGGCGGTGAGGGTCGGGGTAGCCGTGAGCGCTACGGTTGTCGTCACCTCAATCGTCGGCGTGACCACCGCCGTCATAAAGAAGGTCGCGTCGATGGTCGGGGAAAGCTCCACGGTGGCGGTCGGCAAGGTCGTTGTTGCCAGCAGGGGCTCTGCCAGCGGGGCCGTGGTCTCGACGGCCTGCAGCGCTGCCTCTGGCGCCGCAGCCGTGACTTCGGCCGGCGCTTCCAGCGCCTCCATGACAATGACGGTCTCCGGCTCAGCGATTGCCTGCGCTTCGGTTGGGCTCATCCCCTGATCGAGAGGCTGTGGCGCTACCTCAACCTGCTTGCCGGCAGCATCTTCCGGCAGGCTGGCCGGCGCAGGCGCGGACTGCGGTGCAAGCGGCGCGGTGCACCCCGTCAACAACCCGCTGCGGAGGACGTGGACAGTTGGCCCGGCGATCTGCCGGATGACTTGGTTGCCGCTCAGATCGACCGCGTTGAGCGCAACAACCACGGGCAGGACCAGCAGCGCCAGCAGCAAAACCACTATGCCGGCCCGCCGTTCCCCCTCCAGCCGCAATCCCCAGCCGAAGAGCAGCAGGGCAGCGAGCAGCACGCCAAACCCGCCGGCGAGCACAGCCAGCCACCCCGGCGCCAGCACCGCGCCTTGGCCAACGGCAAACGCCAGCAGCGCCAGGCCAAGCACATACGCCGACACCAACAGGACAGCGTATTGCGCGCGGTGGTCACGCTGCCGCCAAGCATAGACTGCTAGCGCGAGCAGAGCCGCCAGCCATAGCCCACCGCTGATCAGCAGCATCAGCCACGCCGTCTGTGCGGCCAGGGCATCGGCCACGAGCTGGGAAAGCCCCACGACTACCGCCGCGCCGCCGATGGCCAGCAGGGTTAGCGTGACCAGCAAACGGCCGGCAGCTTTGCCGAGCACCCCGCTGCGGCGCAAGCCGGCTATCACGATGCCTGCCAGCGCCAGCACGGTCAGGCTGAGGGCGAGGCTCAGACCAACGCTCAGCCGGCTGAAGGTGGCCGCCCGGGTGCTGTTGATCGCGGCCGCGCTCGCCTCATCGCTAGATTGCACCGCCAGCGTGTAGGCCTGGCCGGTGTAGGCGGCCCAGGTCGCCTTGGCCATTTGCTGCTGCGCGAGCTGGAGGGCCCGACCGCCGACTTGCGCAGCGTCTGGCGCCGGCTGCACACCAGCTTCCCGCAGCGCCTCATCCACGAGGAAGTAGGCGCGGGCAAAACCGGGCTGGTAGGGCCGCTGGGCATACACCGCTTCGTTGACTACCGACAGGCTCACGGCGGCTTCAGCAGGCTGGCTGTCGGCGGCAGTCTGCACTTGGGCGCTGAGCAGAGCTTCCTCGCCAGGGGGGTACTCGGCCTTGTCGGTGGCCAGTTGCACCTGCAAGGTCTCCGGCGCGTCGACGATGACCACGCGCGCGTCGCGCAGCGCATTGTTGTCGCTGCCCACCTGGTAGGCGTTGAGCTCCAGCGTGCCCGCCAGCTCCGGCGTCAGGTCGAGGGCAAACGTCGCCTTGCCGTCCTGCACCGGCGCAGACTGGGTGAGCATGAGCTGGCCGGCTTTGATCACGTCTAGGTAGACCGCGTCCATGGCGCCGGTGGCCAGGGCTTCCAAGGCCATCGTGTCGCCCACCGCGTAGATGGCGCGGTCGGTGCGCAACAGCAGGGTCTCGCGCGCCGCGTCCAGCGGCAGGATAACCTCGGCGTTGCCCTGCTGGTCGGCTGCGTCCGTGGCCGTGACGTTGACCGTGCGGGCGCCGATGTCTCCGGCGCGCGGGGTGTAGCGCACCTCGGCAATACCGGCGGCAGAGGTCACCTCGGCGATCGGTGCGCCGGCGCCGATCTGCACGGCCACGGAAGTGGTGGCCGGCCGACCGTCAGGGTAGCTGGTGAGCACGTAGAGGATGTTCTCGACCCCGGTGCGCAGGGCGCCGCCCTCGGCAACCACATCGATCAGGATGGGCTGGCGCGCGAGGCTCAGCTTCTGCCAGCCGAACTCGCGGTTGCCGATGCGGTCGCTGACGGTGGCCTCAAGGTCAAGGGCCAGCGTGGCCTCCGGGCCGCCGGCTTGCAGCGGCGCAAACGCCGCGTCAGGCAGCGTTGGCAGCTCGAACTGGAAGGCAAAGCGGCCGTTCTCGTCGGTCTGGCCGCGCACCTCCTGGACGAAGAAGCGCTGGTCGCCGGCCGCGGGGCCTTGTCCCTGTCCGCTGGCCAGCACTTGCAGCGTGACATCACCGCCGGCCACGGGCTTGCCGAAGAAATAGCGGGCGTCGACCTGGCCGGTCAGCATCTGGCCAGGCAGGTAGTAGGGCGCATCAGCCTGCACCTCGACCAAGAATTGCGGCAACTCAGCCTGGTTGACGTCCACGCTCAGCTCGGAGACCGTGTCGTCCAGCGCAGCGCGTAGGCGATAGGTGCCTTGCGTCGCCTCGGCGCTCAACGGCAGGTCCACGGCGGCAATGCCGAACTCAGACGCCGTCACCTCCTGGCTGAGCAGCGCAACGCCTTGCGGGTCCAACACCTCGAAGCGCACCGCAGCGCCGGCGGCAGGCAGGCTGTCGACCGCGCCGAGGGCCAGGGTGCGCAGGTGAATGGTCTCGCCCGGCTGGTAGACCGGCTTGTCGCTGCTGAGCAGCAGACGATAGCTGCGCGCCAAGCGGATGGGGCTGCTCACCTCGTCGGCGCCTAGGTCGCTGCTGGCGGCCACGACCAACTCGGCGTCGCCTTCCCAGTCGCTGGGCACAGCAAACTGCACAGGCGCCGAGCCGGTGGTGTCGGTGTTGCCGCTGTACACGGTTTTGGCCAGGCCGGCTTGGCGCATGCGCACGTCGATAGCAGCGTTGGCGATAGGCTGGCCGCTGGCCCCGTCGCGCAGCAGAACGCGCACGGCGCCGGCTGAGCCAGGCGCAAAGGTGTTCTGGCCCAGCACCAGCATTTCTTGCACGCCGGTCTGTACGGGCAGCCGCGCGGCGTTGACGGTCAAAACCAAGAAGAAGAGCGCCATCACGGGGATGGCAGCCTGGCTGAGCGGACGGAAGGCAGTCCACAGGCCGGCCTGGAGACTGCGCAGCCAGCCTTGCGGCGCGCCGGCGCGCTCCTCGCGCTCGCGGGCTGCGGCCAGTTGGGCGCGAATGCGCTGCTCTGCCTCGGCGGGCAGGTGCACCGCCTCGTAAGCTGCCGGCAGGACGCGCGTCAAGCCAGCTTGCAGCGCGCGCATCTGGACAAGAGCAGCGCGGCAGGCTGGGCATTCGGCTAGATGCGCCTCGATGGCCTGTACGTCCACCGGGCTTAGCTCACCGTCCAGGTAAGCCAGCAGGTTTGCTTCGACATGTGTCATGGTTAGGTCATGGTGAGTGGTAGGTTGGTGCATCGGTAGATTGGTAAGTTGGTAAATTGGGAGAGCGGCAAAGCGGTCAAGCCGAGAATTCGCAACAACGCCGGTCCAACCGACCAATCTACCAGTTCCCAATCTACAAGTCTACCAGTCTACCAGTTCTCAATCCACCCTCTCACCTCAACAGCAACAACAGGAGCGCCACCAGCTGATGAGCACCGGTTAAGTCGGGCGCTTCCGCTGTGAGTATCTCCTTCAGTTTCTTGTGCGCGTTAAAGAGGCGCGATTTGACGGTGCCGACGTTGATGTCCAACGCCTCGGCGATCTCCTCGTAGGAAAACTCCTGGCCATAGCGCAACAGCACAACTTCACGGTGCACGTCGCCGAGCTGGTTGACCGCGGCCCACAGACGGCTGCGCTCTTCCTGACGCAAGGCCAGGTGCTCTGGGTCAGCGTCCACGTTGCCTGTGGTGACGCCATCCGACGCCTCGGCCTCGACCTCCAGCCGCTCCAGCTTGTCCTCCATCTCGTCCCAGTCGGCGGATGGCAAGGTCTTGCGGCGCAGCCGGGTCTTGCAGCGGTTGACCGTCACCCGGTAGAGCCAAGTCTCGAAGCGGGCCGCGCCGTCCACGTCGTAGCGCTTCAGGCCACGCAGCACGTCGATGAACGTCTCTTGCGTCGCCTCTTCGGCGGCGTCGCTGTTGCGCAGTGTCATGTAAGCCACCCGGTACACGTAGTCCTTGTAGCGTTCGAAGAGCGCGTCGAAGGCAGCCGGCTGGCCGGCCTGGTGACGCCTGATCAGCTCCTCGGTGGGAACGCCATAGGTTTTGGTCTTGCTGCGAGCCGCAGCCGCTACTTCCGGTGGCACCGGTGCTTACCTCTGTGCCTGACGATTACATGCAGGGTAGTGGGAAATTGTTCGCGCTGGTGCAAGTGTAGCATTTTGGCGAATGGGTGTCAAATGTGGGGTGGGGGAGAGGGGGAGGGGAGGGAAAGCAGGGAAAGGAGGGAAAGCGGGGTAGGCTGCCAAGTGCAGCCAAAACGGGCAGCCGTCAACCCGCCGCGCCGATCATCGACCTCCGCCCCTCTATCACTCGAACCCTCTGTCCTTCTGCCCCCCTGGTTCCCCCTCCGTTCACCGTTCACCGCTCACCGTTCACCGTCTCCCGCCGCGCCAGCGCCTCCTCGATCAGCGCCAGCATGCGCGCCACGCGGTGATCCCACGTGTTGGCCGCAGCCACAGCCTGCCGTGCCGCGCTGCGCGTTGGGTCCCCCGCCTCTGCCAACGCCGCCTCCACGCACGCCACAAAGCTCTCCACATCCGTGGCCACGCCTTCCGTCCACTCGCTGCCCTGCCCTTGTCTACCCGCATCCTTGTCTACTTGTCTACCCGTCCCCTTGTCTACTTGCCTACTTGTTTCCTTGTCTACTTCTACTACCTCCGCCACCTTCACCGCCTCCCCAAACTGCCTCAACTCCGGCAGCGCCGTCGCCACCACCGGCTTGCCGGCCGCCAGATACTCATAGACCTTGAGCGGGTTGACGTGGCGGGTCTGCTCGGTCAGCTTGTAGGGGATCAAGCAGACGTCACAGGTTGCGATCACGGCGGGAACCTGGTCCGGCGGCACGGGACCGGGCAGGTGTACGTTGGGCAGCCGGCGCAGCCGCGCCATCTCCGCCGCGTCCAGCCCGTAGCCCAGCGGGCCGACCAGCAGCAGCGTCCAATCCGGCCGGCGTTCGGCCACTGCGGCCAGCAGGGCCAGATCGACCTTGGCGTTGATGCCGCCGACGACGCCGAGGACGGGAGGGGGGTAGGTGGGGAGATTGGTAGATTGGTAAGGTGGTCGAGCAGGCGTCTGCGCCGTAGCGAGACCACGCGCGCCGGCCAGCGCGGTCTGGAAGGCCTCGTAGTCCACGGCGTTGGGCAGGTAGTGCGTGTTGGGGTTCAGCGGCCGGCGGGCGTCCACCAGGCTTTGCGCGGTGCAGAAGACCAGGTCGGCGCGGGCGGTTAGCTGGCGGTCGAGCTCGCGCTGGCGCTCGGCTTGCGCGGGCGTCAGGTTGGGGTAGGCGCTGTACTCGTCCACCACGTGGTAGATCACCAACTTCGGGTGCAGCGCGTCGATCCAGTGGGCCATGCCGGGGCGGAAGAGCCAGAGGATGGGGCGTGGGGAATGGTTAATGGTTAATGGTGAACGGTGAACGGTTAATTGAAGGCGACGCAGGGCGGACTGCAGGCGGCGGCGGCGCAGCGCAGCGGTGAGAGGGCCAAGGAGCGGCGCGCCGGTGACGGGGGCCAGCAGGGACCAGTGGAAGTGGTACAGGCCGTCAGTGACCTGGGTCAGCGCGGGCGGGTGGAGGTCAGCCAGGCGGACGCGGCCGTGGCGCAGGTCATGCAGCAAGGGGCGCAGATACGGCTCCTCGCCGGCGTAGAGGACAGGATACACGCGCGCCACGCGCCGCGCGATCTGGGGTTTGTCCTGCCAGAGGGCGGTGAGGGGGTCGGGGGTGAGGAAGAGGAGGGGAGGGTGAGAGGTCAAGAGTCCTACCGGTGATTACATGGCGCTAGCGAGATCAGGCTGACGCATCAACCCGTGAACAGTTCAGCGGATTCTAACATGGCGCTTGGGTTTCGGCAAACAGATACTGAGTCGCTGGCGCTAACTCGCTCCACCGACTCGGCCTGATGGCGCTCAATAAACATGATTTGAGTCATACACCTGTGCGCCAGGATTGTGCTATAATGTCGCCATCGATAACGGCGCCTTTCATGATTGACTAGCGGGAGTTGTGCACACGGGTCTCGTCAATGGATCGAGGCAAGATCGCCAAGGTGCCCAGTCATGCAACGCTTGATCCTGCTCATATTGCTGCTGCCAGCAGGTTTCGTCGCCGCCAAGGTGGGATGGCCCGGGCTGATCGTGATCGTCACAGCCCTTGTGGTTGTCTACGGCTACCTGTTGCTCAAGGACACCGGCGCCGGCTGGATCATTGTGATGTATGCGGCAGCCTTTGTCTGGGTGGCGCTATTCGTGGGCTGGGGTCTTTACATGCTGCTGATGAACGCCAATTTGGAGGATAACCTCAGTCAGCAAGCCCTGGAACTATTCGAGTTCTTCGCTGGCACTGACCTCCTGAAAGCTTTCTGGGCTGCCATTGGCGGCGTCACAGCAGCCGTGCTGGTACTAGCGCTGGTAATCGTGCCCTTGACATTGATGCAGGTTCAAAACCAAGGCAACAAGGCTGGGCAGTCATCAAGCAGCGGTGTGCTTAGAGCGCTACGCCACACTTTAGGCATGGTTCCAGCCGAATGGGTAGCCAGAGAAGGGGAAGTCAGAATCGTCAAACAGCCCAAGTCCTCCCAATCGCCGATGACCGGGCCCGGTGAGATCGAGGTCCAGCAGGGCCATGTGGTCATCCTGGAGCAGAACGGCGCCGTCACCCGCATTCTGCCCACGGGGGTGCACTGGGTCAAGCCTCACGAACGGATCGGTATGCTCGTGCCGCTGTACGGGCGCGTCGACCAGGTGCCCGTCACCGATATCGTCACCCATGATGGACTGACCATCGAGGAGTTGGAGCTGACGATCTTCCACCGCGTGCATCCGGGAGAGAAAGACGAGCAAACAGCAAACGGGCAGTTCCCCTACAGCGAGGACATCCTGCGCGAGCAGATTTGGTCGCCCAAGGGCGGCGATTGGCGCGAGGGTGTCAAGGGGGTCACCGCTCGAGAAGCGCGCAACCTCATCAGCAACTACACGCTTGAGGAGTTCCTGACGCTTAGCAGCGAAGGCAGGACCGAATTCAAGCAACAACTCGAACTGAGAGTCAACGCGGTCACGAGGAACCTCATGGGTGTGGGCGTGACCTTGACCGGCATTGGCGCGATCCGCCTGCCGGCCAAAGCGGCTGAGAAGCTGGCAGAAAGGTGGGCGGCTGCGAGAGACCACGAAATCGAGACCGAAACGGCAGAAGGGCGCAGGGACGCGTTCAACCTCCTCTTCGGCGCCATGCAAGACGCCCTCCAGCAGCATCCTGATGTCAAAGACCTGCTGGTCATGAGCTTCATCGAGCGCATGGCGCATGCAGCAGACGAGCCATCACAGGGCGCCAGTAGTGAACTTGACACCTTGAACAGGCTGTACATGCTGGAAGCGCTCAAGAAACTCGGCGCGCAGCAACCTCCGTCTGAGAACACCGCACGCGATTAGTCGATCACTGCTCAGGGGTAGGCTCTTGTAGTTGCACTGGAGGTGTGGGCGGGAAGTCGGCTGCCGAGCGTAGGCGTGCATCGTTGACCTTGATGCCAAAGCAAGTGGCGGCGGCAGCCAGAGCAGCCTGAAACCCCCGGCGATAGCTATCGCTCTCAGCGCTAGAGGATTGCGCTGCCATGTGTTGACAGGTCATCTCGACGCCGCGCAGGACGTTTTCGATGTCCTGTTTATGCCAGACGGATTGAGACATATCGGAACTCCGAGACGCCGGTTGAGAACATTTGTTCTATTCTATTCCCTTTTCCCACAAATGGCAAATCTCTCTCTCGGCCTAAACGATTTGATCCCCAACGGAGTTGTCTGCAAATGCGGTTGGCAAGTATGTGTAAGAAATAATGGCTGTTGCCCCCATGAAGAACTGGTCCTGGCTAACCAGTCGTGCAGCCAGGACCAGCAATCAAGTTACTGCGTAAGTTGTAACAAGGCCCCAGGTGCTGTCCAACAACTCAAGGGCATCTTCGAAGCAGGACACGGAGCTTCGTGAGCCGAGGAGCCATTCGACTGGCCGGACGCCGGGCGGCGCATCCTGCTCCCAGAACCGCGCTGCCCAAGGCGTAGGAGCTTGCGCCAAGAGGCCAATGCTGACGTTCAAGAGGGCGAGCCGCGGGGCTGTGCCGTTGTTAGGTACCAGTTCGGCCACAATGCCGCCGATGGCGGTCCAGCGACGGGCGAGATCAGTGTTGCTTTGGCGCTGGCCATTTCTCGAGGACAGGATGCGTTGCTGCCGCCCTGTGTTGAAGTGGTTGCGTGCTTGCCGATCAGCCAGTGCGACCATGGTGAGACCTCCTCACGCTATCTCCAGTGCGACGTTTAGACGGCCATAGGTGGGGCGAGAGCGATGAGGCAAAGGGTGGTGGGCCCGACGGTTCCGCATTGCCTGCGCGCACCGGGCGCATACATGGCAGTCGCTGTCGATGAGCAGCTCCAGGCGTTCCGGTTCGATGACCCCGCCGCATTCGTCACAGCGACCGAACATGCCGAGGTGGATGCGGCGCAGCGTGTGATCGATCGCTGTCAGCTTTTTTTGGGCCATTTCGAAGGCGAATTTGCTCTGTGCGTCCATTGTTGCCTGTTCGACCGTGTGGTCGGCGACGGCCTGCAGCCACGCCTTCTTCTTCAGGATCTCTTGCTCAAGCGCTACAGTGTTCATCTCAACCTCCTTTGCCGGCGCCGCTGTCGGGCGACCTGGCAGAACTGCGCTCGGATCAAAGGATGGACGGCAGGTCGAAGATCACAGCTGCGGCAATCGCCGCCATGATCAGGAAGACCGCCAGGGCCGCAACCCCGCAGCCGGCGCCTTCGTCGTTGGGCTGCGGCACTACCACAACGGTCTGCCGCGGCGCGAAGACCAAGCGGAGTTGCAGGTAGATCACATACAAAACCAGTATGCCGATCAGGATCAGGATGCCAATCGGGATGTCCATGGGAGCAACTCCTTTCATCTGCTGCTTCTAATGACCGTACCTGCTGTCGTCACTCATCCTTCATTTGTCCTGCCTTCAGCATAGCATGTCCGGGCCGGTATTGCATGACAAGCTCCTGGCTTTCCTCTGGCAGAATGATCGCAATTCTGACAAGGTGTCCCCGGATGTCCGCATCCCATCGCAGACGACACGAACCTGACATCTTTGTCATCGATTTGCCACGAACTTGACTACTAGACGATGTGACGGGTGTGCTATTATAATGAAAGCGACCTGCCTTTGATCAGTGTTCCTACCCTCCAGACCGATTGCCGGCGACTTTTGGTATGATCAACTCGCCATCCTCTCCCGACGCTCAAAAGGAAACAGCGGCCCAGCCGATGACGGCCCGCGTTGTGCGGGTGGCACAGGCAGGGCTGGTTGTTGCCTTGCCTGACGGCCGTAAGGGCCTGGTGCGTGAGCGCGAGATCGCTTGGCAAACCTCGACACGTGCGGCTGAGCGTTACCGACCGGGCGACGTGGTGACAGTCGTTCCCCTGGGCAGGGGCAGTGATCGCCGTCCCGAACTGAGCATTCGCCTGGCCGAATTCGATCCCTGGCGCGGCATCCAGGATCGCTATCCCGCCGGCCTGCTGGTCGACGGGGAGGTGAGCGGGGTTATGTCTTACGGCGTGTTTGTCGATTTAGAGCCGGGCGTCACCGGCTTGTTGCACGTCTCCCGCTTTCCGGCATGGGCCCAACGGCCGCCGGGCGAGCTCTTCTGGCCCGGCGACCTGGTAAAGGTAATCGTTGATACGGTCGATGTCGAGCGGCGCCGCATCGGGCTGAGCATGGCCGAGCTTTCGGCGCTGCGATGGCATAATCAGCAAACGCTGAGCGGGTTGCCTCGGCTTGAGGCGATCAAACCAGTATCCAGCAACGGCGCCCGCCCAAGCATGGACGCGCTGTTCCAACGAAAACCGATGCACGTGTTGGTAGTGGAAGACGAGGACTCCCAGCGCCAGGCCGTGGCCGATTGGTTGCGCTACGCCGGACAGCAGGCAGAGACAGCGGCCAGCGCCGAGGAAGCACTGGCCATGATCCCGACGCTCCCCCTCGACCTGGTGCTGATGGATATCGGCCTGCCCGGCATGGACGGCATCAAGGCCACGCGCCAAATCAGGGATCGTTGGCCAAAGATCCGCTGCGTCTTGATGACCGACTGGAGCCGCGCCGAGCGCCGCGCCAAGGAGATACAGCCGCTGCGGCAGGCGGGCGTTGCGCTGCTGATCAAGCCGCTTCTGCCGGAGGACTTGTTGGCGGCGCTGTTGGACGACACATCTACGGTTGCATCCACGCAGCCTCAACCCGTCTCGCCCGCTCGTCTGCAGTTGGAGCAGACAAAACCGGCCTTGACCGCCGCTGGCGAGGCTGAACTGGGCGTTGCGTTGGCTCGCCTTCTCACCGCCACACGCGCCGACAAGGTCGTGCTTTTCGAATTGGACAGCGAAGGCAGGCAGATCACGGTGGCCGAGCAGCGCGGGGCACTTCCCTTGCACTTTGCTGCGCTACCGGAGCTGATCCACAGCCCGGTGCGCGATGTAGCCGAGGGCGGCCAGATAGTAATGGCCGCAAGCGGAGCCGAAGCGTCTGTCAAGCGTTTCGCTCACCTGCATTCTCTCCTGAACTTCGACGCTTGCCTAGGCGTGCCGGCGCCGGCCCAACTGCGCAACCGTTATGCGTTGTTTCTCTTCTTTGCCCGGCCTATCGCAGCGCCGGAAGCTGTTCTGGCCAAGGCTGAGACTACGGCGGCAGCCGTTGGCGCTTGGCTGGAGCGCCGGCAATTGATCAAACAGACGGCCGATCTCAACCGCATCGCCGTCATGGGCCAGTTGACACGGGCTCTGGTGCACGAGATCAGCGGCCGGCTGACCCCTGTCAACCTCACTCTCCAACGTTTGCAGGCGGTCTGCAGCCAGGTGGAAGCATGCGCTGCTGCGGCTCCTGACGAAGCGATCGCGGTGCTTCACCAGGCGCGGCAGGAATTACAAGCCCTGGCCCAGCAGGCCGAGACGCTGGCCCGCACTACCCGCTCCTTTGGCCGCATGGCCCGGCCCGGCGAGGTCGAAATCGTCCGGCTGGAAGAAATCATCGCCGAAGCGGTCGATGTGTTGAGTGACACGGCCAAAACCGAGCACGTGACGCTCACTGTGCAGCCGGCTCCGCGCCTCGTCTTCACCCGCGCCCAAGTCACCCAGCTCCAGCAGGTCATCGTCAACGTTGTCCAGAACGCCATCCAGCAGATCTACCTGCTGCGCCCCCAGACCGGCGGCCGGGTCGAGATCCGGCTGGCGCAGGCTGAGTGGAATGGCCAGTCAGTATTACAGGTCAGTGTGGAAGACGATGGCCCGGGCATCCACCGTCGGCTGTGGGAGCGCGTCTTCGACATGGACTATACGACCCGACCAGAGGGCAGCGGCCTGGGGCTGTACCTGTCGCGCAGGCTGATCGAATCCCAAGGCGGACGAGTGTTCATTGCGGACAGCCACGTGCTTTGGGGCTCGACCTTTGTAGTCGAGCTGCCTTATCGGACATAAAAAAGGAAGGGCTGTAGCCATGCACATTCTCATTCTCGACGACGATGCTCCTTTTGCCCACATGCTGGCCGAGCAGCTCGAGCGGCTGATGCCGGATAGTCTTGTCGCCAGCGTCAGCACAGCCGACGCCGCTCGCGAGGCCGTTCGAGGCGCAGCCGAGCCCTTCGACGTGTTGCTGTTGGACATCCGGCTAGAGGAGCCAGACGTCGACGGCGTGGCCCTGATGGAGGAACTGAAGCGGGCCAGCCCGGCCAGCGACGCCATCGTCTTCACCGGTTACGACGTGGAGGAGGGCTTACGGGCCTTCGACGCCGGCGCCTATCGCTACCTGACCAAGCCCTTCGACACGCGCGAGCTGGTGCGGATCCTGAAGGTGCTCCAGCGAGAGCGGGAGACGCGACGAGAGCGCGACTGGCTGACCATCCTGGCCGAGGTGGCGGCTCAGATGCAAGGATCAGATGACATTCATGCCCTGGCCGACATCATCGTGCGCAAGGGGCTGCGCTTTGGTTTCCGTCGGGCGCGACTGCGGCTGTTCGAACACGCCGGTCAAGAGACGACCAGCGACCCGGAGCTGGTAGGCGTCAGCCAGGCAGGCGAGCCCCACGTGGAGGGCTTCGAAGGGCTGCGGGCGCCGCTGTCCAAGTTGATTTACTCCCAGCGCGCTATCGCAGCCGGACAACCGCTCTGCTTCGATGGCCTGGAGTTTGGGCCGGGCGTCCATGACGAGTTCTACGCAGCTCACGGCGCGACGCCTCCCAAAGGTCACTGGTTCAAAATACCCCTGCTTAGCGGCGGCTATCCCGTGGGAACGTTGACCCTGGACAACGGCGAGGAGGAACGCTTTTTCGGGGACGACGTGATCAAACAGCTCACCCAAGTGCTGGCTTTGTTCGGCTCCCAGGCGGCGGACGCGCTGGAGCGGGCGCGGCTGCGCGAGGCGGAACGCCGCTTGGCCGACGAAGCGCGCCTCCTGAGCGACATCGGCCGGGAGGTCACCGTTGCTGCTGCTCGAGGCGATCTGGATACGTTGCTGGACGAGGCGCGACGCCAGGTCGGCCGGCTGATGGATGTCACCAGCTTCATGGTGGTGCTGCGCGACCTGGAGACCGAGACCCTTGACTTTCGTCGGCAGTACGAAGAAGGCGTACTGTTCGATCGTCACTGGCGCGAGGCGGGCGCCGGCCTCAGCGGCTGCGTTATTGATACCGGCTCTCCTCTTCTGGTTGCTGACACAACCGCGTATTGCGAAAGGGAGGGCATCAGGCACTATGACCGCCCGGCCATGTGTTGGCTGGGGGTGCCGTTGCGAGTCGAGGACGGGACAGTGGGCGCGCTGGTGGTGCAAAGCTACCAGAGTCGAACCGCTTATGGGGCGCGCGAGAAGCGCCTGCTAGGCCTGGTGGCCGACCAGGTCGCAGGGGCGATCTACATGGCCTATCAGTTGGAGCGCAAGGCCGAACTGGCGCGGCAGGAGGAGGCGCTGCGGCGGCTGAAGGAGGCCATGCCGGAACTGATCCGGGAGTCGGAGGAGCTCTTCTGGCATGCTGTCTTGACCACTATGAGTCATCGGGACGGCACCGGCTTTAACCGCGCCATCCTGCTCTGGTACGACGAGGCCGGCGAGCATCTGATAGGTCGCATGGCCATCGGCCAACTCAGCCGCACCGAGGCGCGCCGGGCCTGGGAACGAGATCGCGCTGCCGGACATACCCTGATAGATTACTTCGTTGCGCCGAGGCAGGCCTGGGCTCATCCTACGCCCCTTCAAGAGCTGGTAGTTGGGAAGCGTTGGCCGGTGGGTGGGGACGATAGCCCCTGTCGTCAAGTCCGGGTTGAGGCGCGTCGGCTGGTGCGCCGTTCGGACGCGCTGCGGGGATGCCTGCCGGACGAAGTACTGTTTCCCCCTGACTCGCTGGACGACGAAACCACGTACGACTGTGCATTGTTGCCGGTCAAGTCGAAAGATGGGGTGCTCGGGCTGCTGCTCGTGGACAACGCCTTCGACAGCGAGCCGCTGCGGCCGGGCGACCTGGATAGCCTGGAACGGGTGCTCGAGGCCGCGGTCGAAGTCTGGTCACAGGCGGCGGAGCGCAGAAAGGCGCAGCGTTTGGGCGAGCGCTACGAAAAGGTGCTCGCCATCGAGCGCAACCTCATCGCACGGACTGCCGGGGAGGGGCTAAAGGCAAGCCTGGAGGAGTTATGCCGCGAGGCCAGAGCGCTGTCCGGCGCCGACGCGGTAGTCATCTATCCTTACCGTGCCAGCAGTGGCAGCTACGATCTTGACTCAGTAGCATACGTTGGTCTTCAGCGACACGATGGGTTTCAGGCGAGGACCAACAACAAACCGCGCCAGCAGGGCGTGACGTTCACCGTGCTGCAATCCGGCACCCTTGTGGTGCCCGAAGTGTCCCGCTCCACGCTTTCCTTCGGCGGCCGCCGCCTGGCCGAGCACGACTTCCTGCAGCGAGAGGGGATCGAGGCGCTGATCGCCGCGCCCATGCGCCACGCTCTCACCGGCGAGCCGCTGGGCGTGCTCTACCTCGACTACCGCTCGCCCCAGCGCTTCGACGAGCAAGACATCGCCCTGGCCGAGCACCTGGCTGCGGTTGCCGCGGCGGCGATCAGCGCGCAGCGGGAGGTGGAGCAACAGGCGCAAGGCCGCGCCGCGGCCGAGCGCAGCGAGCAGCAGCGGCGCCGTGACATGCAGATCCTCAGCGCGATCCAGGCGCAGGCGCTGGCGTCGGACACCGACCAGGAAAAGATGGCCCGTGCCATCCTGCAAAGCGCGGCGGAGCTGTTCGACCGATCAGTGGAGGTTACGCTCGCTCTGTTGGCGTGGGAGGGCGAAGGGGAACAGCGGCGGGAGGTGCGGCGGGACTATCGCCTGACCTCCCAAGGCCGTCTGCGGTCCAAGCGCGTCCCGGCTGCACAAGATCTGATCAGCCAGGCCTTACAGAGCTCAGGATCTTGTGTTGCGCACAACGCCATCGCCTGTGCCATTCGCCGGGGCGCGCATCCTGTAGGCGTCATCCAGTTGCAGAAGCAAGCGCGTAACACCTCCTTCACAGCCGCCGAGGTTGAAGTCGTGGAACGTCTGGCCACGGTGGCCGCGCTGGCCCTGGACAACATACGCACCCGCGACTACCTTGAGGAGCTCTCGCGCACCATTGGTGCAGTAGCAGACCCAACTGGGCTCCAGGAAACGCTAGAGAATGTCGTCGCCTCCGCGCGCAGGGTGGCGCCGGACATCGACTGTATTACCCTGTGGTATCAGGATGCTGAGACAAAGGCCCTCGTTCCCGGCGCTCAATGGAATGTCAGCCGTGAGAAACATCGAGGACTAAACGCCTCCACGGATCGCATCGTCCTGGGGGTAATGAAGCGCCGCAGGCCTTTGTTTGCCCCGGTCGTGGAACGCGAAAGGAGTCTCTGGGGCGACTTCGTTCGCGACGAGGGCATCGTCTCGGTTGCCGCCTTTC
Organism: Anaerolineales bacterium; assembly: GCA_034432445.1. GTDB lineage: Bacteria > Chloroflexota > Anaerolineae > JAAEKA01 > JAAEKA01 > JANWYQ01. Next base: position 17,670 of record DAOUBX010000085.1, read on the forward strand.
CGCTGCGTTTTGGGGCGGATGAGCAAGCGTTCGGTGCCCTTTTCTTCAACTTCCGCAAACCCCACGAGTTTCCTGCAGCTGAGCGCAAGCTCTTGGAGACCTTTGCCAACGCTGCAGGTACTGCCATTCTAAGCTCACAAAACATTGACTTGGCTGAACGAGTGCTCAGAAGGCTGAAGACGGCTTTGGATCTAGCTAACGTAGCTGGCAGCTCGCTTGATCGAGACCATGTGCTACAAGGGGTTCTGACCGTGTTGCGAGACGTATTCTGCGACGCCCCTGAGGATCACTCGGCCCCCTATATCATGCTCTACGACGAGCGGGACCGGGTGTTGGAGTTGCCGGAGGTGGCAAAAGAGTTCTACCGGCCCGACCAACCAGAGTTTCTGCATCGGGTGCGATTGCCGTTAGACGGAAAGGGCATCACCACGCGCCTGGCTCGTCGTGCGCTTGCCGAGAAGAAGATAGTGGTTGAAAACGTATCGAACGTGTATGACGATGAAGATTATGTCGAAGTCAATTCAGAAACCCGGTCAGAGATTTGTGCAGGTTTGGTCAGCGAGGGGTGGCTGCTCGGCGCGCTGGTGATCAAGAGCGCCCGTGTGGCCGCCTTTGACCAAGACGATGAGAAGCTGTTCGAGATGGCGGCGCATCAGGTAGCGATTATGTTGGACCGGCTGGAGCGGGCGGCGCGCTTGCAGCGGGACACCTCGGTAGCCGGCGCAGTGGCCTGGGCAGCCGATATCGCCCATGACCTCAACAGCCGGGTAGGCCTCATCCGCAATCGCGCCTACTGGCTTCTGCAACGGGAGGCCGGTCTCTCTGAGCAGGGCAAGGAATGGCTACAACAGATTGACCGACACGCGGCCGAGATCGCCGACATGGCCCGCGATGCGAACTCGGGCGTCACCGAGCCAGGAACATTTGCCCTGGACGAGCTATTAAGGAAAAAATTGGACGAGTGGCGCGCAACACGCGCTGTACAGGTCACGCTCGATGTAACAACGCCAGGGCCCTGCCGGGTGAAGGCATATCCCGAACAGGTATGGCGGGCGATCCGACACCTGTTGCGCAATGCCGCTGAAGCCATGGCAGAAGCCGGCAGCAGCCGGCGTGAAATCACGGTCCGTTTGCTGCCAGTCGGAGAGACGCAAGTCGAAGTGCAGGTCCAGGACACGGGGCCTGGCGTGTCAGTCGAGGCCCGCAGCCATCTCTTTCGGGAACCTTTTTCCACCAAGGCTGCCGACGTGCGCGGCCGGGGCTTTGGCCTGTTGCTTGCCCAGTGGCTGGTCGAGTCAATGGGCGGCGGCATCTATCTCTACCCTACCGCGCCTGGCGGTGGCGCATGTTTCGGCATCCGTTTGCCGTTAGCCAATCAGGAGGAGCGCCATGACTGAGAGCCGAACATCTTCCCTTACGCCTTTGCGCGTTCTGGTTGTGGAAAACGACCCGCAATGGCGGCAGGACCATGTGCGAAACCTGAAGGACTGGGGATATGCACCTTATGCAGCGGAACCGTCGCCGGACGCCCCAGATCCTTTCCAGTCCCTATGGGAAAATGCCATCGCCAAGGCCAGGCTCCATCGGTGCCATATAGCGCTGGTGGACATGCGGCTGAGAGATGACGATGACTCCGGCGACATCACTGGGCTCAAACTGGTGCCTGAGCTTGCGCCCACGGTGTCCATCATCGTCAGTGGCTATGGAGACCGTAAGACCGTGCGCGAGGCGCTAAAATCGCCGCCAGATGTGCCGGAGCGCGCCCATGATTTTGTCGCAAAGGAGGACGGACCTAACGCCCTAAAGCAAGTGATCAAAGAGATGGAGCAGCTGTATTGGCGTTGGCAGAAGGTTGAGATCCAATGGCCAACCGGTTTGAGTCCTGCCCACCTTGTCGCCCAGCTTTATCCCGGTGATCAAGATGTTCCTGTAGATCAAGTAGAGGCAGTGCTAGGGCTGCTTTTTCGCGAGGCGAGACGCATAATACTTGAGGAGTTTGACCACCCAGATCATTCTCAAACTGAGGCTAGGGCGGCTCGGTGCACCGGCCTGTTGCTGCAAGCTTATGAGGGAGACAACCCTAGACCTGTGCTAGCAAAACTCGGCACCTCCAACTGCGTATGCAAAGAGGCAAAGCACTATCAGGAGTATGTGGCAAGAGAGGACGTACTTCGCTTGCCCCTACTTGGATACTACGTACTTTGGGATGTTGGAGGCCTTGTGTATGACCTTTCAGCCGTTTCGATACCCTTTGAGACATTGCTCTCTCGGTTAGGGCGTCTAAGCGGAGAGGGTTCAACCGAAGAGGTTCACGATTTGTTAAGGGCGGTGGTAACCACCCTGAAAGCCTGGCAAGAGGAGAAGCCTTCGCTTGACAAATCTCTGTTTGATAGCTATCTAGGTTGTTATGATCAAGAGCTTATGCGCCTCGCACAGAGTGATCAGTCCTTGATGTCCTTAGCGCAAAATGTTGAGCTTCCTGCTCCCATCGAGTGGGTGCTGGAGCATCGGATGCGCATCCCCTCTAGCGGCCTGCGCGCCGCCGTTGTGCACGGCCAACTTCGGGCCGACAGCGTACTTGTGGACGATGACCGCCGCGTATTCCTGATCAACTTTGAAGAGATGGGGTACGGGTATGTCCTTCAGGACATAGCGTTGCTGGAAGCAGATCTCTTGATTCGTATGACCTCTGAGCTAGATTATGATCTGTTCCTGGAACTGGCCGTAGTAATCGCTCAAAGTGAGACAGATCCCCGCAGGGTGCGTTCCACGCTGCGGGTCGACAACAATCCTCGAGCGCAGGAGGTCTGGCAAGCCATTCGAAATCTTCGAGGCGAAGCGTTTGAAGAGATCTGGTCGCCTAGTGCGCAGGAATATCTGTGGGCATTGCTGCTGGCCACGCTGCAGCGCATGGTGGAACTAGGGCGTGATCATCCGGGTTACGAACGAGCCCAGCTATTGGGAAGTGTCTTGTGCGAACGCTTAGCCAATTGGGAAGAATCCTGGCCAACTCAGTCTTTACAGCACGTGGAGTTGCTAACAATGGCGCAGTTGGACGACAAACGTTATGAGATCGCAAAGTTGCGTCAGGAATACAGGCTACTCCTGGCAGCAAAGGAAAGCTATGGCGAGAAAGCCTCCCAAGAGACTAGACGCTCCATACTCAGAGTTGAAAAGGAGCTTCGAGACTTAGGACTCACACCTTGAACCCTATAGTTAGATGGGCAGGACGACCATGACCGAAGGAACGACGCCCAAAGTTCGCGTGCTCGTTGTACATAAAGATGCGACCGCCGAGCGCAATCTCGCCGAGTTGATTGCGAATATTCCAGGTTACCAAGGTTTTGCTGCCCAACTGAACGTTCAATCGGGGGGGGATGGTTTGTCGCAAGAGCTAAGAAAGAAGGTGGTGGCTACGCAGGCGCACTTTGTCCTGATTGATCAATCGTGTATTGGTAAGGAGCTAAGCCTCAGGCATTTGCAGCACGATCTCCTATCTGTCCAATGCGTGTTACATGTAGGCGATATGGTTGAAACCGAGCAGGCTATGAATGCTTTTCTAGATGGCGTGTGGCTGGCTCGAGTTGCAAGTTCTCCATCATTGTCTACCACATTGTCTACCACGGCTTTCGGACCTTCTTTGGAGCGAGCGTTACGGGGCGCTCGTGCAGTGTCGCAGACAATTCATGGCGTCAGTCATCTCGAGGGTGCCGCGGAAACAATCGAGGCGTCACTCGATGAAATAAGGGAACTCATGGCTTATCTCTATCCAGACGCAAGCCAGCTGACAATTCAACCGCTCCGACGAGACGCATCGTATACTTCTGCAACGCGTGGGCGAACGGCGTTGTTAATGGTTTCCGCCGACGGAAAGGTGGAACAGGTACTAAAGCTCGGCCGGAGCGACAAAATAAGGCAAGAGACAGAGAATTTCCAAAAATACGTTGACGGTCGGGTAGTCGGTATGCGCCATGCAGTGCTGGTTCGGAGTAAAGCCCTATGGAACGTAGGGGGGATAGTTTACTCGCTCATAGGAAGTGGTGAAGGGGTGCCACCTTCATTTTCGTCCTACTTCAGAAATAACGACACTGTTCAGATCAAAAAGGTCCTTGAGAAGCTCTTCAGTTCTTGGAAACGCCATTATGGTACCCAAACTGAGACTTACGAGCCTTTGTTTGTGCAGTACAATCGAGTCTGGTTCCAGAAGTTAGGTGATAGATTGGAGCGGTTAATCGAAAATCCACCTAAGCTTCCCTCGGATTACAGTTTCCTGCCTCATCCTGTGGCTTGGGTCTTGAATCATCAGGAGCGAAGTGTTGCGCAGCGGATGCATGGTGCAATTACGCATGGGGACCTACACGCGGAGAACTTGCTGGTAGATGAAGATGGCAATTGTTGGTTGATTGACTTCGAGCGTACAGGACCAGGGCCACGGTTGCAGGATTTCGTTGAGTTGGAACACGACATCGTCACACGATTGACCGATGTTCCTCTTGATGAATTCTTTCGTCTATGTGTACGATTGGCTGAGCCGCCTAAGCCAACCGTGTCGTTAGCCGATAATGCTCAGAAATACCAGCTGCTTTCCCCTATAGCTGAGAAGACCATTGATGTATTGATTAAGCTCCATGGTGACTGTCTCTCAACACTCGGCAGCTCGAAATACGAGGATAGTCGTGAACGCTTATGGGGAATTCTTTTCAACGCGGTCTATGTTTTGTCACTTAGCGTTGATCCTAGTCGGCTAAATAGGTTACTCATCTTGGGCGGTGTGATCTGCCGGCGCCTGGAGGAATGGCACAACTGGAGCCAACCCCCTGAATGGCCTCCCAAGGAATGGATGCCAATGCTTTCTCCCCGCGCCAAGATTTATTCGGCTCCTTCGCCCCGACTAAAATTTCAGCTCACCGACCTCAAGAACGACCAGCAACAGTTCAAAGTCGCCGTTCTCGACCGGCCCAATCAGGAGCCACATGCTATCAGCCAACTGCCCTATCAGGGCGACAGCCTGGTCGCCGTCATGAAGCTACTCGAGCTTGGTGGATATCAACCCGACGCCTTCAGTCCCGCTCAGACTGCTGCGTTGGAACAACTGGGGCTTCTGCAGGAAAACCGATTGATCCATGACTGGTGTGACCGCGTTGGTGACCGTCTGTTCAAAGCCCTGGTGCCGGCTGAGGGGGGAGTGCAAACAGCATTCGCAAATGTCTTTCATACCGACCGCAAGGGGGGAGAACTGCAGATCATCTTTGATGAGGACGCAGCGGATCTAGCGTGTCAGCCTTGGGAGATGATCCACGATGGCTTCCCCAAGAAACCACGGACCCAGATAGACGTGGTTCGTTACATTGCTTCTGATTGGAAAGCACAGGCGCTTGAAGTCCCTCAAGCACCTTGCCAGATTCTCTATGTGACCGCAAGACCCGATGGATATACTAAGCCAGCGCTTGATCGAAACGCCATCAAAGACAGCGTTGCCCGATCAGCCCCTCCTCAGCGCTTTAGGTTCAACGAACTCCCTGAGCGCACACATAACGCGCTCAAGCAACGGCTCCTGGATACAGCCACCGCGCCTGTCCACATACTGCATTTTGACGGTCATGGAACCTTTGCACGCCTGTGTCCCACCTGTGGTGCAGAGCATTTTGCCCATGAGTCGATGTGTGCTAAGTGCGGTGCGCCGCTGGACAATGCGCATGCCCCCGCCCGCGGGTACCTGCTCTTCGAAGATGATCAAGGCAAAGTCAAATTCGTAGACACCACAAAGTTCTTGGAAGGAGTTCAACGCAGCGAAGTTAGGTTGGTGGTGCTCTCGAGCTGTCATAGCGCCCGCGTGCGCGGTGCCGACCTGTTGCTGGCTGGTGTGGGCCCTGGGCTGATTCTGGCCGGCGTTCCCGCCGTCGTGGCCATGCAGTTCTCTATTTCGGACCAGGACGCTATCAAGTTCAACCAGGAGTTCTACAAGGCACTTGCACAAGGCGACTCGCTGCCCAGCGCTGTTTATCGCGCGCGCACCATGCTCAAGGAACCTGCCCGCTGGTCGCCAGTGCTCTATCTGCGTAGCAAGGACCACCAAATTCATCTCTGTCCCCCCAAATAGGAGTGCATCATGGATGAAATCGGTTTGCAGGAGTTGATCTACCAGGTCAAGCGCGAGCTGTTGGCGCCCAATCCCGCCCAACGAGCCAAGGACCCCTACCCACTCTTCTTTGTTGACAAGGTGGAAATCGAGGCGGCGGTCAAGGTACAGAAAGATGCCAACGGCGGCGTGAAGATCTCGGTCCTGAGCCTGGCTGAGCTCAACGCCAGCGGAGGAGTCGCAAAGGAGCGTAGTCATGTAGTCAAAGTCTCGCTCTCTCCGCTGCTGTCCAAAGAGAGCATCCTGGCTGATGTCCTGCAAGACCCCGAGATTGCAAAGCGGGTTCGCGCTGCGCAGCAAGAAGCGTTGCTGAAGGGCGATGTTCCCCTCGCCGGAACGCCAGAGTAACCGGGTATCTCGCCTCTGAGAGCTGTCCATCATGTCCGAAATTGGCCCTCAACACCCCCTCACCTACCGCCAGGAGGTCGCCGCGCCGCTGTTCGACCTGCTGCGCAGCGGCGAGTCGGCCGCGGTCGTCGGCCCGGCCAGCATGGGCAAGTCGCGGCTATTGCAGTTCTTGCTGCGGCCCGACGTGCAGCAGCACTACCTGGGCGATGCGGCCGTGCGCACGTGGCTGCTCCTGGTGGACTGCCATCGTCTGGCCGAGCACTCCGAGTGGGGTCTGTACGAGCTGCTGCTGACCTCGCTGACCGAGGAGGCCGGTGAACGGTTGGACGCCGATGTGCGCGACTGGCTCAACAACCTGCGTCGCGAGGCCATCACCGGCGCCAGCGCGCTGCTGGCCCGGCGTCACGTGGAGCTGGCGACGCGCGTCCTCTGCCGCGAGCACGGCCTAAGCCTCTACATCATCTTCGACGAGTTCGACGAGCTCTACCGCAGCCTGCCGGCCAGCGCGCTGGCCAACCTGCGCGCGCTGCGCGACGCCGACAAGTACAGCGTCTGCTACATCCTGATGCTGCGCGACCATCCGGGCCGCCTGCGGCCACCGGGTGACAACGAGGGCTTCTACGAGCTGGTGTCGCGCTCCGTCATCGGGTTGAAGCCCTACGGCGAGGAGGACGCGCGGCGGGTGATCGCGCAGATCACGGCGCGGCGCCGTCGCGCCGTCACACCTGGCCAGGAGGCGACCATGCTGGCGCTCAGCGGCGGGCATCCGGGGCTGCTGGTGGCCCTGTGCGACCTGCTCTCCAACGGCCACGAAGTCCCTGCCGATGGCGACCTGACCGCCTGGGCGCTGGCCCAACCGCCGGTGGCCGAGGAGTGCCGCAAGCTGTGGAACGGCCTGGCCGACGACGAGCGCTGGGCCCTCAGCCGGCTGGCCCACGGCATCGGCGCGTCGTACACCCTGCGGGAGCTCCTGGCGCTGAAGGGCATCATCCGGCCGCTTGAGCGGGACGCGGTTGAGTTCTTCTCGCCTGTGTTTCGGCAGTACGTTCTGAACGAGGGCAGCCTGAGCGACCGGGAGCTGTGGCTGGACGAAGGGGCGACGGTGGTGTGGGTGGAGGGCAAGCCGATCCGTGGTCTCTCATCGCTGGAGTTCAAGCTGCTAACCCATCTCTATCGCCGCCGGGGGCAGGTCTGCGCGCGCGAGGAGATCATGGCCGCGCTGTATCCCAACGAGGCGTTGGACGCCAGCGAGGCTGGCGCCGACAACCGCATCGACACGCTGGTGCGGCGGCTGCGCAAGGACATCGAGCCGGAGCCGGCCCACCCGCGCTACCTGTTGACCGTGCGCGGGCATGGCTACAAGTTGGTGGATACGCCTGATGTGCCTGGATCCTGATGATGTGCTTTGCAAACGATGAGGAATGCCTGCTAGTTTGTACCGATGGCATCGTGTTGACAATATCCTGACCAAACCGTACAATGTAGTTCGGATACGAGATGTGCCGGATGTGAGCCGGTCAGGAGGTGATCGCCATGGTGAGCACAGGTCAAATCACGGAGCTGAGCGAGCGCATTATCGAGGAATTCCACCCTCAGCGCATCGTGCTCTTCGGTTCTTATGCTCGGGGCACGCCGAATCCGGACTCGGATGTCGATTTGTTGGTCATCATGCCGTTCGAGGGCAAGCCTGTTGACAAATCGGTCGAAATGCGGCTCAAGGTTAGGCCGTCCTTCCCGGTTGACTTGCTTGTGCGCACCCCCGATAAGATCCGTGAGCGTCTGGCAATGGGAGATACCTTCATCCAAGACATCTTGGAACAGGGCAAAGTGCTCTATGAAGCCGATCACAGCTGAGTGGGTTAGCAAGGCGGAGGGGGACTTCGTGATGATGGAGCGCGAAGCGCGGGCCAGGCGCAATCGCAACTACGATGGCATCTGTTTTCATGCTCAACAATGCGTCGAGAAATACCTTAAAGCCCACCTAGCCGAGGCAGGGCTCTCCTTTGTCAAGACTCATGACTTGACGGCGCTGTTGGATCAGCTCTTGGTGCTTCAACCCGACTGGGAGCGGTTCCGTGCAGATTTGGCTTACCTATCCGATTTTGCTGTGGCTTATCGGTATCCTGGTGAGTCAGCCGGCCAGGACGAGGCTCTGGATGCGCGCCGACGTTGTCGGTCATTTCGACGGTCGGCTCGCAGCGCGTTGGGTTTGGCAAGCTAACCAATCTTCCCTGTCTCTCGTTCCCGTCCCGCACGCCACATTATCTGCTTCCTCCGCCTCGCCGACGCGGTTGGCTTTACGCGCGTCGCTTGACAACTGCGGGGATGCGCAGTATCCTACCCTCACACAAGTGATCGTCATCGCTGCTAACGTCGGCTGAGGAGGCGCACATGGACCTGCTGCTCGGTCGCTATCCCATCGACTACCGCTCCGAGGTGCTGAGCGTGGTCATGCCGGTGCTGCGCCAGGGGGACTCTGTGTGCCTGGTGGGGTTGGCCGGCGTGGGGAAGTCTAACCTGGTGCACTTCATAAAGCAGCCGGAGGTCAAGGCCCACTATTGGCCCGCGGAGGAGGCAGAAAAAACGCACATCCTGGCGCTCTCGTGCGGCCCTGGGTCGCAGCCGGCCGACGAGGTTTTCGAGGACATGCTGATGCAGGCCCTGCTGGCTGCCCAGGCGCTGGAGGGCCCTGCCTTTGCGCCGCAGATCAACGCGGCGCCCTGGCATGTCCTGCGCGAGGTACTCAACCGCGTGTGCCAGCAGCATGGTCAGCGCGTAGTTTTCCTGTTCGACGAGTTCGAAAGCCTGATTGCCCATCAGCCGGCGGAGTTCTTCGAGCGCCTACGCATCTTGCGCGACGACCACCGCGCCACCGGCCGCTTGGTCTACATGGTCATCACCCACCGCTTGCCCCATCGAACGCCCAACCCCAGCAACTTCGGCGCCAGCAAGTTCTTCGAGCTGCTGCGCAACGGCATCTATCCGCTGCCGCCGTACCGGGAGCGTGACGCATCCCTCATGCTGGACGTGCTGCTGCAGCGCCGTGAGCCCGTGCCTTTCTCGGCCCAGGACCGCGCGCGGCTGATCGCGTTTTCGGGTGGCCACAGCGACCTGCTCAAGGCAATCTTCTACGAGATCTACCCCACGCTGAACGCCTCAGCGCATCTGCTGCTAAAGCTGGCGGAGAACAGCACCGGTGTGCGCAGCAGCTGCGAACACATCTGGACCCACCTGCATCCCGAGGAGCAAGTAGCGTTGCGCCGGCTGGTCAGCGGCAACTCCGTCGATCCAGCTATGATGCAGTTCTTACGCTACCGCGGCCTGTTGCAGTCGGGCTCCGAGCTAACCTTCTTCTCGCCTTTGTTCCAGCAGTACACTGCGCACCTTACTACATAGAACAGGCATACCCCCATGGATTGGCTCTCTTCTCCTGATGTCTACTGCACATTGATTCCCTTGCTGATGATGCTGGCCGTCATCTTGTTTGTGGCATTGACCATCCGGTCGCGCCGCGTGCGCATGGTGCCTGAGGGCTACGTCCTGCGTTTGAGACGCTATGGCCAACACAGCCGCGTAGTCGGGCCGGGTCTGCAAATGCTGCGTCCCGATGAGACCGACGCTGGCGAAGTCTTGGTGCGTCAGCGCGAGTTGACATTGCCCATCTCCGAGGTGTTTACCCATGGCGGCTTGCCGGTGACGGTGAACCTGAGTCTGTCGTTATCTCTTGACCTGTTCAACATGTCGGTCGATGAGATCTACTACTCGGACAGCGAGCGGGAGGCGCAGCTCACCAAACTTCTCAAGGGCGCGCTGCAGCAGGTGATTGCCGGAACCCCGCCCATCGCCGCAGCCCAGACCGACCCGAACCGGGTGGACGTGGCCAATCTGTTCAGCCCATTTGTGGGCCAGACACGCTTGGCTGTAGTTCAACAGTTGCAGACTGTAGCCATTCAAGCCTTAGCGCCTCACGGTATACGCCTCACAGCCGATCCCCTGGTGATTGCCGGTCTCGATCTGCCGCACGCGATCATCGAAGCTTATACAGATCTGGTGCAAAGCAACTTTCAAAGTTCTGCTCGCTACGACTTCATCCGCCGCGCACGCGCTGCGGCGCCGGGGATTTCCGATGCTGCGCTGGTGCAACTCTCCTCGCCGCAGAACGTGGGCGACCTGCGCACCATCTTCACCACCGGTAGTTTGCAGCCCGAGCTGTTTGTAGCCGACGAGGATACGCTCATGCGCCGACCTGCTCCGCAAGCACAACCGCAACTAGCGCCCACGCCGCCGCCGGCTGCACCTGTCGAACCTGCGCCAGCTCCCCCGTCACATCCTTTCGCCCTCACGCCGGAAGACATGGCGTTGTTGAAGCCCTTGCCCGGCATGGTCTAGCGCGCCGCCATGAGCGATCTGCCCGAACCGCAAGTGCCCATCGACATGGCCCAGCTCTGCGCCTGGCTGGAGGAGGCCGGCCGCCTTGCGTTGGAGCAATATCGCCAGGTGCAGGCCGTGCAGCTCAAGCCGGACGGCACGCCCGCAACGGCTGTGGATCACGCCATCGAAGCTTTCCTCCTGCAACGTATCGCTGACCGTTATCCGACGCATCGGGTGTTGACCGAGGAGAGCGGCGCGCACGGCGGTGACAACGAGATCACCTGGGTGATCGATCCCCTGGACGGCACGCGGGCCTTCGCCAGCGGCTTGCCGATCTGGGGCATTTCCGTAGGCGTTTTGCAACACGGGGAGCCGCTGGCCGGCGTGTTTTACCTACCGGCCTTGAATGAGCTCTACCGCGGGGACCGAGGAAGTGCGTTCTTCAACGAGCGACCACTGGCATCACGGCCGCCGACCGATCTCGATGATCCGCTGGCCTTCTTGCTCGTTCCCTCCAACAGCCACCTGACCCACGACATTGCGTTTCCTCGGGTGCGCAGCCTGGGCAGCACGGCGGCGCATCTGGCCTACGTGGCGCGCGGCGTGGCCGTTGGCGCGTTGACCCGGCGGGTGAAACTGTGGGACCTGGCTGGCGTGCTGCCGATTTTTCGTCACACGGGTATTGAGCTCCGCTACCTCTCAGGGGCATCCTTTTGTGTCGATGATCTTCTGCTGGGAGCAACTGCTCCACAGCCGTTGGTGGCGGCGCATGCAACGGTAATTGAGGGTGTTCTGGAGCGGATCCGCATCAAGCGCTAACACCTACCGTCGGCCTCTTTGGCCTGGTCAGCTTGAGACTCCTCACTGGAGTTCAAGTTATCGGTGTGAACGAGCGCTTTACCGGGTGGCGCCCCTACCTTGACGGAGGAAAAAAACAGGAGAGATGTCATGACCACCTGGCCGGTAGTGCCTGTTCGTTTAAGCGAGATCATCGACCCCGAGACACTGGCCGTGGTCGAAGCAGGGTGTAGTGAGCAGCTCGGCAGGCCCATCTCGATTCTCGACTACGATCCGCAGGTCGATGGCTTTACGAGTCGGATAGATCCTTTCAACCTGCCCTTCAAATGGGAGCCATTTTGCGCGCTACTGCGGGATGAGAAACAGGTGGCGGGCGGCAACGATGCTTGCAAGTCATGTGACGTGCGGGAAGGCAAAATCTGCCTGGAGGAGTTTCAGCGCACGCAGAACCCCGTGCGCTTCTTTAAGTGCCACATGGGTTTGCAGGAGATGACGTACATCATCGAAGTGCGTCAACGTCCGGTTGCTCTGCTGTTCTGCGGTCAGTATCGTCCTAGTGAAGGGGTGAGAGCGATCCAAGACAACGTTCGTCGCTTAGGTAGTAATCATCAGACCGGCGTGCGTTTGTCAGAGGATGTTAAGCAGAGGCTGCATAGTCTGGCGGAATGCCTCCCCCCGATGCCGCCCGATCTTCGGGCGCGGGTACAGCGCGAGGTCGAACGGATCGAACGTATTGCTGAAGCCGAGTTTCAACGAACTAAACACCATGCAGAACAGACATTCCTCGACCAGCTACGTCTTGTGTCCACTGCCGATGAAGGAACCGGATGGGAGGGGCTGCGCCAACGTGCGGCCGCTGCGCTGGAAGAGATTGTTGCGTTTTGTCGGTGTCAGTATGCGGTCTTCTTCGCCAGCGTCCAAGAAGGGGATACCGTACTGGCTCCGGTCGCAGCAGCGGGCATACCTGAGGAGATGAAGGCCTCTTTGCCCCATTTCAACTGGAAAAAGGCGGGGTGGCCGGTTGAGCGCTGCGGTAGCCTCAACTGGCGTAATACAGAGTGGCGACCAAAGATGGGTCTATCGGGAGTGCGCGGGCTAAGTAGCGACCGCTTCTCGAATGCAAGTTGCCTCATACCTGCCTGTCTTGGTAATCGCTATCGCAGCGTCTTGCTGCTTGGTCCCTTTGCGGATGGGGTCAATCCTGCAGTTGAAACGCGTTTTTTGCTGAGCATTGCCGACACCATCGGCACGCTGGTGCTCACCGAATTGGAGGTTCGTTATCTTGAGCAGGAGCGTCAGCGCTGGAAAAGCACGGCGACGTTGCTTGTTCATCAGGTCAAGACTGCTTTAACGCCGATCACGGCTCAAATCGGCCGTGCCAGCATTTTAGCCGAGCGGGCAAACAAAGATGGAGCCAATGCGCAGTTACTCGATCTGCTGAAGCGGGCTGAGGACTTGAGCGCTCGCCTAGGACAAAGCGCTGAGCACACCTTAGAAGCACATGTTCTTCAAATGGAAAGAGATGATCTTGAGTTCGAGCGCTATCCTCTGTCTGTGCTCATTGGCAACTGTGTGGAATGGTTTATGCCGGAGTTCGAGAGAAAACATCGACACTTGGTCGCTGAGCGAAGCATCGAGTTGCTACCCGAGGCAGAAGTCGATGTTGCCCGTCTGACCATTGCCTTCAGTAACCTCATCGAGAACGCCCTGAAGTATTCCTATCCCAACACAACAACCTATGTGCGGGGCAGGCTTCAGAGCTTGGGCGATCTGGCGAATGCCAGGGCGATTATCGAGGTCGACGACATAGGTGACGAAATCCGCCTTGAAGATCGAGAGCGCGTCTTTGAGCAAGGCAGTCGGGGTTTGACAGCAGCCAAGATGGGTCGTCTGCCCGGGAGTGGTTTGGGACTGTGGGAGACGCGCGCTGTAATCGAAGCCCATTGCGGCAGTATCGAGCTCACGTGCAAGCCAACCCAAATCCAGCGCCGACTGGGCCCCGCTTACCGCGTGATATTCTCGATTGCTATCCCCATCCATCAGAAAGAGAGATGACAGCCACCATGGAGAACGCCCACAGAAAGATCCTGATGTTCGATGAAGATTTCGAGAGCATGCGTGATCTGAAGGAACACCTGGAACAAGAGTACGACTATGAGGTGGAGCTCACGGCTGACGCAACCCTGCCCGAGCGTCTGCGCCATGAGCGTTTCGATCTGGTTCTTGTGGACATCATGATCCATCCGCGAAGCCCCAATGCTAGGGGCGACGAAGTCGAGAACATCCATTTCGACAACGTGCCTTGGGTTAAGACCGGCTTGGAGTTCCTGCGTCGCTTGCGCGCGGGTGAGTTCTGTGCAGAACCAGGCGTTGGAACCTCTGCAAATGTTCCGGTGATTGTTCTTTCAGCAGTAGCCACTGACTCGATCAACTCTGAGTTAAGAGACCATCGACTGGCTCAAGCCTACATGAGGAAGCCCTATCGGTTCCGGGAGATTCTGAGCACTATCAACTCCTTGCTCAAGGAATAATCCCTATGCCTCACTCATTGCGTGTTCCGCTAAGCGACTCTGCTCGTGACGCAAGACGATATCACAACCTATTGTTGGCGTTGACGGGCGCCATCGAAACGATAAGGACGCTTGAGCAGACCGGGCTAGATGTTGACACAGTGCTCGGTCAAATGCTGCCCGACTTGGCCGTTGCTCTTGGCGCGCAGCACGCTTTCGTTGCTTTGCAACACGCTGACGATGGAACAGGAACCAGATCGTTTGAGATCACTGCTGCGTGGCCACAGACTGAGCTTATTGGGAAACGCATCCTATCTTCGCCAGTCCTGGATGAATTGGTGGACACGGGACAAGTGAAGGTCATCGATCCGCTGGGTGAACCTGACCCTCCTGGCATAAAGGGGTTGGAGATTTTCCAAGCGGTGTCGGTAGTCCTGGCGACAATGCAGACCGCGGCGCAACTCAGAATCGTTGGCATCTGTAATCAACGGAATGCCGATTTAGGCCCTTACTTAGCGGCAGATGGGATGGCGTTAGCAAGCATCGTGGAACTGGTAGCGTTGGGGGTGAGAGCTGGAGAGAGACGGCGTCGTGAGCTGGACGGCATTCAGGAGACTTCCTCAGCGCTTCTGACAGTACTTGAGCTACAGCAGGTGTTATCCATCATCGTCGAACGCGCAGCGCGGGTTTTTGACGCGCCGGCCACTAGTGTGATGCTGTGGGACCGAATGCGACAGAGCATGGTGGTCAGAGATAGCTGGGGTCTTCCGTCAGCTTACAGCGAAAAGCATCACCTTCCTGCAAGGGTAATCGAGATCACGGAACGCTTGAGGGAACACTCTACCTCCCTAACGGCGGACGTATTGCGGCAGTGCCCGGTTGGCGACGAGCACCTGCTGGAGTCAGGAGGGTTGTATGAAGTTCTGCGCACACCGCTCACCATGAAAGGTGAACTGATCGGGTATTTGAGCATCTACGACCGCAACGGTCAGCGCTCATTTACGCGCGAGGAAATCGAGTTAACGAATATTTTTGCCAGCCAAGCTGCGTTTGCAGTGCATCGAGCCGAGCTTTATGAAGCGATCAAGCGGCGTAACCAGCACTGGCAGGCCCTGCACGAAGCTAGCAAAGCGGTTGTTACTGGTTTTGCCGGTGATCGCAAGGCTATCTTGGACCGCATCGTTGCACAGGCGGTCGAAAGCATTTCTTGTGCTCACGGTCCCAAAGCCAACTTCGGTGTGATCCAGCTTTACGACGACACAGCGATGGAGCTCTCTTTTGAGAGTGTGTATCCGACGAGTGCACTTGCACAGTTGCGAAGGCAGCTAGGTGATCGTCGCGCCATCGGCCCCTCGGTAAGCTCCCGAATGAGAATTGGCATCACAGGGCGCACGGCTCTCACGGGGCAAGCCCAGCGAGTAGACTCGGTGGTCGATGACCCTGACTATGTAGGC
Source organism: Anaerolineales bacterium (assembly GCA_034432445.1). Taxonomy (GTDB): domain Bacteria; phylum Chloroflexota; class Anaerolineae; order JAAEKA01; family JAAEKA01; genus JANWYQ01. Next base: position 33,290 of record DAOUBX010000085.1, read on the forward strand.
GTCAACCCCTCGACGCGCTCTGAACTCAGCGTACCCCTTCTCGACAACGGCCGCATTATGGGAGTGTTGAGCCTCGAAAGCGATGAACTGGCAGCTTTTGACGAGGATGACGAGATGGCTCTTAGAGGACTGGCTGAGATGGCCGTCATCGTGATGAAGAATCAGGCACAGACGGAACAGCTAAATCGAACCCATGCCCTGGCGTTGATGGGCGCTTGGGGTGCAGACATAGCTCACGACGTTATTCACGAAGTTGGCGCCATTCGGCGCGCCGTCTATCTGCTTCGGCAGCAGCCGGAATTGGCGCCGAACATCCACGCCAAACTCGTTCAGATCGATGAGGCTGCGGAGACGTTGTTCTTGCTTCATCAGTTACCACAAGGGCCGGCTTTGCCAGGTTCCAAGCTAGAGCAGCTCGTGCCGCTTTCGCGTTTGGATAACGTGATTTCTCAGGAGATCGAAGACCTACAAAGAAAACACCCAGACGTCGATTTTCGCTATGAAGCGCAGAAGCGAGGGCTTTCGGTGCGCATGCACGAACAGTGGCTGCGACGTGTTCTGCGCCATCTCCTGCATAACGCTATCGCAGCATTGGCTGATCTGCCCCCTCACAGACCAAGACGCATCGTCATCCGCACCTCACGCGTTGGCGCAATGGTTGAGATAAACGTGCAGGACACGGGCGTGGGTGTTCCGGCCGAGGTTCAGCCTCTGCTTTTCAGTCAGCCCATTCCACGTTCGGATGGTACGCAGGGCCGAGGCTTACTGCTTGTCAGGTTCATCCTAGAACAACATGGCGGTACCGCCCGTTTAGTTTGGAGCGATCATGGAGAAGGCTCGTGCTTCGCTTTCCAACTACCTTCCGGCTCTGGGCAACGGACTGCTACTAGATGACCGATCTGCGAGTCTTAGTTGTCGACAACGATCCCATAGCCTGCGATAACCTCTTGGAAATGTTGCAACCAGAGGGGTATGTCGTGCGGGTTGTACCAGGTACCGGCGCCAAGCTGATTGCCTCAGCACGAGCATGCGGCCGGCAGTTTCGTCCTCACATTGCGATCGTTGATCTGCGCCTTCAGAATGACCGGAATACTGCAGATGTAAGCGGCCTGAAGTTGTTGACTACTCTTCGTTCAGCCCACGGAATTCTCTACTCCTCTTACCTTTCGCACGAGCTTTCCCGCAGAATAGCTCAAACCAGCGCAATTGCCTGGATAAGCAAGGGCGAAAGCCCCCAGAACCTCCTAGAACAAGTCAGAAGGAACGCTCGTCAGGACGGCTTTCGGTGCAGGTCCCCACAGTTCAGGAGTCTTACCGAGAAGGACATTATGCATGCTCTGTTTGGTCGAGATGCGAACCTGCCGCTTGATTTAGTCCGAACTGTGGTCCGCCGTTTGTTTCCCCAAGGCAGAAGGATCGCTTTACTACCTCTCGCAGAAAACTCGACTATCGCTCCCGCCGCCAGTCGTAGACATTCAGTCGTGTTGAGGGCTCATGTTGATGATTGGGAACCTGTGGTGGTTAAACTGGCTCCTGCCAGGCAAATTCGCACCGAATTCACCAACTACCAGAAGGTAAACGGTCGCCTCGGTGGTCGATTCCGCGCCGAAATCTACAGAACAGCAGAGTTCTGGGAGCTTGGCGGAGCTGCTTACAGTTTTCTGGGGTCGTCTGTTGAAGCGTTACCTTCATTCCACGCCTTTTATAGTCAGCAGGAAAGCCCTGAATGTATTCTGAAGCCGCTGGGGCACTTCTTCGGCCAGGTGTGGGCGCGCTTCTATGACAGGAGTAGGCCATGCAGACGTCATACCCCGCTTGTCCAGCGCTACGATCATGTTTTCCATCTCAAGAAACATCTCAACAGGCTTGACACTTGTCAAGAGATGCTCTCTATACCAGGCTTACCCTGCACCTTGGTCAATCCTGTGCTTTGGGTACTTCAGCACGCGGACGAGAGTCTGTTTCAGAACATGCGTCTGGCTATTACCCACGGTGATTTGCACGGGCAGAACCTGTTCGTTGATGGAGAGCATTCCTGGACGATCGACTTCGAAAGAACAGGATCTGGGCATCGCCTGCGCGATTTCATCGAACTCGAACTAGACATTAGCACCCGGCTAACCCCATTTCTCGATGCTGATCCCCTTCCCTTCTTCCGATTGGCCGTATCTTTAGCAGCTTTGAGCAATCCTGAGTCACCGGAGTCCCCTCTTTTGGTTGATGACTCGTATGCGAGAAAGGCACTACTCACAATAGCGGGTTTGAGGAGGTTGGCGTATTACAGCACCCACTACGAAGACGCCCGCGAATACCTTTGGGGTCTGCTGTTGAACGCCGTCTTTGTTGCCGCATTGGCAGGAGAACAGTCGCCCCAGGGTCGCCGTGCGCTTATCTTGGCATCTGTGCTCTGTGAACGTCTTCAACGGTGGGGACAAGAATGGCCACCGACCGGATGGCTATCTGTTCAGTAGAAAAGCCATCCCTTGACTTGACTCTGTGGAGCACCCGCCAAAGCCTCTGGTTCGGAAAGTTCCCATAGGAGATCGCCCCATGCCCACGCCGTTCCCTGGAATGGACCCCTATCTCGAACAGCCAAGGCTCTGGCCGGATGTGCACAATAGCTTGATCGCCGCGTTACGCGACGACCTGGCTCCACGGCTGCGGCCGCGCTATGTGATCGCGGTCGAGGAGCGCACTTACAGCTATGAAGCGAGCGCGCTGACCTTCGCCGGCCGGCCGGATCTGACCGTCACGCGGTTGAACGAGCCGGCGGTGCGTTATGAGACCCGCCCTCAGCCGCGCCGCGCCGGGGTTGTCGCGGTGGAGCTCCCCCTGCCCGACCTGGCCCGCGAGACGTATCTGGAAATCCGAGGGCGGGACGATCGGGTGGTGACAGTGCTGGAGATGCTGTCACCTGCCAACAAGGTCCCGGGCGAGGGCCGTGACCTCTACGAACGTAAGCGCCGGCGGGTGCTGGACAGCCTGACCAACCTGGTTGAGATCGACCTGCTGCGCGGCGGCCAGCCCACGGTGACGTCCAACGAGAGCCAGTCGGCGCACTACCGCATCCTGGTTAGTCGCGGGCACACACGACCCTGGGCCGATCTCCACTACTTCAGCGTGCGCGATCCGATCCCCGCTTTTCCGCTGCCGCTGCAAGAGGGAGAGGAGGAGCCGCTTGTGGCGCTCAACGATCTGCTGCACGCGCTCTACGACCGTGCCGGCTACGACCTGCGCATCGACTACCGCAGCGAGCCGGAGCCGCCTTTGGACGAGGAGGACGCTGCTTGGGCCGCGGCGTTGCTGCACGAGGCCGGGTTGCGCTAGGTCAGCTCTGTTCTTCCCTCCTCACCACCACACACGTCACATCATCCACCACCTCCGCGCCGCCGGTGAACGCGGCGTAGGCGGCCAGGATGGCGGCCTGGAGGTCGGCCGCGCTGCCCGCGGCGTGCGCAGCGACCACGGCCATCAGCCGCTCTTTGCCGAATTCCTCTCCCCCTGCGCTCACAGCCTCGATCAAGCCGTCGGTGTAGAGCACGAGCACATCGCCGACCGCCAGGTCGATGCGCTGTTCCTCCAACGCGATCTCCTCCAGAATCCCCAATATCACCCCGCGCGCGGTGAGCTCTTCTACCGTCCTTGTGGCCGCCCGATACCACAAGGGCCGGTTGTGGCCGGCGTTGACGTAGATCACGCGGCCGGTCTGCACTTCGATCACGGCGTAGACCGCGCTCAGGAATAGGTCGCTCGCGCTGTCTTTAAGGATCAGCTCGTTGGCGCGCAAGAGGGCTGAGCCGGGGCCGCGGCCGCTGAGGGCTGTGGTGCGCATGATCGTCCGGCTGAGGGCCATGAACAGCGCGGCGGGCACCCCCTTATCGGCCACGTCGGCCACCACCACCCCCAGCCGCGCGGGCTTGCCCGGCAGCTCGTAGAAGTCGTAGAAGTCGCCGCCCACGATGCGCGCCGCCTCGTACACGGTGGCGAACTGCCAGCCGGGCACGTCGGGGTTGTGGAGCGGCAACATGGCACGCTGAATCTGCTGCGCCACGGTGATCTCCTCGACCTTGCGCGCCAGGGCTTCGTCGGTGCGACGCAAGAGCTGCATGTTGTGCACGGCGATGGCCACCTGGTCGGCAAACGCGGCCAGGCTGCGCCGGCTTTCCTCGGTGAGGGCCAGCTTGAGGCTGCCGGCGTAGCCCAATTCCAGCGCGCCCAGCGGATCGCCGGCCGCCAGCAGAGGCAGGTAGACCATGACGTGGCCGCGCAAGTTGTAGCGGTCGACGAACGCCGCAGGCAAGCGCTCGTCCGTGCCGCGCACCACGGCCATGCGGCCATCTACGAGGCAGGCAGCGGCGGGGTGCCGGCTGCGGCGGTCGATGCGAGCCAGGGCGGGCCACTCCGCGTTCCATGGCTTACCCACACCCGCGGCCATCTCCAAGTGGTCCTGCGCGGCGTCGAGCAGATACAGCGCAGCGCAGTCGCAGCCCAGCGCTTCTGACACGGCCTCTAGCACTTGGCTGAGGGTGGGCTGCACCGTGCTGGCGCTCAGCACGGCCTGGCCGATGCGGCGGTAGGCCGCGCGCACGGTAACGTTCTCGATGGCGCTGGCGGCGTGGCGCAGGAAGCGCAACAGGTCGGGCAGCTCGGCCGGCTGCTCGTGCGGGTCGCGCTGCTGGACATAGCGCTCCACGCTGAGCACGCCAAGGGGGCGCTGGCTGCCCACGAGGGCCGCCACCAGACGCGCCTCGTCGGCGCTGCCGCGCAGCGCGTAGTTGCCATAGCGAAAAGTCTGCGCCTCGACGCAGTCCGGGTCGTGCAGGTCGATGCTGGCCGTTTGTTCGGATGGAGGACGCTGCGGGTAGACCAACTCCAGTTGGCTCACGGCCGGCCTGGCGCGATAGATGGTGACCTCCGGTAGCCCAAAGCCCAGCCGCAGCCCCCTCGCCAGCCCTTCATAAGCGCGCTCCAGCGAGTCGGTGGCGTAGATCGACTGGACGATGGCCTCGAGCAGTTGAAGACGCGCGCTCGGCGCTCTGTATTCGGTAAACGGTAAACGGTGATCGGTAGCCGGAGAACGGCGATCGGTTCTTGGCGCCTGCTCACCGTTTACCGATAACCGATCACCGGTCACCGATAACTGCTCCCCTGTGACCAGCGGCGCCAAGTAGTCGATGGCTTCCTGCCAGCGGCCGGCGATGCGCAGGATATGGCCAACGCGGTCGGGGGTGAAATGGCGAGCCAGGGCGAGGCGAAAGGCCAAGTTCTTGAGCCGGTAGTGGCCCTCGACCAGCACCGCTGCGCCGGAGAGCTGCAACCGGTCCGTGCCCGTGCGCGTGATCATCTGGCGGGCGCGGGTGCGGGGCAGGGTGCCCTGCTCCAGCAGGTGCAGCACATCCAGCACGGTATCGGGGTCTTCCTCGATCATGCGGATGGCCTCGCGAATCGGCGCCTGCGGCTTCTCACTGAGCAGCACGCGTTCGGCGGCCCGGTCAACCACAACGCGCGTGATGCGCGGGTGCCGATGGTGACGGACGATGTCCGTGCACCAGGTGCACAGCCGCGGGATGAGGTAGTAATCGCCGCCGCCCCACTCGGTGATGCGCTGCAGGGCCTCGGCTGAGACCGGGCAACCGAGCGCATCCAGCGTAGCCGCAGCCAGAGCCTCGCTTTGCTCAGCCGTCAAGGCCGTGACCACCACCGGCTTGGCGATGTTGAAGGGGGAGGTAGGGCCAGCAGAAAGCCCCACCAGGTTCATGCCGCCGGTGACCACGGCCACGAGCTGCCGGGGCGCATCTACAGCGCGCTCCATGAACGTCGCGCGCAGGGCCAGCAGCAGACTGTGTACCAGGTCGTGGGGCAGCGCTTGCAGGTGGTCGATGAGCAGCGCCAGGTGACCGGGGGCTGTGTCGCGGCCGGCCGGCGGAGCATCCAGCAATGCGGCCAGATAGTTCTGAAAGCTGCGGGCGTCGGTCACCACAGCCGGCCGCGCAGTGTGGTCGGCACCCAGGGCGTGTCCCATCAAATGGGTGACGCTGGTGAAGAAGCTCTCTTCGTCCGTGGAATAGGCTCGCCACAGATCCACGGTCAGGGGCAGATAGCGGCCGGTGGCGTGCAAGTCGGCGGCGACATCCCCCAACAGCCGGCTCTTTTCGCACAAGGGCGGGCCCAGCAGCGCGACGCACTCACCGGCCTGCAAATGGCGCAGCACAGCTTGCACACGCGCCTCATCACGCACTCGCACCTTTTTGAAAGGGGAGTCGCCGCTGTAAGGGACGATGCGCCAAAGGGCTTCAGGAGTAGTCATAGATAGCCGCCGAGCAACGCGCCAATTCCGCCGGCAAAGCACCGATCTCTAATCGAGGTGCGACAGATCCACGGGCGAGTTATCCGGCAACCCGTCCTCGTGAGCCAAAGAACCTGGACTCACCAAATCCCCTCATCCACGACTTTGCGGAACAAATAGTCCACGTCGTAGTTCTCGCTGAGCATACGCGGGAAGACGGGGGTGGCGAAGCGGAGTTGTTTGCCCTTCGAAGTGAAGGTGCCGGCCAGCTCCAGGTTACGACAGGCGTGGTCGAGCTCGGCAAAGGCGATGCCCAGCCCGCGCCGTTCCAGCACGGCGTCGATGGTCTCGACGCCAAAGGGTTGGTCGGCGCCATGGTCGGCCATCAGCGCAAAAACGATGGCCTTCTCCAGGTGCGTGGTGTTGTCCATGAAGGTGCTGAGCACAAAGGCGCGGAAGTCTTCGTTGTCGTAGACGTCGAACAGGCTCTCCGGCGAGATCACCCGGCTGCGACTGCGGTCGAGTCGCTCCACCAGGATGCTGCAGTAGAACTGAATCAGGTTGGGCTGGCCGGCCGTCTCGTCGTAGATGCGATCCACCACGTCGTTGCGGCGCTCGAAGCGCACGCGCAAGTTTTCCAGTGGGCCGACCACGAGCGCGGCGGTTTGCTCGCGGCTGAACTCCTTGAGTCGGATGGGGCGGGCGAAGTTGTAAAGCGGCGAGTCCAGGTTGCTGAAAGCACGCATGACCTCGCGGAAGCCGCCGACGATGTAACGGGAATGGCCCATGTTGCTGGAGGCACGCAACGCATTTAGCAGGCTGTCGTCCTCATAGTGCCAGGTCAGCAGCTTGTCGAACTCGTCCAGGAAAAAGACCAGCGGGCCGCTGTAGCGCTGCGCCATGCGGTGCAGGAAGTCGGGGAAGAAGATGGGGAACTGCTTGCTGCTCAGGCGGTTCAGCTCTTGCGGCCGCAGCTTGCGCACCACCTCCTGGATGAAGTGCTCAGGTGCGTTGATGGCGCTGCAATCCATGAACAGGATGCGCTGCTGTGCGTTCTCGTCGCCGGTCTCCTGGGCTTGTTCGCGCAGCTGGCGCTCGACCTCACGCATCAGCGAAGTCTTGCCGATGCGGCGGATGCCCATGATGGCGAAGTTGCTGTCGCCGCCCTGCAGGATGCGCCGGATCTCGAACTCGCGACCGAAGAAGCGGGAGCCGCTCACCGGCTTACTCGTCTCGTAGGGCGCCAACAGCGAGAGATCGAGCTGCGCGCTCAGCCGGTCGAGCAGCTCACCGCTCGGCCGGCGCGATTCGCGCACCGCGTGCTGATCCTCCGCGTCCAACACCAAAAGCGGCAGCGCCTGGCTCGTGGTCAGCCCGCTGCGCAGCTCCTGGCCCGTCCCCTGCACCAGTACGATGGGGTTGCGCTCGGCCAGGTTGCGGGTGCGCACCACTTCCATCAGGCTTTGTATCAGCTCGCGCGTGGGCAAGGCTGTCAGATCTGCGTCGCGCACCCAGATCACCGGCGTGCGGTCGGAGAAGCGCAACTTCCAGGCCGAGAAATCGACGAAATAGATCGCGTAGCCCAGCACTTCTTCGCGCAAGCGCACGCGATAGCCGAGCGAGTTCTCCAAGAACTGCAAGAACTCCGGCAATTGCTGTCGCCATCGCGCCGAGGACGGGCTGCTGCTTGTGCTCATGACGTCTGCTCCCCAGGCAGCCGCACCAGGTCGTATTGGCGCATGACCCACAGCACGGCCGCCACCGTCGACGCGTCGATGTCGTGGCGCTGCGCCCAGTCCACCAGCTCTTGTCGGCTGAGCGAGGCGCCGTGGTTAGGCAGGGCCTGGTAAATGCGGGCAGCCAGGCGCGCGGTGGCTTCGGCGCCTACGGGTGTGCTGTCCCAGCGGCCAGGGCCAGAGTTCCACTGGCGCACCAACCCTTCGCCGCTGCGTTCGGCGCGGGCGCCGCTGCGTCGGATCTCGTGGACACTTGCCCACCAGCCGGCGGGTAAGCTCACGGTGCGATGGTCGGGCCGCCAATCCGCCTCGTTGACCAGCCATTGACCGTCTTGCAACAGGAGCTTGCCGTCCACGCGCACGGTGGCCCCCTCGATGACCATGTCGCAATGGATGGCGGACTCGACGTTGCCGCCCAGACTATGGTTGTCGCCCAAAGCCACGTGGATTGTGCCGGCCTTCTTCTCGTCCACAAGCGCAATGCCGGTCAGCTGCTCCACCACCGGGTTGACGCCGAAGCCGATCTCGGCCAGGTTACACCAGTCCAGGTCACCCAGGCTCTCGGCGTGGGCGATCTGTGTGGCGCGCAAGTGCTGCGCCGCCGGGCCATCCGGCGGGTGCATGGCCGCCAACCTAGCCTTCTTGAACGTCAACACCAGTTCTTCGCCCGGTTGGAGCACCTTGCCGGGCAGGGAGCCGTTGACTACGATCTCGCCGTTGGCATCAGGGGGGATGATGAAGGTTTCGCCGGGCGGCAGGTTGGCCCATGTGCCGTCGCCGATGATGCCATCCGAGATGCCCGGGGTGAACTCCCAGCCGGCGATCTCGGCTTCCAGCCGGTGGGCGTGGCCTTGGCTGTCGGTGGTGATGATCTCGGCGTGGTGGCCCAGAACGAGCGCCGTCGCCAACAGCTGGCAACGCTCACGGATCCAGTCGTAGTCGGCGTCGGCCAGGCGCAGAATGTCCAGCGTGAGGCCGGGCGCATGAGCCATCTTGATGCGCCGGCTCCAGCTTGTGCGCAGCACGCGACGGCGGTAAGCCAAGTACTCCGGCCGGTCCGACAGGCAACTGAGCACAGCGTCACACTCGCGAATGGCGGCTTCCACCGGCAGGGGTAGACTCTCGTTGATCCCAAACTGCGCCTGAAACAGGTAGGGCACGAAGAAGATCGTGGCCGCGACGCCTCTGCGCTGCGCCGTCTCCGCCACCAGGTTGGCAACTTCCAACGATCCAGGGTCGGCGAAGATCAGCAGGTTCTGGTCCTTGCGCAGTTGCAGGCTTTGCGAAATTATGTTGTTGGCAGCCCGCGTCAAACTGGTTTGATGCATCACAACAGCTTACTTTCTATTGGCGTAACTGCTCAGGTGCCGGGCATTTGTAGGCGATTTGCGACCTAGGTTGGCTTCGCAGACACGTTTGCAAACCAGAATCCAAATGCCCGG